>NZ_CP016804.1:0-347657 GCF_001886955.1 Halodesulfurarchaeum formicicum | reverse complement strand
GCGGGCTCCACGACGCTTACCGAATCCGTCCTGCACCTGGAAGCCGTCTCGCCGGGGCTCACTTTCGACGGGGCAGCCACGACCGCACAGTTCCTGGGGGCCTGGGCCCCCGGGGAGACCCGCACCGTCTCGACTGACGTGACCATTGGCGAGGGAGCCGAACCCGGTGACGCCCCGATCGAGGCGACTGTTGCCTTCGTCCATCCGACTGGCCTCTCTGCGCGGGCTGGACCCACCACCCTCGGTGTGGGCCCGCCTGCAGGCGGTCCCATCGAGTTCGACGCCGTGGAAATCACCCACCAGGGACCGGGGGCCGTGCTCTCCGCCCAGGTGACAAACCAGGGCGAAAAGCGGCTCGAAAACGCCGTGGCCACCCTGGAGTCGGTCGATCCGACGATCGACGTGGGCGGACCGGCGACGATCGGGACCCTCGACCCGGATGAGACGGCAACGATCGCCGTCGAGTTGGACGGTGCACCCGGAGTGAACCCTGCCACCGGGGCCTTCCAGGCACAACTCCAGTACGACCGCGCCGACCAGCCGTACCGAAGCGACCGAACGACGCTTCGACCCGCGGTCACCGCTCCGAAACACCTCTTCGAGGTGACGCCGCGAAACGCCACCTTCGAGATCGACGCCACCAACGAACTGCGGGTGACCGTCGAAAACGAGGGCGAGACACAATTAACCGACCTCAGAGCCCGGCTGTCAGTCCGGGAACCCTACACCAGCCAATCCCCGACCGCCTTCGTCGAATCCCTCGGCCCTGGTGAATCGGCGATCCTGACCTTCGAGGTCACCACCCCGGAGGACGGGGTCCCGACCACGGATGTCCTGTCCCTGAACCTGACCGCCGAGACGCCGGCTGACCGAACCGTCGTCGACGGTCCCCATCGGGTGCCGGTGACCATCGACAGTCCCAGCGGCGGGACGAGTGGGTCCACCGCCGTCGCCATCGGGGCCGTCGTCGTGATCCTCATCCTGGCCGGGGGCTGGTGGTGGCTCAACCGGTGACCGAGATGCCGGCGATCGAGGTTCAAGCGCTGACAAAGCGCTTCGGCGAGACTGTCGCGAACGACGCCCTCGAATTTCGCGTCGAAAGCGGGGAGATATTCGGCTTCCTCGGGCCGAACGGAGCCGGCAAGACGACCACGTTGCGAACGCTGCTCGGGTTGCTCTCCCCGACGAGCGGGACCGCCACCGTCCTGGGGGCCGACGTCCGGGACGAGGAACCACTCAGGCAGGCCCGAAAACGGATCGGCTACCTGCCCGCCGAGTTGAGTTTCACCGAGTCGGTGACCGGGGAGTCGTTTCTCGGCTATCAGGCCGCCCTGAAGGGCGATGAGCGACTGACTGAAATGACCGACCTCTTCGACCCGCCACTCGAAAAGCCCATCCGAACCTACTCCTCGGGCAACCGTCAGATGCTCGGCCTCATCCAGGCGTTCATGCACGACCCCGATCTGGTCATCATGGACGAGCCCACAAGCGGGCTCGATCCGCTCAAACAGGAACGGCTCAACAGCTTCCTCCGGGCCGAGCGAGAGGCTGGCACGACGATCTTCTTCTCATCACACGTGCTGGGCGAGGTGCGGCGAGTCTGTGATCGGGTCGGGATCATCCGCGAGGGCGAACTGGTCGCCCTGGAGGACATCGACTCGCTTTTGCGCAAGGGTGGCAAGCGGGTCCGACTCCATACCGACGAGCCACTCGACGAAGACGCCCTGGCCCTCCCGGGGATCGTCGACTTCGAGCAGGTCGGGACGGTGACTCGCTTTACCTTCACGGGGGATTACAACGAGCTATTGGCAGCGCTCTCGACGTACTCGCTGATCGACATGGAGATCGAGGAACCGCCACTGGAGGAGGTCTTCATGCATTACTACGGGGACGACCGGGGGGACCGATGACCGAGATCATGAAGTACGAGGCTCAACAACGCCTCAAAGGGACGTTGACGCTTCTGGTAGTGGTGAGTTTCTATCTCGCGCTTTTGGTGTGGCTGTTTCCCTCGATCGAGGCGGCGGGCCCGTCCTTCGAGGAGTACGCCCAGGCGTTGCCCGAGTCCCTGCAGGCGGCCTTCGCCATCGAGTCGATCACGACCATCGAGGGGTTTCTCGCCGCCGAGATCTACCAGTTCATCTGGATTCTCATGCTCGGGCTGTATGTCACCTACCTCGGGGGCGGGCTGATTGCCGGGGACATCGAATCCGGGCGCATCGACCTGTTACTGGCTGCGCCGGTCTCCCGAATTCGCGTCGTCGTCGAGAAGTTCGGGTCACTTTTGGTGCCGATCCTGGCGATCAACGTCCTCATGCCGGTCGTGGTGCTCGCCGCGGTCCTCAGTATCGGGGAGTCCCTGCCGGCCTTCGACCTGGTCGTCCTGCATGCCTTCTCGGTTCCCTACCTGCTTCTCGCCGCGGCGATCGGACTCTTCCTCTCGGTGTTCTTCGACCGGGCCGACATCCCCCAGCGGGCCGGACTGGGGGTTCTCTTCGCGCTTTTCACCCTGGAGACGGTGACCTACGACACGGACATCGAGTGGGTCGGCGCGCTGAGCCCGACCCGGTACTACGACCCGGCCGCGATTCTCGTCGACGGGGAGTACGACGTCGCCGGCGCACTCATCCTGCTTGCGGCCACGCTGTTGCTCGTGATCGCCAGCGCGGAGTGGTTTCGCCGCCGAGACGTGTGACCCTTGCAGGGGCACACAGCCTTATACTCGTCCGGACCCAATTCGTGACAGCGATGCACGAGCGCGATACTGGAGCGGCCGTTCCCGAACCGCCGGCCCCCGCCGAGTCGATCTCCCCGACGGCGCTCCGCGAACGGATCGATCGCGGCGATCCGGTGACGGTCCTCGACGTGCGGACCGCGAGTGACTTCGAGGAATGGCACCTCGAAGGGGAGACCGTGACAGTGGAAAACCGGCCGTACTACGAGTTCCTCGACGGGGCGGAACTCCCCGAGGATCTACCCCAGGGCGACCCGCTAATCGTCGTCTGCGCGGAAGGGGACGCCAGCGACTACGTGGCCGGCGAACTGCGGTCGGCCGGCCGGGACGCCGTCACCCTCGACGGCGGCATGGCCGCCTGGGCGCGCATCTACGACCGCAACGAGATCACCGATTACGACGGCCCCGGCGAGCTCTATCAGTACCATCGCCCCTCGACTGGCTGTCTCTCCTATCTGCTTGTCGACGGCGGGGAGGCCGCAGTCGTGGACCCACTGCGGGCCTTCCGGGACCGGTATGTCGAGGACGCCGCCGCCCAGGGCGCGGATCTGGTATACGCGATCGACACACATTGTCACGCAGACCACGTCAGTGGCGTCACTGCCCTCGCAAAGCAGGGTGTGACCGGTGTCGTCCCGGAGCCGACCACCCAGCGGGGGATGGAAGCAGACGTCGACCTGCTTCGCATCGAGGACGGTGAGGAACTCACGGTTGGGAACGCCACGATCGAGACCAGACACACACCGGGGCACACCAGCGGTATGAGTTCCTATCTCGTCGGCGAAAGCGTAGTGCTAACGGGTGACAGCTTGTTCGTGGACAGCGTCGCCCGGCCGGACCTGGAAGCCGGCGACGATGGGGCCCCCGAGGCCGCCAGACAGCTCTATCGAAGCCTCCAAGAGCGGCTCCTCACCCTCGATCAGGACGTGATCGTCGCCGGCGGACACACCGCCCCGAGTGACTCGCCTGGTCCCGACGGCACCTTCACCGCGCGGCTGGGCGCGCTCGTCGATCGCATGCCCGTCCTCTCGAAGCCCGAGGACGAGTTCGTGGAGTACGTCCTGGCCGACATGCCACCACGGCCGGCCAACTTCGAGCAGATCATCGCGGCGAATCTCGGCAAACAGGCCGTCGACGACGAGGAGGCCTTCCGCATCGAACTCGGGCCGAACAACTGCGCGGCCGGCCACGGGGCTTCGACCGGGTAAGGATGGTCTTTGGCCCACCCCTCGAGTTGTTTCCAAACGGAATTATCCACTACGCCGTCGGCGGCCTGCTCGTTGGCCTGGGCGTCGTCGTTATCTACCTCGGAACTGGCCTGACTCCCGGAGCGAGCACGGTCCTCGAATCTACCCTCTCGTATGTCTCGGATCGGGAGTGGTTCCAGCGACCCTCGCTCACTGCCTCCCGAAGCTGGCGGCTCGTGTTCACCCTCGGAATCGTCTCGGGGGCGGCCCTGTACGCACTCGTCCTCGGTGAGGGTATCTGGACGACCGAGGTCCAGCTCTGGCGGCTGGCGATCGGTGGCTTCCTCGTGGGTGTGGGCACCCGCGTCGGGAAAGGGTGTACCTCCGGCCACGGGATCTGTGGCATCGGGTCGCTCTCCGGGACCTCGGTTGTGAACGTCCTGCTCTTTCTTTCCGTTGCGATCCTGACCGCCGGGGCGGTCGCTGCACTGGGGGTGAGCCCATGAACGACCGCGGACTCGGCTTCCTGGGCCTGGTCTACGTCGGCGGCCTGCTCTTCGGCCTGGGGCTCGCGGTGAGCCAGATGGCCCGGCCGGAGGTCGTCCTCGATTTCCTCCAGCTCGAGGACCTGGGCCTGCTCTTCGTCATGGGTGGGGGTGCAGCCCTCGCCGGTGTCGTGTTTGCGATCGCGAGTCGGTCGGGCCGGTCCGCCCCCCTGACCGGCCGCCCCTACGGCTTGCGGCTCCGCGAGTTCGACCGGAACGTCGCCATCGGCGGCGTGATCTTCGGGGTGGGATGGGGCCTCTCGGGTATCTGCCCGGGCGCGGCCTACGCGAGTGTTGGCATCGGCAACTACCCGATCCTAATCGCCATCGCGGGCATGTTCGCCGGCGCGTACGTCCAGGGCGTGTTACGGTGAGCGGGCCGAAAGCGCCCGGAGTGAGCCGACGAGAACGGCTCCAGCCACCACCAGTCCACCGGCGACGGTGAAGGCAACGACGTAGCCGAAGGTGGCGAGCCAGCCGCCAAGGACGCTGCCGATCCCGCCGGCAAACGCCCCCAGTGCGGTATAACTCCCCAGCACCTCCCCGCGAACGGACGGGGTCGCGAGGCGGGAGACGATCGTGGTTCCGACCACCAGAATGACGGCCCAGGTGAGTCCGATCGCGGTCAGCAACACACCGAGCATAATCGTCCCAAGACTGGTAAGCCCGACCCCAGCGAGCAACGCGACCAGCGGGAAGAGCAGGCCCCGAACGAGCAGCGCGCCGGACTGGAGGAGCCGAACGTCCAGGCGGTCCGCGAGTGTACCCACTCCCTCGTAGAGCACAGCCGAGCCGAGACTGGAGACCAGGTACAGCGCGAAGACCCGCCCGGCGTCGAGGCCAGCCGCGGTCAACAAGTGTGGCAGTGGGGCCCAGAACATCGCAAAGCCCGTGAAGAAGAGGGCGGCGGCGAGGAGATAGGTCCCGAGAACCGAATCCAGTCTGGAGCGAAGGCGCCCGGGACTGATCGCCCGCGTCGACCAGTAGATGCGGTTGGGCGACATGGCGAAGGTCGCCTCCCGAACCCCACGCCCGGAGCGTTCCACAAGACGAGCGATTCGGCGGATCTCCCGCTCGCTTTGCGGACCGCCCGCCGGTCGTGGAAGGGTCCGCGCAGCGCCGATCGTACTCGCCGCGGCAAGGCCCGCGAGAAGAAAGAAGAGCAGGCGAGAGATCGCCTGCGGCTCGAACACCCGTGTCGTGACAAGCGGGACGACCGTCCCCAGGACGAGCCCCGCGGCCCAGCCATACCCCTGGAACTTGTTCACCCGGCCGATCTGTCGGCTCCAGGCCGACTCCGGTTGGTCGGCGACCACCAACATCGTCACGACCGGTCCGACCGCAGCCACCACCAGCCAGAGCACCGTGTTCGCCGCGATCACCGCGGGAATGGACTGGAGAAACGGGAGGATCACGAGCACGACGGTGACGGTCCCCAGTGTCACCAGCACCAGCGAGCGACGGTGGCCGACGTGACTCGCCAGTCGGCCGAACAGGATAGCCCCGGGAACACCGGCAAAGGCCGCCATCGCGGCCAGGATTCCCAGTTCCGCCGGGCCGGCCCCGAGCTGGACGATGTAGAGCGGAACCAGAAGCGACGCCCCGCCGAACGCCGCGGCTCCGAGCGCCCAGGCGAGAACCCACCCTTCGGTCCCCGGGGCCGCTGACGGTTCGGCGTTCGCTGGGGACGGCTCGGTCACTGACTGTGCGTTGGATCGTCGCCGTCAAAAATCTGGGCGGCCGTTTCAGGCAAACCGCCGACTGACCGCGTTCTCGATCGGGGTGGCATACTGCATCAGTGTGGTCCCCAGCACGCTCATCACGAGCACGTAGCCCACCGCGAAGGCATAAATCGTCTCCGCGAGACCGGTCGACAGCACCCCGCCCGCCCCCGAGAGCGCGAGCGCGGCGATGATGAGCGTGAACTCGCCCCGGGTCGTCATGCCCAGGGCAACCCGAGTCGAGCGACGGACGTTCAACCCGTAGATCCGGCCCGCCAGGTAGCCACTGGCGAGTTTCGTCGGGGTGGTCAGGAAAACGGCCAGGACGATCAGGCCGAGGACCTCTCCCAGCAGGAGCGGGTCGGTCACCAGGCCGATCCAGAAGAAGAATATCGCGGCGAAAACGTCCCGAACCGGCTCGAGCAGCGTCTCCAGCCGCGAGACGTGCCCGGTCGCCGAGACGGCCATTCCGACGAAGAAGGCTGCGACGGCCTCGCTCACGCCCAGTAGGAGCCCGAGTCCGGCGATGGGCACCACGAGTCCAAGCGCCCGAAGAACGAGAAACTCCCTGGAATTCGTTTCGAGCAGCGCCTCGAACACCGGCGTTCCGTAGTGGACGACGACCAGCAAGCCCAGCATGAAGCCCACGGCGACCCCCATCGACTGGACAGTCCCCGCGAGATCACTCCCACCGGCCAGCATCGCGGATGCCACCACGAGATAGAGTGCGATCAGGAGGTCCTCGGCGACCAGGGTGCCCAGTATCGGGCTGGCCTCGTCGTTGGCGATCCACCCGAGGTCGATCAGCGACTTCGAGATGATCGCCGAGGAGGAGATGTAGACCGCACCGGCGATCAGGAACGCCGGCAGGACGGCCCGAAAGAGGACATACCCCAGCAACAGTCCCACGCCGAAATTGATCGCGAAGTCGATCGCGCCGGCCGCACTTATTCGGGCCCGATCGGCCAGCAGTCGATCGAGATTGAACTCCAGGCCCAGGAAAAGCAGGAGGAGCACGATCCCCACTTCCGCGCCGAGTTCGACGAATGGCGTGGTCTCCAGGGAGATCGGGGCGACTCGGCCCGCGACGAAGGGGTTGAGCACCATCCCGGCGAGGATGTAAAACGGGATGACCGACTGGTCGATCCGGGCCGCAAGCGCCCCGACGAGCCCGACGGCTGCGAACAGCAAGCCAAGCTCCAGCAGGGCCGTCTCACCCGCCACGGGCCCACACCTCCGGGTCGATCCAGTCCAGGGCCATCACTCCTCAGTGACCTCGTCGGCGACCAGCGTCTCGAAGTCGAGGACCTGGGACTGGGTCCCGATCACGACGAGGACGTCCCCGGGCTCGACGGTGGTATCCGGCCCTGGCGAGGTAATGATCTCCTCGCCACGCTGGATAGCGACCACGAGGACGTCACTGCCCTCCCGAATGGCCGACTCGCCCAACGAGCAGCCGGCGAGTTCCGAGTCAGGGGTGACGGTGTACCACTCGAGGACGGTGTCCCCCGGGAGCATCGTCCCCTCGTGGTCCACCTCCACCGGCTGGAACTTCGCCCCCTCCAGGATCGAGCCGATGGTCTGGGACAGTTGGTTCGAGGCCTCGAAGACCTTCTCCGCATCGGCCTCCGGGTTCGGCTTGCGGTAGACCTCCCGCTTGCCCGTGTTGTGGATCACGATGACCAACTGAGCCCCGTTGTCGACATCGATCTCGAACTTCCGACCGACGCCGGGCAAATCGGTCTCGTAGACGGTCATGGCGTGGGGTTGTCGGCCCGAAACATTAAACGGGTGGGGCGGCCGATCCGAGATTGGTTCTCACTGGCGGAGAATTGCCAGCACTACCTTATATTTTGCCAACATTTTAGGACGCGTCGGTGCCCGGTTGGCATCGCAGGGGAGAGGACCATGACAGCAGAGAAAACCACGGAACAAACGATCAAAGAGACAGAGCGCAGATTCGTCGAGGAAGTCTGGAACGGTCGACAGTACGACCGAATCGCGGAGATGCACACCGAGGACTTCCTCGGACACTGGTTCGACCCGGAGCAAGACCCGACCGATCTGGCGGGGCTCGAACGGTTCATCAAGACCGCCCACGAGGGATTCTCGGACTTCGAGATGACGATCGAGTTCATGCACGTCGAGGAGTCGACAGTCACCGCCGGGTTCACCGCCACCGGAACGCACGACGGGGAGTACATGGGTATCCCGGCGACCGATGAACCGGGGAACACGCGAGGGATCTGGGTGCACAGATACGAGGACGGCAAGATCGCCGAGGCCTGGGCGGCCTGGGACGCCCTCGGACAACTTCAGCAACTCGGGGTCATTCCGGAACAGTTCTCCCTCGCCTCGTTCCTCGAGACCGGGGCAAGCCTGGCGACACGGGGTATTCTCAAGCGGAGCCACTCGGACTGACACGAGCGGCGGCCACAACACCCAGGACACTCCGTCACGAAGAGGGACTCGATGTTCGTGGGCCACGAGTTTTTGGCACTTGCCGCCGGAATCGCCCTCGCCCGGGCGGCCGGGTTACGGGCCGATTCGGCACTGGCAGTCGGGCTCGTGGCCGGCGTGAGCGCCGCGCTCCCCGACCTCGACGTTCTCGTCGCCGTCGTGGGCGCAGCGGGGGCCCTCGCGGAACTGAGCGTCGCCGGCTGGGAGCAGTTCTGGGTCGCCTCGGAGGGGATCCATCGGGGAGTTACCCACACACTGATCGCGGGTGGCAGTGCCGCCGTGGTGCTCGCCGCGAGTGCGGTCGGCCAGCGCGCAGCGAGGCAGGGCCGACGCGGGGAGTTAGCCGGAGCGATCGCGGTCGGGGTCGGGACGGTGGTGGCGGTGCTTGCTTTCCTGGGCCCGGCCGTCCCGAGGACGGGCTGGCTGGGCTACAGCCTCATGCTCCTCGGGGCCATCGTCGTGGGCGGGGTGGTCGGCTCGCGGACGATCCTTGGATGGCGACCCGTCCTCGGCGCTTCCCTGCTCGGGCTTCTCAGTCATCCCTTCGGTGACGTGTTCATGGCGAGTCCGCCCCAGGCCTGCTACCCGCTGGGGCCGTTCATGACCGCCCCGATCAGGCTGGCCGCCGATCCCACGCTGAACCTGCTCAGGATCGCACTGGTCGAACTCGGGGCGGTCTGGATCGGGCTGTTCGCGGTTACCCGTGTGCGGGACCTGAATATCGTGCGTGCGATCGACCGGCTGGCACTCGCCGGCCTGACGTTTCCGCTCTTTATGACACTGCTTCCGACCCCGACGATGGCCGCGGCCCACTGGCTGGGGTTCCCCCTCGTGCCGTTTGCGCTACTGGGGCTCGCCCCACTGCGGGACAGCGAGCGACCGGCTGAGGAACGAATCTACCGCTCGATCGCCACCGGGACCGCCACGCTCACCCTGGGCCTGCTCGCCTATGGGCTACTCCTGCTGGCTCCGGGGCTGGCCTGAATTTGACCGACACAAAACACATGAGTCGATGGGGCAACCTGCAAACATGACCGCCCGCCCACAGGTCCCCCTCCACGCCATCGTCCTCGTCCTCTCGGTGGTGATCGCTGCCCTCGCCACCCGGTGGACCCTCACAGCCCGCGGGGCCCCGGAAGCTCCCCACCGGTGGCCCCAGGTCTTTCTCAACCGACTGCTGGGAGGATTGCAAGCGGGCGGCCGAGAGCGGTACTACTGGGTCGGAATTTTGGTCTACGGGGCCGTCGTCTCCGGGCTTCACTTCGGCGGCCTGCACTTTGCCGTGTACGATGCGATCGCCCAGTGGGATCTGTTTACCCACGCGCTGAGCGGGGCCGGGGTCGCCGCCATCCTCTCGCTCACCTTCAGGCAGCAGGAAAGCCGGCAGTCACAGTGGTGGATCCTGCCGGCCGTCCTGGCCATCGGGGCCGGCTTCGAGATTTACGAGTTCGTCTTCAAGGGCTTCTGGCACACCTGGTCCTGGCAGTTCTACCTTTCGGACACCGTCCTCGACCTCGTGGTGAACGTCCTCGGGGCTGGCGTGTTCGTCGGGCTGGCCGCGCTCCGGAACAGTTGAACCTTTTTTGGCGACTGCCACCAATTGCGTGTCCATGACGGATCTGGCGTCGATCGACCTCGACTTCGTCGAACTCGGTGCGACCGGCATCCAGACCAGCGAACTGCAGTTTGGAACCTGGCGGTTCGGCCGGGAGACCCAGGAGGGGAACGTCGAGATCGACGAACAACGGGGCACAGAACTGCTGTCGGCCTACGAACAGGCCGGCGGCCGCTACATCGACACGGCCGACATCTACGGGGGCGGCCAGGCCGAGACGTGGATCGGCGACTGGCTCGAAGATCGGGACCGCGAGCGGTTCACCATCGCCTCGAAGATCTACTGGCAGACCCGCGACGGGGATCCGAACAGCCGGGGCACGAACCGCAAGAACATTCGCCATCGCATCGACACACTGCTGGACCGACTGGGCACCGAGTACGTCGATGTGCTCTACATCCACCGCTGGGACGACGCCACGGGTGCCCGGGAGCTGATGAGGACGCTGAACGGGCTCGTCGAGGCCGGGAAAGTCCACTATCTGGGAGCTTCGACGCTTCGGCCGAACGCCTGGAAGGTCGTTAAAGCGAACCAGATCGCCCGTCGGGAGGGCTGGGAGCCCTTCACCGTCCTGCAGCCCCGGTACAACCTGGCCGATCGAGAGATCGAGGGCGACTACCTGGAGATGGCCCGCCGGGAGGACCTGGCGGTCTGTCCCTGGAGCCCGCTCGGCCAGGGCTTTCTCACCGGGAAGTACAGCCGTGAGGATGGCCTGACCGGCGAGTCCCGGGCCGCCGAGTCTGACCGCTTCCGTGAGAACTACCTCACCGAAGCGAACTTCGACCTGCACGAGGAACTCGATGCCGTCGCCGAGGCCGTCGGGGCGACCCCGGCCCAGACGGCCCTGGCCTGGCTCATGCACCGGGACGGCGTGACCGCACCGATCGTGGGGGCCCGAACCGTGGCCCAACTCGAAGAGAACCTGGGCGCGGCGACGATCGAACTGAGTGACGAGCAGGTCGCTCGGCTCACGGAGGCAAAACCGGGGCCCTACGCAGGACTCTAGTCCGAACCGAGCGTGCGCTCGGTGACGGGCACCCCCTTGCTCGAGAGATGATGCATCTGCTGGACGGCGAAATCCGACTCCCGTGAGCCCTCGGTGGCGAGGACCACGACGGAGGCGTTACCCGAGGGGCGCATGATTCGACCGGCCCGCTGGGTACCCTGGCGTCTGGACCCGCCGAGACCGGAGGCGATGACCGCGAGTTCGGCGTCTGGCAGGTCGATCCCCTCGTCGGCCACCCGCGAGACGACGAGGGTGTCGAGGTCGCCCCGGCGGAACGACTGGAACAGCCGGGCCCGTTCGGCATGCGGGGTCTCCCCACTCACGAACGGCACGTCGAGGGCGTTTGCGAGCCGGTCGCCCTGATCGAGGTACTCCACGAAGACAAGCGCCTTCGCGTCGGGTCGTTCGGCCAGCGTGTCCCGGACCGCCTCGATTTTCGCCGGGTTGGTCGCGGCCAGCATCCGTTTCTGGTGGGTGCTGGCTGCAGCATGCTCGTCCTTGGCCGCGTCCTCGAAGGGGACATACCGGATCTCCACGCTGGGCTGTTCGACGTAGCCGGCGTCGAAAAGGGTGTCCCAGTCGGTCCCGATCGGCGGGCCGATCAGCGTGTAGATGTCCCGCTCGCGGTCGTCCTCCCGCAGGGGCGAGGCCGTCAGTCCCAGCCGATGGCGACTCTGGAGGTCGGCGGTCAGTCGATGGACCGGCGAGGGAACCCGGTGGGCCTCGTCGTAGACGATCAGGCCCCAGCGCCGGCTGTCGAAGAGGCCACGATGCCGGTCCATACTCGCGATCTGGTAGGTCGCGATCGTCACCGGACGGATCGATTGCTCGCCGCCGTGATACTCCCCGATATCCGCGGGGTCGAGGTCGGTGTGCCGGCGGAGTTCCTCGTGCCACTGGCCGGCCAGTTCCCGGGTCGGGACGAGAATCAGCGTCTCGGCTTCCAGTTCCGCGAGGATGCCCATCGCCGCCACGGTCTTGCCGCTCCCGGCCGGCCCGACGAGCACCCCGGCCCCGGCCTCCAGGAAGCGGTCCCGCCAGTCCTGCTGGTAGTCCCGGAGTTCGAGGGAGAGCGAGCACTCCAGCCGGTCGCCGGTGTCGAGTTCCCGCTCGTCGCGTACGGGATAGCCCGCCTCGTAGAGAATGCGCTTGATCTCGGCTTCGGCGCCCTCGACCACCCAGCTCGTGGCGTCGTCGATCGGGCCGTGAAGCTGTGTGTCGCCCAGTTCCTCGCGAGCGACGTTGCCCATCAGCGAGTCGCTCTGGGCTTCGAGTATCGTGTAGCCGTCCTCGTGGGTCCGAAGCGTGAACTGGCGGGCCCGCTGCCACTGGGACTCGATCCAGTCTTCGAGGGTTGGTTCGGGCCCGCCCAGCACGTCTCTCACGGTTCCGCGCAAGGACTCGAAGGAATCGTGTGGGGCCGCCCAGACGTCCGCCTGGCGGATCTCGTAGCGGTAGCCCGCCTGGCCGTTCGTGTCAGCGAGTCTGGCGAACTGCGAGAGCTGTGCGCGGGTGAACTGGGCGGGCTGGTCGACGACGATCTCGTGGCGGTCGGGAAACGGCACGACCCGCTCGCGGGTGGTCGTGTCCGCCCACTGCTCGGCGTAGAACACCACCGGATCGCCGTCGACTGCCACGCTCGATACCTGTCCCGCCTCGACCAGTTCATCGAGCAGGTCGGCCGCCGCGGCCTGGGTGTATCCCAGGGCCGTCGCCACGTCCGTCGCGGTGACGACGGGTCGCTCGGCGGCTTCGATGGCGTCGCGAAACGCCTCGATGGCCGCGTCGGGATCGGCGGGTGGCGTTGAATCGGACCGTGTCACGACTGGATTAGTCTCCGGGGAGTTAAGCCCGTTACCCTCGATACGAACCCGTGGATTTTCGCCATCGAACCGTGCTATCGTGGACCTCGTTTATGGTGCAGTCGCCCATAGATCCCGTATGGCAAAACGCGTTCTCGTCCCGATGGACGACTCGGAGATGGCGACACATGCACTGGAGTTCGCGATCGAGACCCACCCGGACGCGAAGATCACGGTCCTCACCGTCGTCGGCGAGCCCTCCTCGATGATGGGACAGGCGACTGGGCTGGCTCTCGCCGTGGATTTCGAATCGAAAGCCGACGAGTACGCCGCACCGGTCCTGGAGTCCGCAAGAGAGACGGCCGCCGCGGCCGGCGTCGAGATCCAGACCGATGTCGCCGTCGGGCACCCGGCCCGGGCGATCATCAACCACGCCGAGGAGTACGACCTGGTGGTGCTGGGCAGCCACGGTGGCTCGCTCTCCGATCGGTTGCTCGTGGGCAACGTCGCCGAGAAGGTGTTCCGACGGTCGCCGGTCCCGGTCACGGTCGTCAGATAGGGCGCTCGACGGCTGGGCGCGGTCACCGCGAGGGTGCACGCTCCCCGAGGAACGCCTTCAGGGTCGCTTCGGAGAGCCCCGATCGGGAGTGCAGCGTGACGAAATCCCCCGTCTCGATTCGCGTCTCGCCGGTCGGCGTGAGTGACTCGCCGTCCCGGTTGATTCGAACGATGAGCACGTCTTCGGACAGCAGTCCGGACGCCTTTGCCGATTTGAGGGTCTGTCCGGCCACGGCGGCGTCCGCCTGGACCAGCAACTCGAAGACCGCCGCGTTGCCCGCGAGGCCATCGACACCCGTGACCGGCGAGACGGGATCCGCCTCGCGAGGGCCAAACGGCGCGTAGGGCCGAACGTACTCCCGGTAGACGAGTTTTTCGTCGTCGATATCGACGCCCAGCGAACTCACGTGCTGGGCGATCTGGGTCAGATCGTCGGTATCGTCACCGACGACTTTCACGCTCAGATCGCCTTTTCCAGACATGTACTCCTGGACCTCGATGACCCCGGAGATGTCGAGGATTCGCTGGGCCATCTCCTCCCGGTCGTGATCGCCGGTCGAGCAGACGAAGGTGTAGGTCAACCGACCGTCGACCTGTTCGTAATCGATATCCGCGTGATACCCCCGGATGATCCCCGCTGACTCCAGTTTCCGAATGCGATTGCGTACCGTCGGCGCGGAAACGTCCACCGCCTCGGCGATCTCCGGGGCGGACGTGTGGCGGGCCTCCTGGGAGAGGTGATACAGGATCGTCTCGTCGATGGAATCGATACCCCGTGTCATCGATGACTGAAACTTGGTTTCGATCGGTAATATATGCCCGATATTTCGCTTCGTTCAGTGCCGCTGAAATATTTGCCCGAGGTGCCGGGCGGCTTCCGGTGAACGGAGCACGAAACAGCCACAGCACTGCCAGCCACTGATCAAACGATACCGTAATTTTGGCCTCGAAATAGCCCGATCGAATACCTAAGCGTAATTGTTTTACAGTCTCCGGTAAAGCACTCAGTATACCGATACGGGGACTGCCCACCCGGTCGACGCGGTGGCATCACCCGCCTGACGGAATTCGGTGTGGAGAACATGTCCCATGATCCGTAGTACACTTGGCCGGCCCGGAATCGCGCTCCTCGTGATCGTGTTCCTGGTCCTGTTCGTCGAGGACATTCTGATCTGGCACAACTCCGGAGCCCTTCCGGCCATCGAGTTCCTGCTGCTGGATGTCGCCGTGTTGGCCGTGTTGGCCCTCGCTATCAGGGAGGTTCGCCGTCGAAGGCCACCCTGAGAAGTGCAACAATTAACCCCATCCCATCCAAACTGAGCGAAAACCATGTATCTCATCATCGTCGGTGCGGGCGATATCGGCACGCCACTGATCGATATCGCGACCGCGGCCGGAAACGAAGTCGTCGTGATCGAACGCGACGAAGCCCGAGCGGATTTCATCGCGAGCGAGTACGACTGCCTGGTGCTCAACGCGGACGCGACGAACATCGATACGTTCGAGGAGGCCGGCGCAGGGAAGGCCGATGCGATCATCTCCACGGCCGAACACGACGCGACGAACGTGATGACGAGTCTCCTTGCCGAGGAGTTCGAAATTCCACACGTGCTCTCGGTTATGCACAACACCGATCACCGTGAGCTCTTCAGGCGGATCGGCGTCCAGACGATGGAGAACCCGGAGGACCTGATCGCAGATCACCTCTACCGGGCGGTCGAACGACCGGCGATCAGGGACTTCCTTCGGATCGGTGAGGATGCAGAGGTCTTCGAGATCACGGTGACCGAGGACGCCGAACTGGCAGGGATGAGCATCGGCGAGGCGGCCGAACAGAGCCGGATCCCCGAAGACGTGCTGTTCGTCGCGATCGATCGGGAGGGCTGTGACCGGCCGATCACCCCTGGCGGCAATACGGTTCTTCAGGCCGGCGATCTGGTGACCGTCTACTCCGGGTTCGGCGCGGACCCCGAACTCACTGACCTGTTCGGCCACTTCGAGGACCACCTTTAGGGCCACGCCCTGTACGAGACGATCCACGATCATGTATCACCCACGATTCAACCTCCACATCGGGACCGGCCCCCAGACGGTCATTCGGGACATCGGCCGGATGCTCGAGGCCCTCGGCGGACTGATGGTGGTCTCCCTCCTGATTCCGCTCGTCTGGCAGGAATTCTACGCCATCCCGGCACTTTTGGTCTCGGCAGCGATCCCAATTGGCCTGGGCCGCTTTCTGCACCAGCGCTTCGCGTCGGCGAGTGACCCCACGCGGTATCACGGGATGGTGATCGCCGCGTCCGGCTGGTTCTTCGTCGCGCTCTTTGGCGCCCTGCCCTTCCTCCTGATCGCCTGGACGGTCAGACTCGACCCGGCCCTGCTGCGCGTGCCGGCTGAAACGGCCACGCTCGCCGCGTTCACGGACCCGCTCAACGCACTGTTCGAGTCGATGAGCGGCTTTACCGGAACGGGGCTAACCATGACCGACGACGAATCGGTCCTGCCACACACCCTCCAGTGGTGGCGGACGTTCACCGAGTGGGTCGGCGGCGTCGGGGTGATCGTTCTGACCGCGGCGATTCTGTCCCGACCCGGGAGTGGCTCGTTGACCCTCTATCAGAGCGAGGCGCGGTCGAAGAAGATCCACCCGAGCATCGTCTCGACGGTCCGGACCATCTGGTGGATCTTCCTCCTCTTTACCTTCGTCTCCATCTTCGCGCTGTTCCTCGCCGGCATGCCCATCTGGGATTCGATCAACCACGCGATGACCGGACTCGCGACCGGCGGGTTCTCGATCACGGACAACTCGATTGCCACCTACGACAGCGCCGTGATCGACTTCGTGTTGATTCCGATCATGCTCATGGGCTCGATCGCCTTTCCCGTCCACTATCTGATGCTCAACGGCGATCTGCGAAACCTCTATCAGGACCTGCAGACCCGGTGGGTGTTCCTCTACATGGGGGCCGGGTCGGCACTCGTGTGGGCGATCGTGTACGCGACTGGCGTCTACGAGACCGCCTTCGCGGCGCTTCGGTACGGGCTCTTCCAGTTCGTCTCGGCGGCTACCTGTACGGGGTTCCAGACCGCCGTTGACGCGACGAACGTCGCGCTGGGCAGTTGGCCGGCCGCAGCCCAGCTCACCGTGACGGGTGGCATGGTCGTCGGGGGTGCAGCCGGGTCGACCGTCGGCGGGATCAAGCTCATCCGGGCCCTCACGCTGGCCAAGGGGATGCGGTTCCAGATCGCGGGCGTCTTCTATCCCGATTCGGCGGTTCGACGCATGAAAATCGACGGCCGGAGTCTCACACCGGAAGAGAGTCACCGCGAGTTCACCGAGGCCGCCATCATCACGCTGCTCTGGGTGCTCTTTCTGTTGGTCGGCGTGATGGTGTTGTTGGTGATCCTCCCCGACACCTACACCCTGGAGAACGTCCTCTTCGAGGTCGCAAGCGCACAGGGGAACGTCGGCCTCTCGGCTGGCATCACGGGCCCCGAATCCCTGCCCCGGATCGGGAAAGTCCTCTTTCTCTTTCACATGTGGATCGGCCGGCTGGAGATCATCCCGATCCTGGTGACGATGCGGTCGGCCCTCCACTATCTGGGGGGATACAAATGAACCCGACGGCCATCCCGCTCGTCGAGACCGTATTCGAGGTCGGCGCCCAGGACCGCCTGTTCGACGGGCTCCTCCTGATCGGTCCCGTCCTCCTCGTGCTGATCGCGGCCGTGGGTCGAACCCCGCTCACGATGGCGTTGGCCGGGGGGTACATCGCGGCCTTCCTCCTCCATATCGGTCATCGATACGCCCGAGAAGAATCGGGCAGTGCATGACTCCAGGAGCTCCCGGTCGATCACTCTCAGCGACACTTCCGATGGCCAGTGGCACACCCGAAAGACGAGCGGGAAAAGCTACTTCGAAGCGTCGACGCGTAGCACCGGTGAATGACAGTACTCGACAACGTGCCGTCCCGGCGTCGGCTCAGCAGCCTTCGACGGGCCTTCCATCGCTATCCCGAGCCCGGGTGGCGGGAGTTCTACACGACGGTCCGGATCGTCGACGAACTCGAATCCATCGGCGTGGACGAAATCGCTGTCGGGCCGGCGGCCCTCGACACCGCGAAACGGCTCGGCGTGCCGGACACCGAGGAACTCGACGAGTGGTTCCAGGAGGCCAAAGATCGCTACGACGGCCAGTCGGACGTGTTCGACGCGATCGAAGGGGGTCATACGGGGGCCGTGGCCGTACTGGACCGTGGGGACGGGCCCACCGTCGGCCTTCGGGTGGATATCGACGCGCTCCCGGTCACGGAGTCCGAGGATCCGGCCCACGTTCCCGCAGCGGAAGGGTTCCGCTCGGAGAACGAGGGCTACATGCACGCCTGCGGACACGATGCACACATCACGTTCGGCCTCGGAACCATCGAGACCCTCCAGCGGAGTGACTTCGAGGGAACGCTCAAAGTGTTCTTCCAGCCGGCAGAGGAGCTGCTCGGTGGGGGTAAAGCGATGGCCAACGGCCCGCACATCGAGGACGTCGATTACATGATCGGGACCCACGTCGGCCTGGGACAGCCGACCGGCGGGGTCGTCGCTGGGGCCAGGGGAGCCCTCGCGCTCAACCGGATGCAATTCGAGTTCAGCGGCACGCAGGCCCACGCCGGTCTGGCACCGAACCAGGGAGACAACGCCCTCCAGGCGTTCCTCACGGCGGCCGAGAACCTCTACGGGATTCCCCGACATCGAGAGGGTGTAACCCGGGTGAACGTCGGCCAGGTCCGCTCGGAGAACGGCACAAACGTCATCGCCGATCGCGTACAGGCGCAGGTAGAGGTCCGGGGCGAGACGACCGAACTGATGGGGTACATGCGGGATTCCGTCGAGCGGATCCTGGAATCCGCCGCCGAGATGCACGAGTGTAGCGTCGAGTACACGACCATCGGCGAGTCCATCCGGCACGATTCGGACCCGGAGCTGGTCGAGCTGGTGACCGGGGTAGCAGACGACGTGGACGGCGTCTCAGAAGTAGTGCCCTGGATGGAAATGGGGTCGAGCGAAGACGTCACCTACCTGCTGAAGGCAGTCAGCGACACCGGCGGGTACAGCACGCTAATCGGGATCGGAACGAGCCACCCCGGGGACTATCACACACCGACCTTCGACGTCATCGAGGACAGTCTCCCGATCGGGGTTGGCATCCTCTCGACGGTCGCCCGTCGGCTCTTCGAGGATCCGCTTTCCGTGGACTGACGCCCCGAAACCGCTTCTCCGTTTACCGGTCGAAACGCTGTCCGACAGATCAGTTCAGTAGGGATTCACCTCGATGCGGGCCAACGTGGCAAGCGATGGTCGATAAACAGCAGTTTATCTTACTGATTACTTGTCAACTGCTAAAAACGAAGGGTCCCGGACACCCGTCCGTAAGGGGATTGGTTTTGGAAAATTGGTTGTACGATTGCCACGATTCTCGATTTGGTCTACGTAAAGTCCTGTGGTGGTGGGTTTCAGTAGACTCACGCCCTTCATCTTTTCTGGGAATACCCGTAATCGGATGTCGGATCAGACATGTGACTGTCCGAGTTAGTGAAAGCGAGATAAAATTGGGGTGAAAGCCACTTACGATAACTACTCCTGGAACATCTCGCGCATCATGGGATGCATCTCCATGAGCTGCTCCTCGGCGATCTCCTCGTAGAGCTTGTAGATGATGGAGATCGTCAGGAGCAGGCCCGTTCCGGAGACCTGCCCGATGGTGCCGAGCATGTTCGCCAGGACGGCGAGCAGCCCCACGAGGGCCCCGCCAATGACGGTGACCTGGGGGATGTACCGCTCCATGACCTTCTCGATAACGCCGACGTTCTGCCGGAACCCGGGGATCTGCATCCCGGAGTTCTGGATCTGCTTTGCCGTCGCCTCGGGCCCCATGTCGGCGGTCTCCACCCAGAAGATGGCGAAGATCGCCCCGCCGACGATCATGATGAAGAGGTCGATCGCGACCCGGAGCATGATCTGGGCCGGGTCCTGGGCCGTCCCGCCGAGCCACCACATCCAGTCCGAACGCTGGTAGATGGGCGCCAGGTAATAGAACAACCCATCAACTGGGACGAGTTGGCCCTGAGTCTCCTGGTAGACGCCCAACCAGGTCGGCATGCCGGCTTCGCCGAGTTGGCTCCGCAACAGCCGCCCGAGGAACTGAATGTTTGCCTGCAACGCCCGAACGAGAATCATCGGCAGCACGCTCGCGTAGATGAGCTTCACCGGGAAGCGGCCCCGGGCACCCTTCACGCGGGCGTGACTGAGCGGAATCTCGACCCGCACCGACTCGGCGTAGACGACGACCGAGAAGATGAGGATGGTCGTGATGATGGCGAGAATCTGCCCGTCGATGAGCAGGAACATGATCCCGTCCGCAGAGAGGATCGAGGGCATCGCCCCGGCGTTCCCCAGTGCGATGTCGATCCAGGTGGGGATCACGCCCTCGTTGCCGACCTCGCCCTCCCAGAAGAACAGGCCGCCGACCAGACTCTGGGAGACACCGGCGACGATGAACAGGCCGATCCCCGATCCGACACCCCACTTGGAGATGACCTCGTCCATGTAGAGGATGAGGATCCCGCCGACGAGCACCTGGGCAAATATCAGCGACTGCACGCCGAACGTCCCGATTCCCAGGCTGGCGGCGATCTGATCACTGGGCGGCAGGAAATTGCCCATGTAGACGATCGGGATCGCCGTTAGCAGGGTCATCACGATCACGAGGAGCTTCTGGAGGCCCTGATAGAGCGCCTGGTCGCGGGGGTCTGAGGTATCCAGCCCCAGCAGGTTCGCCCCGCCCAGAAGCTGCAAGACGATGGAGGCGGTGACGATCGGGCCGATCCCGACCTGCAGGATCGTCCCCTGACCGCCGGCGAGCAGGCTGCGGAACTGTCCGAACAGGTCCTCGCCGCCGCCCGCCACGCCGAAGAGATACACGTTCGTCAGGAAGAAGTAAAGCACCAGCACGGCGCCCGTCCAGGCCAGCTTGCGCTTGAACGGAACGTGGCCCGTCGGTCGCTCGACCGAGGGCATCCGGGTCAGATAGGGTTCAGCGGCCTCCTTCCATCCCATGGGTTAGTCCTCGCTTTCGTCCGGTTCGTCCGTGGCGTCCTCGGGAACGATGGCGTCCCCGCCGGTCGCTTCGAGTGCGTCCCGGGCACCGTCGGTGAAGGCGTCGGCCGTGACCGAAAGGGTGTGGTGGAGTTGCCCCCCACCCAGGACCTTCACGACGTCGGCCTCCGCATCGCCCAGTTCGCGGGCGTCGACCTGATAGCCGTCGTCGGTCTCGGTGACGACACCCGACTCGACGAGAAGCGGAAGATCCTCGTCGATCTCGCGGAGTTTGACCTCCGAGACGGTCGTCTGTACCTTCTCCGGACGCTTGAAGCCGCTCTTGCCGAGCGGTTCGTAGTGGTGATACTCGTGTTTGTCGCGGCCGGCGCGGCCACGGCCCCCGCGATGACCGGCTCCACGCCGGTTCTTCTGGGACCCGCTGCTGTGGGTTCGCGTGCCGCGCTGGCGTCGTTTCTTGCTCGTCATGGTTATCGCATCGCCGCGAGGAGTTCGTCTATCTCCGCGGTGCTGTGAGTGCCAAGCTGACCGCCCTGGCTCCGGGGGTTCTTGATGCCCTCGTGGCCGCCCCGTGGTGGGTGCAGCCGGAGGGTCGGCGAGAGACCAAGCTCTCGCAGTGTGGTCTCCTCCTCAAGCAGCGCGGCTGCGAGGGACTCGAAGGAGTCGTACTCGGTGTGCTCGGCCAGCCACGCCTCGTCCACGTCGGCGTCGCCTTCGAGCGGTTCGAGGCGCGTTGCCAGAACCGTCTCCAGCGCGTCCTGGCTGGGCTCGCCGAAGGCCACGTAGTCGTTGACCTTCGTGAGCATGCCACGATACGTGTCGGTCTCCGGCACTAGCGTGCAGTGGTTGACGCCATGAAGGTTCAGCATGTCGAGGGTGTCCTCGACGGCCGCCATCATGTTGACGTCACCACGGATCTGAACGACGGCCTGCATCACTCGATCACCTCACGCACGTCGAGCGTGCGGTCGGGGACCCGGGCCTCGGTCGTCCGCTTGAGGGCGTTGAAGGTCGCCTTGCCGAAGTTGACCGTACTCCGGGTCTTCCCCGACGAGCGGGTCCAGATGTCCTCGATCCCGGCGATCGAGAGCACCTGGCGGACCGTTTCACCGGCCGCGAGACCGAGGCCTCGTGGCGCGGGGATCAGTTCGACCTCGACGCTCCCGGCCTTGCCGGTCGTGCGGAGCGCGACGGTGTGGGGCAGCCCACAGCCACACTCCCAGGACCCACAGCCCCGAGAGACGTCGATGATGTTCAGCTTCGCGATGTCGATGGCTTTCTGGATCGCCCCGCCGACCTGGTCGTCGCGGCCCTCGGCGTAGCCAACATAGCCGTCGCGGTTGCCGACGACGACCGCCACGCGGAACTTCACGCGGCGGCCGGAGTCGGTCATCCGCTGGACCATGTTGATGTCGAGTACCTCGTCGTCGAGCCCCGGCAGGAGCGTGTCGACGATTTCCGGCTCCTTCAGTGGAAGGCCGGAGTTGAGGGCGGCGGACATGTCTTCGATCTCGCCGTCCTTGGTGCGACGACCCAGTCGGGTCGTGGGCTCCCAGGCGTCGGTGTGACTCATTCGTTATCCTCCAGTAGGGCCGAACGCACTGTATCGAAGTGGTCCGGCAGGTCTGTTGCGTCGAACGAACCGCTGTAAAGCGGCTCGTCGAGTTGCGTTGCGTACTCGGCGATGTGTTCGCCACGGGTCCGTTCCCAGTCCGCGAAGACCGAATCGTTGTGCGGGATCGAGAGCCCGGCGTCGATGGCACCCTCCTGAATGGCGAACACCTTCGCGCCCGGGGTCGCTCGGTTGAGGCCGATGTCGAGCACGGCCTCGGTCAGTCCCGCTTCGAGGGCCCGCGTGCCGGCCAGGAGGCCGGTCAGGTAGGCCGCCGGGAGATTGCCCGTGGGGGCCTCCCAGCCGAACTCGGCCAGATCGGCCGAGATCGCCTTCGCGATCGTTTCGTCTCCGTCCGGACCGAGAGTCACCAGCTGCGCCCTGGCGTGCTGGTTGCTCACGCGAGCAACCAGTCGGGGCTTCCCGGATTTCAGCAGGCGCAACCGCTGATGGTAATCTGTCCGGACCTCGCGGCGTCGCCGCATCGGTACTTTGTAGCGTGGTCCGCTGGCCATTAGATGTCACCTCGTTCGATGTCGTAGTTGTCCTCGATGTAGGCCCGGAGCCGGCGGACGCTGTCGAACTCGCCACCGCTTGCCATCCGATAGAGCTGGCGGTACTGCGAGCGGGAGAGCGGGCCGTCGTCCCGCAGCTCGCGGAGTTCGCGTCGAATCGCCCGGATGCCGTCCCGGTACTCGTCCGCCGGGTCCGAACGAGCCCCGGCCTTCCCTTTGCGGGTGCCCGGGCCCTTCCGATGGCCGGCGGCGCGTTTTTCGTCTCGTTTCCGGGCGCGACCGCGGGAGTTGCCCGACGGCTCGCTCGCCCGAATCGTCCCGTTCTGGACCAGTTCGCGGATGTCCTCGCGGGTGATCGCTTCGGCGATCTCGCTCTGTTCGTCCGGGTCGAGCCAGATACGGTTCTCGCCGACATCGAGCACGTCGGCGGCGAGTCGCTTCTGGGTCGAGAGATCACTCATTCTCGGTCACCTCCACTTCCTCGTAGGTCGGGTTGAGCACGCGGATCTCCCGCTCGGCCGCGATGTCCTCAATGCGCTCGCGCTTGCGTCCGCCGACGGCGCTGGCGATCCGAACCGCCTCCCGGTCGGGATCGACGTCTTCGAGGTCCTCGGGGCGGTGAACCCGCACTTCTTCGAAGCCGCTGGGGTGCAGGCCGCGGACGGCCGTCGGGGTCCGGTAACCGGCCTCGACGGTCGCGCCCTTCCCCTTGATACCCAGTCGCTGCTTCGAGAGGTTCCCACGTGGCTTGCGCCACGAGGCACTCACACGCTTTTTCTTGTGGTGGTCCTGCTGGTTGAACGCCGGTTTGCCCTCCCGTGCTCGCTGGGCGAGCAGCCGGGAGCGCTCCCCGTCGAGGTCGGGCGTCTTGTCGGCCACGCCACGGGGGCGCAGCTCGGTCTCGACCTCCGTGTCCGCAGCTTCTTCTTCTTCTTCTTCTTCGGCTTCGGTCTCGACCTCGGCCTCGGTCTCCTCCTCGATTTCGAGGCCGCCGACGTCCGCCTTGATGCGGGCCGCAAGCGCGTTCCCGATTCCCTCGAGTTCGGCGAGTTCGGACTGGCTTGCCGCCTGCAGGTCCGTAATCGTCTCGTAGCCGCCCTCCCGGAGGGCGTCTGCCTTCGAGGGGCCGATCCCGCTGATGTCTTCGAGCTCTCCTGGCTCGCCGTTGTCGCTCATCTCAGGCACCTCCACGGGACGGCTTCTCGACGATGTACACGCCGTCCTGGAACACCCGCGTGTCCTTGTCGGGAACCCGGGTGAGTTGTTCGATCTCGCCGGCGGTCTGCCCCACGGCCTCCTTGTCGGGGCCGGTAAGGGTGATCTCGTCGCCGTCGATTGTTACCTCGGTGTCGCCGCGAATGGGGGCCCGTCGTGGGGCCTTCTCGCCGAGGAAGTTCTGGATCACGACCGCGTCGTCCTCGACGGAGACCTGCATCGGGAAGTGAGAGTAGTGGATCTGCATCCGGTACTCGAACTCCTCGGTGACCCCGTGGATCATGTTCTCCACGTGGCTCTGGAAGGTCCCCATCGTGGCGTTGGTCTTGGCGTCCGCCGCGTCGGATTCGATGCAGACGGTCTCGTCCTCGACGGAAACGGTCACGCCGGGGAACCAGAGTCGTCGCTGCACCGAGCCCGCCGGCCCCTCGACCGTGAGGTCAAAGCGCTCGGTCTCGGCGGAAACGTCCTCGGGTAGTTGGATTTCGATTCGTGACATTGTCAGTATACGTACGCGATGAGCTGGCCACCGATGCCCTTCTCGCGGGCCTCGTAGTGGCTCATGATCCCGCTTGAGGTCGTCACGATCAGCGTGCCGTAGTCCCGAGCCGGGAGAAATTGCTTCTCCCACTTCTCGAGTTCGTCCACGCCGGACGAGTATCGCGGGTTCACGGGTCCACACTCGTTGATGGACCCCGTCAGTTCGACCTCGAACGTTCCGGCGCGGCCGTCATCGACGTACTCGAAGCCGCCGATGTACCCGCGGTCATAGAGGACCTCGAGTACCGCACCGATCTCGTTCGAGGCGGGCGTTACCGTATGTGTCAACTGGCCAACACTCTCGGCATTGTTGATGCCCGAGAGCGCGTTCGCCAGTGGGTCGTCTGCTGTCATGATTAGCTGTACTTCTTGAAGCCCATCTGCGGGGCGATCTCCCGGAAGCACTGTCGACACAGCCAGATGTCGTACTTTCCGACGAGACCCTGTTCGCGGTCACATCGGCGACACGTGTGTGTCTGTCCGGTCTCCTGGGTATCTTCTGTGTCGCTCATGTCGTTACCTCCAGGTCGTAGTTGGCTTCGAGGTACGCGATGGCGTCCTCGGCCGTCAGCCGGTGGTTCGACGGGATCTGGCGAGTGGCCTGGTCGCGCTTGGAGACGCGATAGCCCGGCCGGACCATGTTGACGGTCACGTCGAGGCCGAAGATCCCGATGGTCGGGTCGTACTCCTGGCTGGGGAAGTCGGTGTGCTCTTCGATGCCGAAGCTCACGTTTCCGGTCTGATCGAAGTTCCCACGGGTCACGTCGGCGATCGCGAGTGCCCGGTCGAGGAAGTCCTCGGCGAGGTCACCACGGATGGTGACCTTCGCGCCGATCGGGTCGCCCGCGCGAATGCCGAACTCCGGTTCGGTCCGCTTGGCGGTCGTCCGGACCGGCTCCTGGCCCGTGATCTCTTCGAGGATCGTCTCGGCCAGCTGCAGATCCTCCCCACCGTGGCCGACGCCCATGTGGACGACGACCTTCTCGATGCTCGGTTCGCGCATCACGTGGAAGTCAGTCTCGGTGCTGGACATCAGGCATCACCCTCCGTGGGCAACTCGGCGTCCTCGCCGACGAAGTTCTCGTCGATGACGACGACGTACTCCTCGACGGTCTCGAAGACGCCCTCGCCGGTGTCGACGGTGACGGTGTTCGAGGCGCTGCCGGGGGTTACGCTAATGTCTTCGACAGTACCGATCTCGCCGGCGTGCTGGCCGGCGACGGCGGTCACGAGTGCGCCCTCCTCGTACACGAAGTGGGCGACGATCTCGTTTGTCTCGTTGTCCAGGACGATCGAGTCGTTCCCGCTGTAGTCCTCGTCCTCGACGATCAGGTTCGCACCGTCGTGGAGGTTCAGCTGGGTCCGACCGCCCGAGACGGTCGTCTTGCCGATGATCTTCCCGAGTTTGGAGCCCGCGTCGGCCTCGTCGATCGGCGTCAGGCCGAGCCGGCCGCCCTCGTCCGGGAACACCCGGTAGTACTCGTCGCGTTCGGGGAACGCCAGGATGTCGAACATCCCGACTGGTCGGTTGCGATCGTCGACGCTGTCACCGTTGATGCGGACGCCACCGGAGTTCACCGCGTAGGTGGCCTCCGTGGCGGTGTCGACGTACCCGAGTACGTCCCGAAGGACGATCACGAGGGGGACGCCGTCCTCGCCGTGCGGTCCGCCGGCGGCTTTCGCCGTGAAGGTGGCGGTCTTGCGTTCGACCGGCCAGGACTTCGGGACCGAGAGTCGTTTCTGATGGTTGCTCATTCTGTCTCACCTTCGAGTCGCGCTTCGCGCACGGGATCCTCCAGGTCCAGCTCCGTGACCCGCAGGTTCGAGGCGTCGAGGGGACGAGGCACTTCCTCGTCCTCCGCGGTCTCCTGGGTGACACCCTCGACGTGGACGACGGCGGCCTTCAGATCGACGGCCAGAACCTCGCCTTCCTCCCCGGCGAAATCGCCGCGAAGGACCTCGACGGTGTCACCAGCGTTGACGATGACACTCCGCTGTCCGTACTCCTCGCGGAGGTCGTCGCTGAGCGTGGCCCGAACCTGCTTGTGTCGCTCGTGGAGCGGCGCACGTTCGGTTCCCATACGCTGTTTGGTTGGTTGTTCACTCATAGCTATACGATCATTGTCGCTGTCGACGCGATGCTTCCGTACCGCTCTGCGACTTCCCGGGCGATGGGGCCTTTGATCTCCGTGCCCCGCGGCTCGCCCATGTCGTCGATGATGACGGCAGCGTTGTCTTCGAATTTGACACGCGTGCCATCCGGTCGGCGGATGGGCTTGCGCTGTCGAACGACGACGGCCTCGAGCACCTGGCGACGCATTTCGGGCGTGCCTTTGGTGACCGAGACGGTCACTTTGTCACCCAGGCCGGCCTTCGGATGCCGGTTGATCGTTCCCTGGTACCCGGAGACGCTAATTACCTTGAGTTCGCGTGCGCCCGTGTTGTCCGCACACGTGATCAGCGAACCCTTCTCCAGGCCCGGGGTGACATCGGCCTTGATGGCTTCCATCAGGCCTCACCCCCGTCGTCGGTAATTTCGACGACGACGTGGCTTTTCGTCTTCGAGAGCGGTCGTGTCTCTGCGATGCGGACCGTGTCGCCTGTCTGCAAGTCAAAGCACGCCGGGGCGTGAGCCGCGACGCGCGATCGACGCTTCATGTACCGATCGTATTTCGGTACGTACACGTCGTACTCGCGCTCGACGACGACGGTCTTTTCCATGTCCGTCGAGGCAACCGTGCCCTCGATGACCTGGCCGCGCACGGAAAGGCTTCCGTGGAACGGACAGTTGTCATCGGCGCAGGTGCCTTCCGGCTCCGTTACGTTCAGTCCTATCGCCATTGTAATCGTCCTCCTGAAACGGTTCTGCGGGCGGGTCGTGAGAGCAATCGACGTCCATCCACCGTAACGGAGGCCGTCGCCTCGCCAGCCGAGCCAGCCGACACGGCCGGTTGAGCGACGGTCCCGGCGCCCTTCGCGGACGCCGCGGCTTCATCTGTGATCACGAATTCGAATGTCGTTCCCGCCTTGGGAACCCGAACCTCGCCCGAGTCACGCTCGATCAGGAGCGTGTGTTTCGTCTCGTCGACGACCCGGCCCTCGATACCGACCCGTGTCGGGTCAGTCGAAGTCGCGACTCGGACCCGCAGTCCGATGAGCTCGTGGCCGGGCAACGTCTCGGGCGAGAGTGTCATCTTACTGTTCCTCCGCGGCTGGGTCGCTCTCCTCGGCCTGGATCGTCTTGATCCGGGCGACGGTGCGCCGCAGCTCCTTGATTCGTGCCGGGTTCTCCGGCGCGCCACCGGCGGCCTTGACCGCCTTGGCGTTGAGAAGTTCCGTCTGTAGCTCCTCGAGTTCGGACTCCCGTTCGGCCGGAGTCATGTCCCGGATCTCGGTGGGGTAGAGGATCGTCATTCCTCCACCTCCTCGTCCATCTCATCCAGGAGTTGCTCGGCCTCGGCCTCGGCGTCTTCCTCGACGTCCTCGATTTCGGGCGCCTCGGCCGCCTCGGTGTCTTCGGTCTCGGGCTCCTCCTCGACGTCTTCGAGGAGTTCCTCTTCGATTTCGGCCTCCTCCGGGGACTCGTCCCCGCCGGGGGTCTCGACTTCTTCGAAGTCCTCGGCGGCGGCTTCGGTGTCCTCGGGTTCGCCTTCGAGGAGCTCCTCGACGGACTCGCCCTCCGTTTCGACCACGAGATCCGAAATGTCGGCGTCCTCCTCGATGGTGAAGTCGTCGGGCAACTCGGCCTCGGGCGGGATGATCTTCACGTTGACCCCGATCGTGCCGAGTTTCATGACCGCGACGGCCTGACCCGCATCGACGATCTCCTCGGCGGGTTCGCCGTTGTGCTTGATGTAGCCACGGTTGAACTTCTCGACACGGGATCGAGCGCCGGTCACCTTGCCGGCGAGCACGATCTCCGCGCCGAGCGCGCCGGCTTCCATGATCCGGTCGATCGTCGTGTGACCGGCCTTCCGGAAGTACCAGCCGCGTTCGAGGGCGTTCGCCAGCCGGTCGGCCACGATCTGGGCGTTCAGATCCGGCTCCTCGACCTCCTGCACGTCGATCTGTGGGTCTTCGAGGTTGAACCGCTCCTCGAGTTCGGTCGTGATCTTCCGGATGTTCTTTCCGCCCTTGCCGATGACCATGCCGGGCTTTTCCGCTTCGAGGACGATCTGGGTCCCCATCGGCGTGTGAGCGACTTCCATGCCGCCGTAGCCCGCACGGGCGAGTTCGTCCGCGAAGAACTCGTCGATCTGGGAGCGCTGTAGCCCCTGCTCGATGAATTCGAGTTCGTCTGCCATTATTGCTCACCTGCCTCCGGATCGACGACGATCATCTCGACGTCGACTTGGGTCGTGTTCCAGGGCGAGGCCCGCCCGAACGCGCGGGGCTTTCGTCCCTCCTGCTCGCCGACCTTGTGGGCGGCGACGTGGGCAATCTCCATCTCGGCGGGCTCGTGCCCGGCCTGTTCGGCGTTGTTGGAGACGTTTCCCAAAAGCGACTGGAAGGCCGCGGTGGCCTTCTCGGGGTATCGACCGGCGTCCCAGCCGTCGATGTCCCCGCGGTGACCGACACCGCTGTTGTGCTGTTTGAACGGCACGGACTGCTCGCCGGCCGCCACCGCTTCGAGGTACGCTTCGGCCTCCTCGACGGTCCGCCCTTTGATGGCACGGGCGATGGCCTTGCTGTGCTTCAGGCTCATAGGCCGATCGCGGAGCATCCCCTTCGCGGAGGACTCCGGATCGACGTCGACGCTGTAACTGATTCCCATGCTCATTTCAGTGGCACGAACTTCGAAGAGCGGGTCGCGCCGATGCCCGCCTGCCCGTGCTCGACCTGTGTCCGGGTCTGCTGGAACTCGCCGAGGTAGTGCCCGAGCATCTCGGGCTCGACCTTGACGCGTTCGAAGCTCTGTCCGGTGTACACGGCAAACGTCAGGCCCACGAACTCCGGGACCACCGGCATATCACGCAGGTGGGTCCGGATCGGGTCGTCGGCCGTCTGTTCGGGTTCAGCGTCTCGCGCCTCGGCGAGCAGCTTCTCGTGTTCCGTGGACAGGCCACGGGTGATAGTTCGCCGCTGTCGTGCGGGAAGCAGTTCCGCGACCTCCTCAAGGGACATCTCCTGCAACTCCTCTAGTTCGTAGCCGCGATAGGTGAATGCCTCGTCCTCGCGGCCGGTGCGTAGTTCGCTCATGTTAGTTCCCTCCGCGGCCGGTTCGTCGTGATCCGATGTCGCCGACCTTGCGACCCGGCGGGGCGTTCTTCGAGACGCTCTTCGGGCGTCCCGGGTGCTGTCGGCCGCCACCACCGAACGGGTGGTCGACGGCGTTCATCGCGACCCCGCGAACCCGCGGCCACTTCGTGCCCCGGGATTTCATTTTGTGATGTTTCTTCCCTGCCTTGACGAAGGGCTTCTCGGTCCGACCGCCACCGGCGACGACGCCGATGGTCGCCCGGCAGTCCGGGGAGAGCCGTTTGACCTCGTCACTCGGGAGCTTGACGACCGTCGCGTCCCGTTCGTGAGTGACCAGGTCGGCACTGACCCCGGACGCCCGGGCGTACTTCCCGCCGTCGCCCGGCTGGGCTTCGACGTTGACGATCGGAACCCCTTCGGGGATCTCCGCCAGGGGCAGCGTGTTGCCCGGTTCGATGGCGGCGGAGACGCCGACCTCGATCCGGTCGCCGACCCCGACCCCTTCCGGCGCCAGCACCAGTCGCTCGTCGCCGTCTTCGAAGGCGACGCGAGCGACGGGGGCACTCCGGGCGGGGTCGTGTTCGATGTCCGTGACTTCGCCGACGAGGAGATCGCCCTCCTCCTCGACCTTGTGGGAGAGTTCCGCTTTGTACCGATGGGAAGGCGCCCGGAACGTCGAGGTTCCGCGACCGCGTCGTTGTCCCTGAATGCGTCGTCCCATCTCAGAACACCCCGATTCTGGAGGCGACGTCCTGTGCGTCGTCGTCCTCCGAGAGTGTCACGATTGCTTTCTTCGTCCCGTTCATGGTAATCATCGTATTGACGTCCAGTACGGACACGTCATAGCGGTCCTCGACCTCGTCGCGAACCGCCGGCTTCGACGCGTCCATGTCGACGACGAACTGAAGCTTGTTGTCGAAGTCCATCGCGTTCATCGCCTTCTCGGTCACGAGGGGGTGGTCGATGACGTCGCTCATCGGTCTGCCACCTCCGCGAGGCCGCTTTCGGTGAAGACGGTGAGTCGACCGACCTCGCCACCGGGGGCCAGGTCCTCGGCGTTGACCTCTCGACCGGTCGCCACGGTGACGCCGGCCAGGTTGCGGGCGGCCCGCGAGGGCCCGCTCTCACTGGAAGTGACCACGAGGACCGAGCTCGGACGTCGGTATTTGCGGCCACGCCGCTTGCCCTGCCCAGCCCGGATGGATCGTCCCTCGTCGGCGCGCTCGATGTCGGCCCCGAGGCCCACGGCCTCGAGGGTGGCGAGTGCCTCCTGGGTCTTCTGCACGTCCTCGAAGTCGTCCTCGAGGACGATGGGGAGTGTCTCGGCGTCGAACTGGTGACCGCGTTCGGCGACCAGTTCGGGATCCGTCGTCGCCGCGATGGCGCTGCGGACCGCTGCCTTTCGCTCCTTGTCGTTGATGGTTCGCGTGCGATCCTTCTCGGCTTTCGGCGGATGGGCCGTACGGCCCCCGACGGTGTGGGGAACCCGAACGCCCTGTCCCTCCGAGCGCGGCACGTGGGCCATCCCACGACCGCTCCCGAAGGACTCGCCGGACGTTCGCATCCCGGCGTACTCGTCGGCACCGTAGTCCTGTCGACGGTTGGCCTGGGCGGCGGTCACAGCCTGCCGGACGAGGTCCGGGCGGACTGGCTCGTCGAAGACCGTCGGTAAGTCGACGGTCTCGACTTCCTCGCCGTCCAGGTCTCTGAGTGGTACCTGCATGGTTTATCCTTGGTTCGAGGCGGTGCTCACGTGCCGCACCTCGGGATCGAGACGCGGCGACTGGTTCGGCCGTACAGCCGGCCGGAACCGCACCAGGCGCTTCTCCGGACCGGGAACCGATCCTTCGATGAGCGCGTACGGGCCCTCGATTTCGCCGTAGTTGGGGAAGCCACCGTCGACGGTGACGTCATCCTCGTCGCCGAATTCGAGGAGCCGCTTGTTGAGTTCAGTTCGCTGGTGGTAGCCGGTCTGCCCCTGCTGGGGGACCGTCGAGCGAACGCGTGAGGGGTTCCACGGGCCGAGGTTGCCGATCCGGCGACGCCAGCCCTGGCGGGCGTGTTTGCCCTTTCGCTTCTGGACACCCCAGCGCTTGACGGGCCCCTGCAGGCCCTTGCCCTTGGTGACGCCCGCGACGTCGAGGAACTCGCCGGCGCGGAACACGTCGCCGAACTCGAAGGCCCCCTCGGCGTCGAGGAGGTCGAGGGCGAACTCCACGCGGTCGCCGATCGTGCCGCCGCCGACGCGATTCTCCATCACGTCTGGCTTCTTGCGTGGCACGCTTGGCACCTCGGCGGGAACCGTATAGGAGACGACACGTACGTCGTCGACGGATCCGTCTTCGAGGGCCGCAGTCAGTGTGTCTCTGTTCTCGTCCTGTGCACCGTCCGGTAGGGAGACAGCTCGATCGAGGTCGGGATGGGCGTTCTCGGCCCAGACCTCAGTGAGGGGGCGTTTCCCGTAAGCCGTGTTCTCGTACGCACGCACGGCTGCAACGCGCATGGGCGGGGTCTCCACGACGGTTACGGGCACGGTCGTCTCCATGCCTTCAGTCGCGGAATTGGCCTGGTCGTCGATCATGACGACGTGGGACATGCCAGCTTTGTACCCGGCAAATCCCTGCAGGCCGACCTGCCCGTCGTCGTCGGGCCACGAGCCGAATCGTGGCACGACACTCTGAGCGCGCTTGCGGGGGCTGAACCCCATCGAGCCTTTTCGTGGTCGGTTTGGTTGTGGCATCGTATCACTCCGTGAGCGTCAGGTGAGCGAGGGTCGCGAACATCGCCTCCTCGGTTCGCACGACCTCGCTGCCCTGGTCCGGGATAGTATTCAGCCAGGCGTCGAATCCGGCCGGTGAGTCGGTGGGACGGGTCTCGCTGTCCATCGGGGGGCCCGAATCGGCCGCCAGTTCGCCCGGATCGAGTCCGAGCATCGCCGGCAGGCCACGACCCGGGGCCCCAAACGCGACGGTCAGTCCGTCCTCGACGCCCTGGGTCGCTACCTCGGTCGCCATGGACGCCGTCAACGGCGTGCCGTGACGAGAGGTACCGACCCGGAGTCCGGCGTCGGGACGACCGAGAGCGTCCCGGAGGTTCACGCGCTCGACGGCAAAGCCCGGAAGGGGCTCGGCCACGAGCTTCGCGCGAACCGGTCGTCGCGAAGAGACCCTGATGGTCACGCGTTCCCCCTCCGCCACGTCCATACCGGGTGGCGTGTGGAGGGAGACCGGGTGTTGCAGTCCGCAATTGACCCGAACGCGCCCGTCAGATCCGACCTGGGTCACTACTCCCTGACGTAACGACCCCGAACCGCTCGATTCGGAGCCGGTCCATGCCGAGAGACGGAGCGGGGGAAGCACACCGGCGTACTCCAGTTCGTCCCGCGTCCCGAATACCTCCTTTCGGAGGTAGGGCGGTGTCGCGGCGTACCGGAGGACCGTCTCGACGAACCCGCCGCCCCATCGATTCTCCCCCTCGGGGTCCGGAAAGACCTCGAGGCGGTCGGCCCGGAAGACCGCCGCCGCCCGGGCGACGTACCCCAGCTTGAGGGTCGCCGACCGTTTGTCGGTGGTCTCCCGGACGAGGGACGACGGCACGAGTACACTGATCATGCCGGCCCGCGTCCGCGTCTCGCCATGAGACTGTAGGCATCTTTTTCGACTCGCCCATATAAGCATGGCGTTTCAATCCGCGAGTATGCGTCGGTTTGACGTACGTTTTCGGACGTTTCGGGGTGTTTTGGGCCGGTCGAAATCCTGGGTCCCGTCCGGGACGGGCACTCGCCGCCGAACGAGGTATGTGGTTGGAACACAAACATGTTCATATGCTCCCCCTCCAGGTTCCCGGCGGGATGGAACTGCTGATCATCCTGCTCCTCTTTGTCCTGCCACTCGTGGTGATCGTCGGCCTGCTCGTCATTCTGAAACGCATGCTCACCGGGGACAACGTCGACGAGGAGCGGATCGACGAGCTCGAAGCGGAGCTCGAGGACCTGGAGCGGACCGTCGAACGGTTGCAAACGGAGCGAAGCGACGGAGAGTGAGCCCCTCGATTCGAAAGGGTTTTTCCCATGGCTCACTCAGAGTCAGTTGCAAGGCCTGCGCTGGTAGTGTAGTGGTATCACGTGACCTTGCCATGGTCACAACCGGGGTTCAAATCCCCGCCAGCGCATTTCTCATTGACTTCTACCCTCGAGCGACCAGCTTGCTGTGTCGCGAGAGGTAGAATCGCGGTCGTAAATGCGGCTGGGATTTGAATCAGGGAACGAGCGCAGCGAAGTGACCGTGGTTCAAATCCCCGCCAGCGCATTTCTCAATTACATCGACACCGAGCGACCCGCAGGTGTCGCTCGGTTCGATTTGCGGTCGTGAATGCGGCTGGGATTTGAATCAGGGAACGAGCGCAGCGAAGTGACCGTGGTTCAAATCCCCGCCAGCGCACAGCGAGGCGCGAGCTGAGCGAGCGCCTCGATACGGCGAACGGGGAGGGACGACCCGTGAGCCCCACTTTTTCCGAGGGGCTGCTCCGCAGCCCCTCGCAAAAACTTGGGGAAAAGACCGCTATCGGCTGTGAAGGTCTGGTTCAAATCCCCGCCAGCGCACTTCTCCGAGACGTTCACCGGCGAGCGACCAGCTTGCTGTGTCGCGAGCCGTGAACTCGACTGATGAGGGCGGCTGGGATTTGAACCCTATCAGGCGCGCGCAGCGGAGCGAGCACGGCTGATTTCGGTTCAAATCCCCGCCAGCAGCCGCCTAGTCACAAGAAAAGCCCGGGTTCGACCGTCACGAACACCACCCCGATCACCACGAGCAACGCACCCAGGACGATCCCCCGCGTGACCCGTTCGAGGTCCTTGAGGAAGAAATAGGCGAAGACGGTGGTGAAAAGCGGGGCCGTCGAGGCCAACGACTCCACGATGGCCACTCGCCCGGCCGGAAGCGCGAGCGCCCCGAACATCGAGAGCAGGGCGACGGCAGTGAGGACACCACTCCCGGCGAAATAGAGGTAGGAACGGCGCTCTGCCGACCGGAAGCCGGCCGTCCCACTGACCGCGGCATACCCCAGAAAGACGAGCAGGGCCCCGGCCTCGTTGAGCGCGACGGCCTGCAGCACGTCCGCGCCGCCGGTTCCAAGCCCCAGCCGTCGGAGCACGTTCCCGAAGGCAAAGAGCGTGCCCGAGGCGAGCGGGTAGGCCAGATCACGGGTCTCCCAACCCGTGATGTCACCGCCCTTCGAGAGGCTGAGAATCGCCAGGCCCGCGACGAGAACGACGATCCCCACGCCGGTCGCGAGCGAGACCGGTTCGCCGAGCAGTCCGAAAGCGAGGGCCGTCGCGAACAGCGGGCGGGCGCTGACGACGGCGCTGTTGATGCTCGCCCCCACCCGGTCGACACCGACGAAGATGGCCAGCCGACCCAGGGCCGTTCCAGTCATGCCGGCGAAGAGAAAGAGCCCCGCCACAGCCGGATCGAGCCCGGCAAGCAGGGCCGGGCCGCGGAACACGAGCAACGCTAGGACAAAAAGCGTGAGGTCCACGACGACCACTGTCAGCGAGGCCTGGAGTGCGGTCCCCGAAAGGGACATCCCGCGCTTGTCGAGCACGGGAGAGAACCCCCAGATGACCGCCGGAACGAACGCGAGGAGATAGACCGTGGCGTCGGGACCGAGAGTCATACCGGCCCTCCGGCCGACGGGCCCAAGAAGCCACCCGTTTGCCGACGACTCAATCCACCCGGGTGACGACCAGCGGCTCGGCTTCGTCCATCGGCACCTCGATCTGGAGGAACGATTCGTTTTCGGTGTCGTAAATCACCATGATGTCCTCGCCGGTGCAGAACATCTGGCAGGTCGCACAGGTGTACTTCTTCCCGGTCTCCAGCCCTTCGGCGATTTCCTGCAGTTCCTCGGCGGTTACGTCCTCGTCGCCCGAGAGCCGGTCGACGATCGATTCGAGCCTGGCCTGTGTGTCCTGTTCCATGGTAACACTCGCACATATTAATTGGTTCTCTCACATGAAAACACTGATGCCACAATACGCGGGGAACGCGACGAACGGCTTTTCGTGCCGGAGGCAAAATCACCAGTATGTCGCAGCTGGGAATCGTCGATCTGTTCACGCTCGGTGGGACGCTTCTGTTCGCGCTCCCGATCGGCGTGTTCGGGCTCTCACTTCTCGCCCGCGGAGAGTTGCTGCTGGGGTTCGTCGGGACGGGGGTGGCGGCTGGGCTCGTGATGGTCGAGCGACTGCTTTGGACCCCGGAGGACGTGCCCGGCGAGTTCCTCCAGTCGCTCGCCGATCGGATTGTCGAACGGCCGCCCGAGGATCAGTGAGCGAGGGTTGTCCGAGCTATCCGAGGATCGGTGTTCTCCAACTGAAGATCTTTTTCCAGCGTGACCACCATCAATAATTTGACGAAGCAACCGGTTGAAGAAGCCCTATGACCGACCCGGAAACCGAGCCAGACGAGTCCGAATCGAGCGGGCGGCTCGACAAGCTAATCGAGGTGGCCATCGAGTTGCTAGATCTCTTCTGAGCAAAGTCATCCAACGGCCACGCTTTAACGGCTCACTCCCCTGAAAAGATATATCGTGTCACTCGACGATTCGACCACCGTCGACCGACGGACCTTCCTCACGGCAGCCACGGCACTTGGTATGTCCTCGCTGGCTGGCTGTTCGTCGATCTCGCCTGCCGAAGACGGCAAGACGAGTCCCCTGGACGAACAGCGCGCTCGCGAACTCGCCGAGCAGTTCGCCCCGACGCTGTACTTCGATGCCCACGAGAAGTGGTTTCCGACCGATCCACGGGTCTACGAGACCGAACAGGACGGCGAACCCATCGTCGACGGGTTCGACGCGTTCGACGGGTACACCGACCGAGCGAAAGAATCGGACAGCCCACCGGATCCGACGGTGTTCTACCACGGGGTCGGCTACGAGGAGTCGCCACTCGCGGTCATCCAGTTCTGGTACTACTCGACCTTCGACCAGTTCACGACGAACTTTCACTGGCATGACTGGGAGGTCCTCCACGTCTTCGTCGATACGGACACCGGTGAGCCACAGCTGTACGTCGCAAGCTCCCACTCGGGCACCGTGCCCAACAACGAGTTTCTCGACCCCGCCCCGGGGCGTATTCCCCGTATCCTCTCGGAACTCGGCTCACACTCCAGTGCGCTCTCGGTCAACGACGTCGCGGATCGGTTCCAGCGATTCTCCCTCGAAGATACCTTCGCGGACATCACCAACAGCAGCATCGAGGGCCTCGAAGACATCATCAACATCCCGATCGCGTACGGCCTGCCACGGGACGAGGGGTCACGACTCCCCTACGTGGTGCCCGAGCTCGATGGCGAGCCGATTTACGAGCACGATCGACTCCCCTCGATCGAGCCCGAAGACCTCATCGCCGAGGAACTGACGATCCGGTCGTTTGCCGACCTCACTTCGCCACCGGGGGACTTGCCCGGCCGGGCGACGGGCACGGTCTTTCAGTACGAGGAGAGCGACCGAGACGACGCCGTGGCCTACGACCTCGTCCCGACGAGCGAGGTCGAACACATCACCGACTTCACAGGCCCCCAGTTGAGCTTCGAGTTCGCCATCCCCGATTTCGCGGAAGACATGCTAGCAAGCCACATTACGACAGCCGGGGTTCCCTGGGAACAGGCCCGCTATGACGACCCGGCCGAGGACATCACCGAGCCAAACCACCGGTCGACGCTGGCCGACCGATACGACGCGATTTCCCAGCCGCCGTCGATTAATACGGTGATCGCCGGGATCACGGAGACAGTGACCAGCGAGGACGCCCCCGACGGCGAGGGGCTGACCACACAAGACCTCGGGGTCGAGTCCGTGGCGCTGCTCGAGAGCGAACCCGAAGCACTCCCCACCTTCCGCGGCGTGGCAGTCGCTCGGGACGTCCCGAGTGGGGACCATCGGTTGACGGTCAACGGCCCCGGTGTCGAACCCCACAGCGAATCGGTAAGAGTCGACGAGGAAGCGAGCGGGCCCACGACCGCCGGCGTCGAAGGAGAGATCCCGCTTGTCGCTCGCGAGCACTCGATGAAACTCGAAATCGACCCCGAGGGCGCGGACAGCGAGCTAAATGCCATGGCCATCGAGGACGATTTTGCCGGGCGCATCTACGATGCCCCGCTTCTCGACCGGGATGGCGTGTACCTCCACCAGGGCGGTGCCTACACGACCGAAGTCAGAGACACCGACGACGAACTCGGCGCGTATCGCGTCAACCCGACCGGCCAGGGGCGAGTCCGCCTCTCCGAACCCCGGACCGGCAAAGCCTCGCTTGCGACCTACCTCGCCGACGTCGCAACGGAGACGAGCGCGGCCGTCGCGGCACTCGCTGAGGAGGATGGCGAGACCGATTCGGAACCCGGTGGTGGCGCCGAGAACGCGATCCAGGGGCTCGCCCGCGCCCTCGAAGCTGTCGGCGAGGCCGCCCAGCGAGCAGCCGACCAGGCACGGGCCGGGGATCGAGGCCGTGCGGATGAAAGTCTGCGAACGGTCCAGGAGCGTCTCGGCCGCGTCCAGACGAGACTGGTCGAGGCGAGCGATCAGCTTCCGGCCGATCTCGAAAACGCGAACGAGCGTCGACTCGAACAGTTGAATCGTCGGGCCGATCAGGCACGGGAATCCTCGAAAGTGTGATGGTCGCGGTCGCAAACGGGCCGGAAGTAGAGCGCCATAGAGCTCGGTAACTCCCCAGGTACGAAACTCTTTATCCGAGGACGGAAAACCCCGGGCCATGGAGCCGCTCAACCGGATGGCCATCGAACTGGCCGACGAGGCGCTGGATTTTGCCGACGAACTCGGGGTCTCGCCCCACGAACTCCCCTCGGGCGCGACGGTCATCGACTTCGGCATCGAGGCCGACGGCGGGCTGGAGGCCGGCCTGCTGCTCACCGAGCTACAGACCGCCGGGCTGGCCACCGTCCAGACCCGGATGGACACCGTCGCCGATTTCCCCCGCCCCCACGTCGAACTCGCGACCGACCAGCCCGGGCTCGCCCTGCTCGGCTCCCAGAAAGCCGGCTGGGAACTCGCCCTGTCAGACTTCGAGGGGCTGGGTTCGGGCCCGGCCCGCGCCCAGGTCGCCGAAGAGACCGAGTACCAGCGCCTGGAGTACGCAGAGGCCTTCGACCTGTCCGTCCTGAGTGTCGAAACGGACCAGCAGCCAACGGATTCGGTCGCCGAGCACGTCGCCGAGCGGGCCGGCGTCGACCCCCAGGCCGTCTACCTGCCGGCCTACCGCACCGCCAGCCTGGCCGGGAGCGTCAGCGGGGCCGGTCGGGCCGCCGAACTCGCCGTCTTCCGGCTCTTCGAGCTAGGATATGACCCCACGGACGTAATCACCGCAAGCGGATCCGCCCCAGTGCCCCCTGTCGCGGCAAGCGAGGAGACCGCCATGGGTCGGGTCAACGACGCCGTCGTCTACGGCGGGGACGTCCATCTCACCGTTCGCGAGGACGATTCGGTGCTGGCAGACGTGGCCTCGACCGCCGCCGTGACCTACGGCGAGCCCTTCGAGGCCATCTACGAGCGTGTCGACTGGGACCTCTCCCAGATCGACCCGGCGGTCTTCGGCCCCGCCCGGGTGACCATCGACGTGCTTGGCGGGCCGACCTACACCGCCGGCGACCGCCACGAGTCGATCCTCGCGAGTAGTTTCGGCCTGGAGTGAGGTTACCGGGGCCCATCGCTTTTTGGTACCAGCCGTTGAATTACCTGACATGACTGTGCTCTCCGGTCGGGACGTGACCGTCGTCGGGGCCGGCTTCGGTGGGCTGGCCACCGCCGCCTACCTGGCCGACGCCGGGGCCGACGTGCGCGTGATCGAGAAAAACGAGGAACTGGGCGGGCGGGCGGCGGTCATGGAGGCCGAGGGCTTTCGCTTCGACATGGGGCCCTCCTGGTACCTGATGCCCGACGTCTTCGAGCGCTTTTTCGACCACTTCGACCGCTCGCCAGGGGAGTTCTACGACCTGGAGCATCTGGATCCACACTACCGGCTTTTCTTCAAGGAGAACGTCGGACCACGTCCGGACGGGGACCCACCAGGGCTCGACCGCCAGCCAGCGGGAGACCGCATCGACATCACCCCCGATCTGGACCGAACCATCGAACTCTTCGAGGCCTTCGAGGACGGGGCCGGGGCGGCCCTGCAGGACTACCTCGATAAGTCACAGGAGAACTACGAGATCGGGATGGAACACTTCGTCTACGAGGATCGCTCGCGCCTGCGGGATTTCCTCGATCCGCGGCTCGTGAAGTACGCCCGCGGTCTGACCCTGCTCGGGACGATGCAGGACCACGTCGAGGGCTACTTCGAACACCCCAAACTCCGCCAGATCATGCAGTACACCCTCGTCTTCCTCGGGGGCGCACCGCGAAACACCCCCGCGCTCTACAACCTGATGAGCCACGTCGATTTCAACCTCGGCGTGTTCTACCCCGAGGGTGGCATCGGCGGGGTCGTCGACGCCCTCGTCGAGTTGAACGAGGATCTGGGTGTCGAGTTTCACGCCGACGAGCCAGTTACGGCGATTCGCGGGACGCGAGGGAACTTCACCGTGCGCACGGACACGGGCGAGTACGCGACCGACCTCGTCGTCTCGGACGCCGATTACGCCCACACCGAGCAGGAACTCCTGAAGCCGGAAGCCCGCCAGTACGACGCCGAATACTGGGACTCACGAACGTACGCTCCCTCGGCATTCATGCTCTACCTGGGCGTCGAGGGCGAGGTGCCCGAACTGGCCCATCACACCCTCGTCCTGCCCGGGAACTGGGAGGACCACTTCGACACCATCTTCGAGAACCCGGCCTGGCCCGAGGACCCCGCCTACTACGTCTCGGTTCCGTCCGAGACCGACGACACGGTCGCACCCGCCGGCCACAGCGCGGTCGTGGTCCTCGTGCCTATCGCGCCTGGCCTGGACGACGACGAGGCGACCCGCCAGGCCTACCGGGACAAGATCCTTCGGGACCTGGCCGACGAGACTGACACCGACCTCCGGGATCGGATCGTCTTCGAGCGGATCGTCTCGGTCTCGGAGTACGAACAGTTCTACAACAGCGTCCAGGGCACGGCACTCGGCCTGGCCCACACGCTACGCCAGACCGCAGTGTTCCGGCCCGGCCATCGCTCCGGGGCCCTGGATGGGCTGTACTTCACTGGTTCGTACACCACGCCGGGCATCGGCGTCCCGATGACCTTGATCAGCGGCGAGCACACCGCGAACTACCTCATCGCGGACGAACGGTAGGCCATGCTCCGCTATCTCGTCGTCCTCTCCCGGCCCCGATTCTGGCTCTACCTGGCCGGGCCCGTGCTCGTGGGGGCCGCCTACGGCGCGTCGACTCTCGATGCGCTTCTCTCACCCACCGTCGGGTTGCTCGTTGGTTACTTCCTCCTGCCCGCGAACGTCTATCTCTACGGCGTCAACGACATCTTCGATCGGGACACGGACCAATACAACCCGAAAAAGGGGGGCCGGGAAGCCCGCTACCGGGACCAGTGGCCGGTCACCGTCGCGGTGCTGGGGAGCGGGCTGTTGCTGGTGCCCGTCGCGGCCACGCTCCCACGGGCGAGTTGGCCGGCACTGGCCGGGTGGGCCCTCCTTGCGACGGCCTATTCCGCCCCGCCGCTCCGGTTCAAGGCGCGGCCCCTGTTCGATTCGCTCTCGAACGGGCTCTACATCCTCCCGGGACTGGCGACGTTCACCGCGCTCGCGGGGAGTCAACCGCCCCTCGCCGCCGTCTTCGGTGGCTGGCTCTGGGCGATGGCGATGCACACCTTCTCGGCGATTCCCGATATCGAGCCGGATCGGGCGGCCGACCTGCGGACCACCGCCACCTGGCTGGGCGAGCGCGGCGCAGTCCGGTACTGCGGGCTGCTCTGGACCGGCGCCGCGCTCTCTTTCGGGCTGCTGGACTGGCGACTCGGGGCCGTTCTCGCCGTCTACCCGATCCTGCTCTGGGGAATCCGTCGGGCCGGAATATCGATCGACCGGGCCTACTGGTGGTATCCCGCGGTGAACACACTCGTCGGTGGGCTCTTGACCGTCGGCGGCCTCTCATCATTCGTCTATGGATAGGCGGGCCATCGAGGGCCGGCTGGAGACGCTGGTCTCCGAGAACCGGTTCACCATCGCGGTCGTGTTCCCCGTGGTCGGCGCGCTGTTGCTGCTCGGGAGTGCGGAAGGCTGGGTCCCGGAGCCGCTGGCCTTCCAGCCCACGATGGTCCTCTTCGGGACCGCGGTGATGCGGCTCCCACTGATCGTCGGCGTGCTCCCGCTCCTCGACCGCCGCGGCGCGATCGGCCTGCTCGCGCTCACCGGCTACGCCTACGGCATCGAACTGGTGGGCGTCCACACCGGCCTCCCCTACGGCGATTTTGCCTACCTGATCGAACTTGGGCCGATGCTCTTCGGGTCGGTGCCACTGGGCCTGCCGGTCTTTTTCTTCCCGCTGGTGTTGAACAGTTACCTGCTCGTCGTCCTGCTGGCCGGGGACCGGGCCCGCTCGACCCCAGTCAGGCTTCTCGGCACGCTCGGGATGGTCCTCGCGATGGATCTGGTGCTCGACCCCGGCGCGGTCGGCCTGGGCTTTTGGGCCTACGCCGAGGGCGGGGCCTACTACGGCGTTCCGGCCTCGAACTACGCGGGCTGGGTCCTCTCGGGGGCCGTCTCTGTCTGGATCTTCGACTGGATGCTCGATGGCACCGCGTTGCTCGATCGACTGGCTCGAACTCCCTTCATGCTCGATGATCTGGTGAGTTTCGTCATCCTCTGGGGCGGGATCAACCTCTACTTCGGGCACCTGGTCCCCGCGATCCTCGCGGTCCTCCTGGGACTGGGACTGGCTCGAACCGATCGGTTCGACACCGCGATCCGGCCGACACTACTGGGTCGGCGCCTCGACTGGCGGTAGGGGCTCCCGGTCGAGGTGGTCGGGCTCGCCGATGGCGGCTACGCGGTCGAAGACGGCCACGGGATCGCCAGAGAGCGCCCAGTGCAGTCGGGTGCGAGCAACCAGGGAGAGCTTGCGCCAGGTCGAAAGGGAGGGGCGCTCGCTCAGCACGTCGTACTCCTGGCTCGCGATGACATGGTGGTACTCGGCGTACAGCACCGCGGCGGCGAGCACCGGAAACTGGGTCCCTTTGGGGAGGTGACGGATCCCCGCCACGCCGACACGATACCGCGCTTCGGTCCGGGCGAGTTCGACCTGCATGGTCCGACGGAACCCGGTGTCGGCCTCGCCGGCTTCGAGCTGGTCGATCGTGACCCCGTAGGCCTGCCGCACCTCACCCGGCAGGTAAACGCGGTCGTAATCCCGAATGTCCTCGCGCACGTCCCGGAGGAAGTTCGTCAGCTGGAAGGCCTCAGCGAGAGCAGCGGCGTGCGGACGGGCTGCGGCCTCGTCGTCGACGTCCATCACCGCGAGCATCATGTTCGCGACGGCCACCGCCGACCCGCGCATGTAGGCGTCGAGTTCTTCTCGGGTCGCGTAGGGCTCGTGGTCGATGTCGGCGACCATGGCGTCGATGAAGGACTCGACCTCGTGCTCGGGGATATCGTACTTGACGAGGAGCTCCCGGGTGGCGAGCAACACTGGTTCGTCGGTCTCGGCCCGCCCGAGCACGGCCGCCCGGATATGTTCGAGTCGCTCGCGCTGGGAGTCCGGCGATCGATCCTCGGTGGTGTCGACGACGTCATCCGCGATGCGGAAGAAGGCATAGAGGACGTAGGTCGCCTCACGCACGTCCTTGGGAAACAGTCGAGTGGCGAGATAGAAGGTCCGGCCGGTACGGCGGTGGATTCGCTTGCTTTTCGCGAGTTGTGACCGGGAGGGCATGGGTTGGATTGACGTACCGTGGTGTTGGGTCGTTGGGTGGTTTGCTGTGGTGGTTCAGGCAGAACACGCCCCCTAATGGGAGTCGCGTCCGGGAATAGCTGTTACGGTCCCAACACCTTTGCTCTGTCCCTCGCGGAAGACAAACTGCTGGCCTTCCTCGATGAGGTAGGGGTTGAACTTGAACGTGATCTGTGCCCGGCCGGAGTCCCCCGGGAGCAACTGGCCGTCCAGCGGGTCGATGCGAGCGGCCTCGCTTACCGTCTCCAGATGGACGACCGGTTCGTAGCCCGTGTGGATGCGAGTCGGGTGGTTGAGCACCATCACCTCGGCCTCGAAGCTCCGGGTCGGGGTCGGATCGGCCGATCGGGGCACCAGTGCCATCCCTCGAGTGAGGTCTGACTCCTCGATTCCCGACAGGGCGATCCCGACGATCCGGCCCGCTTCGGCTCGATCGACGCGGTGGTAGTGGGTTTCGATCGACCGGGCCTCGACCGGCCGGAATCCAGTCTCCCCGACCGGACCGACGAGCAGTTCGTCCCCCGCCTCGACCGTTCCCGACTCGATCGTGCCCGAGGCAACTGGCCCCACGCCCGTGATTCGGTAGGTCCGGTCGATGTACATCCGGAAGTCACCGCCCGCTGCAGCGGTCTTGGGCAGACACTCGAAGAACGTATCGAGGATCGGGAGCCCGTCCATCGTGACCGCGCTCGTCCGGACGATGGGCACCACGCCGTCCCCGATCTCCTCGATGGCTGCCTCGACGCCGTGGCGGGACACCGAAAGCGGGCTCCGACCCGCCTGGCGGAGCAGGCGCTCGACGTCCCGCTCGACGGTTTCGACGGCCGCTTCGTCGACCATGTCGGTCTTGGTGATCGCGACGATAGTCGGGAGGTCCGTCGCCAGAAGCACGCCCAGGTGCTCCCGGGTGGTCGCGGTTGGCCCGTCGTCGGCGGCGACAGTGAGCAGCCCGTAGTCCAGTTTCTGGCCGAGCAGCCCCCGGATCGTGGTCGAGAGCCAGGGCTCGTGACCCACGGTGTCGACGAAGGAAACCACCCGGTCGGCGGACTCGACGACCGCCGCGCGTTCTGATTTCCGGTCGGGCTTCTCGACTCGAACCGGGCCCGCCTCGTCGAAGCCATAGACCCCATACGAGAGGTCCGCGCTCAGTCCGCGCTCGACCTCGTGGGGCTTGACGTCCAGGTAGGAACGCATGCCGCCCTCGCCGTCGTCCGGGCGGCCGGTCACGAGGCTACCGACCAGGGTGCTCTTGCCGTGATCGACGTGGCCCGCCGTGCCGACGATGAGGTGGTCGGTGGCGACTTCCAGGGCCCCGCCGTCCTGGATCGTCGCCACGCCGACCAGCCCACCGTTTTCGGTCCCCCAGGTCTCGACGGATTCGAGGTGGGCGCCGGCCTCCTCGGCCAGCAGGCTCAACACGTCCATCGACTCGGAGAAGGCCGCCTGTGAGATCCCCGCGATCGCGCCGTCGTCGGTCACGCCCACGACGTAGGTGGCCTCGCCGTCCCCGGAGAGTACGCGATGGCGAAGCTGTGCCGCCAGACTCTCGAAGCGTGCCTCGGAGAGATGGACCTCCCGGGAGAGCCGCTCTTTGAACTCGACGCGGCCGTCGGTCCGTTCGCCCTGCGAGAGCGCCTCCTGGAGCAGGGCCCGGTCACCGGCCATGAACGGGGGTTCGGGAGTGTCGGAGTTAAGCCTACCTGTAACAGCGAGAGAGTCCCGCCCTTACCGTGAGGGGCGAGCGTTCCGACAGAACGTCGGAACCGAGGACTGAACAGGGCGGGCGTGAATCGCGTAAGCTCCCGTGAGAAACCGCCGCGTTACTTCTGGTCTTGAGTCTCCAACGTTTCGAGTCCCGTTTCCAGCACCTCGATATACGCTTCATCGAGCGACAGGTCGTTTGCTTCGGCGTAGTCTTTCACCCGTCCGTGTAGTCCATGTGAAATATCTATTGCTGGTCGCATTGTCGCACAAGACTTATTTAACGTACAGACGTGAAAACAATTGTGGCATGAAGCGTACACGTTCGCTGTGCGACCGCTTTCCGATACTGGAGAGCAACTGCTACGGGACCTGTTGGACGCTTCCGCCGCTCTCTGGAACGAGGTCAATTACCAGCGCCTCATGCGGTACAACGACGAGGACGGCTTCGACGGCGGCGTATGGGACGCCGATACAGGCCGACTCGAAGGCAAATACAAAAGCGTTCTCGGCGCGTCCACCGCCCAACAGGTGATACGCAAAAACAGCGAAGCGTGGCGCGGGTTCTTCGACACGAAGAACAAGTACCACGACGAGTCGAATACGTCGGTTACGGAACACCCAGAACCCCCGGGGTTCCGTGGGAACGAGGACGATGGACGTGTACTCAAAGGCGTCATTCGCAACACGTCGTACACCGTCGAATGGGGCGAGCGGTCCCGACTTGAGATACTTGTCGGGAGCGAGTTGAAAGACCGATATGATCACACCGGGCGTCTCCGACTCGAAATCGCTGGCGACCCGAATTGGCCCGAATACGAGAAACAGGGTCGGTTGGACCTGTGGTACGACGAGACTGACGGCACCTTCCGAGCTTCGCAACCCGTGACTCTTTCTGCCGAGACACGGGATACTCCACTGGCCGACGAAAAGGCCGCTCTGGACATTGGTGCGAACAATCTCGTTGCCTGTACCACCACAACTGGCGAGCAATACCTGTACGAAGGCCGCGAGTTGTTCCAACGATTCCGTGAGACGACGCGAGAAATCGCCCGGTTACAGTCCAAGTTGCCCGAGAGACGGAGTCTCTCGGAATCACGGAAGACGGAGTCTTCCGGACGACTACGGGAAGGCCGATACAGTAGCAAACGTATCCGGCGGCTGTACCGGAAACGGACTCGTCGCCGCGACCACGCCCAAGAAGCACTGTGTCGTGACCTGCTGGAACGGCTGTACGCCGAAGGTGTCGATACTGTATATATCGGTGGCTTGACCGACGTACTCGAAAGACACTGGTCGGTCAGGGTGAACGCCAAGACACACAACTTCTGGGCGTTCAAGCAATTCACCGACCGACTGGTCAGTACCGCCGAGGAATACGGTATCTCGGTGGAAGTCCGGTCGGAAGCGTGGACCAGCCAAGAGTGCCCCCAGTGTGGCGGCACAGACCGAACGACACGGCATCAGGACACGCTCACCTGCCCGTGTGGGTTCGAGGGACACGCCGACCTTACAGCGTCAGAAACGTTCCTGAAGCGGTATACGAACAAAGAAGTCAGGCCGATGGCACGGCCCGTGCGGTTGGAGTGGGACAGCCACGAATGGCTGGAGCTATCACACTCTCATCGTCCCAAACAACAGCGCACAGACCCGAGTACCGTCCACCGTGACGGGAATGTTGCTTCCGGGGAATCTTAGACAGGCTGAGACTCCCACGGAGGAAACCACGCGGTTCACCGCGCGGAGGATGTCATCCCCGGTAGGCGTTCAGCTCATCGCGCAGCCGTTTGGCCGCGACGCCAGCCGCCCGCTCCCAGTTCGGTCCGTCCTCGCCAGCGAAGATGATTCCCCGGGACGAGTTCACGAGGCCCACGCCATCGGCCAGACCGGCCGTCGCCGCGGCCTCGATGTCCCCGCCCTGTGCTCCGACCCCGGGGACGAGAAATGGCAATTCGGGCACCCGATCCCGCAGCGATTCAAGTTCGTCCGGTGCCGTCGCCCCCACCACCAGCCCTACGTTGCCGTGTTCGTTCCAGCCGGCCGCGAGGTCGGCCACGCGCTCGTAGACGGTCCGACCGTCGGTCAGTTCGCGGTCCTGGAGGTCCGCCCCACCCGGGTTCGAGGTCCGGCAGAGGACGAACACGCCCTTCTCGGCCTTCGAGAGGAAGGGCTGCAGGGAGTCACCGCCCAGATAGGGGTTGACCGTGATCCCGTCGGCGTGTTCGAGCAGGTCGGCGTACTGGCGGGCGGTGTTCCCGATGTCCCCGCGCTTGGCGTCCAGAAGCACCGGCACGTCCTTCCCGTGGGCGTAGGCGATCGTCTCCCGGAGGGCCCGCCAGCCGTCGGGATCCTCGTAGAAGGCGGCGTTTGGCTTGTAGGCCGCGGCGTACTCGTGGGTCGCGTCGATGATCCGGCGGTTGAAGGCGAATCGAGGTAAATCAGCGTCCCGAACCGAGTCGGGAAGCCGGGCCGGGTCGGGGTCCAGCCCCACGCTCACGACGCTGTCGATCCGATCGATTCGGTCCCCGAGGGCCGCGAAGAAGCTCATTGGGACGGGAGTACCGCCCGGAGCACATCAATGACCCGTTTCACCGCCGCCCCGCGCTCGACGAAGAGCAGTGTTGCCGGCGGCGTCGTCGCCTTCGGTCGCACCCGGAGCCCGGCCTCGCGACCCGCCTCGGCCACGGTCGCGGGGGCCTCGCTGAAGGAGAGAACCAATCGCGTATCCTGTTTGGTCGCCTCGAAGACCGGCTCCGAGCCGTCCTGAACGGCAAACGCCGGGGTGTCGAGAGTGTCGGGTTCGGCGTCGAGATCGACGACCGTCAGTCGATCGAAGGGCGGGTCGGTGAACCCCTCGATCTCGGCCCGGAGCAGCGTCGCCAACCGGTCGGGATCGGTGATCTCGTCCTCGACCATCAGGAACGCAACTCCGTGGTGACTTCGGTGGCGATCTCGGAGACATCGACGCCCTGCTTTCGAGCGTAGAGCACGCCCGCCGTCCCGGCAGTCACCGAAAGGGACTCCTGGAGGGTGTTGATCGCGGCGACGGTCTCGCGGCGGTCCAGCCCCGACGCGACGAGCGTGTCGATTATCGCCTCGATCGGCGACTGGTCCTGGAAGAGCGCCTCGTCCGGCACGAACCCGTCGGGGACGGTGACCGAGGTTGGGTCGAACGTGGCCTGGAGTTCCTCGTCGGCCGACTGGAGAAGCCCCCGCTTCTGGCCGAGTTCGATCAGCGTCTTTGCCTGATCGGGGGAGACCCAGTTGCGATCCACCGCCAGATCGACCACGAAGGCCTGTTCGGTGAGTTGGTCCCGCCCCGCCCGCTGGAAGGGCGCGGCGACCGCCACACGCAGACTCATCGTGGGAGAGATGGCCCGCCGACCCTAAACGGTTCGGTTCCCCGATCCCAAGCGAGGGGTTAAAGTGTGCGCTGGGGCTGGATATGGGTATGCAAGATCAGGGCCGCTCTACGCGCACCAAGACCGGTGGTCGCATCCACCCCCACGCGAACAAGAAGAAACACCAGCTCGGCAACAACCCGACCGAGACCCAGTTCGACGAGCCGTCCTACCGGACGGTGGCGGGCCGAGGCAACACCTCGAAGATCCGCGCGCTCGCGACCAACGTCGCCAACGTGACGACCGAGGGCGAGACCGAACGCGTCGAGATCGAGAACGTCGTCGACAACCCCGCGAACCCGAACTACGCTCGCCGGAACATCATCACGAAGGGCGCGATCATCGAGACCGAACTCGGCTTCGCGCGGGTGACCTCCCGACCCGGCCAGACCGGCCAGGTCAACGCGATGACCGTCGACTACGAGCCCGAGGAGTAATTACTGGAAGCCGACGTGGCGTTCGTGGTCCCGACCCGTAGCGGCGGGGCCCGTCCCTCCTGTCAGTTCTTCTTCGACCTGGTCGTAGTACTCGAGCAGGTCATCGGTCACCGTCGGACGCACGTCCTCCAGGGCCGCCCGGAAGTGTGGCATCTCCACGGCCTCGGCGTCGGGGTCGTCCCGCAGCGCCTCGATGGCGGCTTCCCGGGCGACTGTCGCCAGGTCCGAACCCACGAAGCCGTCGGTCCGTTCGGCGATCTCCCGCAGACTCACGTCCGGCGAGAGCGGCGTGTCCGCCGTGTGGATCCGCAGGATCTCCTCGCGACCAGCCTCGTCGGGCTGGCCGACCATCACCAGGCGGTCGAACCGGCCCGAGCGAATCAGCGCGGGGTCGATGATATCGGGACGGTTCGTCGCGGCGACGACCATGACCCCCTCCATCTGTTCGAGGCCATCGAGTTCAGTCAGCAACTGATTGACCACCCGCTCGGACACGTTGTTGCCCGCGTCCTGGCCCCGGCCGGGGGCCAGGCTGTCGAGTTCGTCGAAGAAGACCACCGTGGGGCTGACCTGTCTGGCCTTCCGGAAGGTCTGGCGGATGGCCTTCTCGGATTCGCCGACCCACTTCGAGAGGAGCTGTGGCCCGCGCACGCTGATGAAGTTGGCGTCGGTCTCGTTTGCCACCGCCTTGGCCATCAGGGTCTTGCCCGTCCCGGGCGGCCCGTAGAGCAACACGCCCGCAGGCGGGTCCACGCCCAGGCGCTCGAAGTTCTCCGCACCGGAGAGGGGCCACTCGACGCTCTCTTTGATCTGGGATTTGACCGATTCGAGGCCACCGACGTCGTCCCAGGTGACCTTCGGGAGTTCGACCAGCACCTCCCGCATCGCCGAGGGCTCGACCTCGTTGAGCGCCCCTTCGAAGTCCCGTTCGGTGACGATCATCCGGTCGATCAGCGAGGCTGGCACCTCCTGTTCGTCCAGGTCGATCTCGGGGAGATAGCGACGGAGCGCCCGCATCGCAGCCTCCTTGGAGAGGGACTCGATGTCCGCGCCCACGAAGCCGTGGGTGTCATCCGCGAGTTCGGAGAGCTCGACGTCCTCGGCCAGGGGCATCCCGCGGGTGTGAACCCGCAGGATCTCCTCGCGGCCGACCTCGTCCGGAACGCCGATCTCGATCTCGCGGTCGAATCGGCCCGGACGACGCAGCGCCGGATCGACGGCATCGACCCGGTTGGTCGCCGCGATCACGATGACCTGACCACGTCCCTCCAGGCCGTCCATCATGGTCAACAGCTGGGCGACGACCCGGCGCTCGACCTCGCCGGTCACGTCCTCGCGTTTCGGCGCGATGGAGTCCAGTTCGTCGATGAAGACGATCGCCGGGGCGTCCTCTTTGGCGTCCTCGAAGATCTCCCGGAGTTGCTGTTCGGATTCGCCGTAGTACTTCGAGATGATCTCCGGGCCGGCGATGGAGAAGAAACTCGCGGCGGTCTCGTTGGCCACGGCCTTCGCGAGGAGGGTCTTGCCCGTCCCGGGCGGGCCGTGGAGGAGTACGCCCTGTGGTGGCTCGATGCCGAGCTTCTTGAACACCTGTGGGTGTTTCATCGGCAACTCGACCATCTCCCGGACCCGCTGGATCTCCTTGTCCAGGCCGCCGATGTCCTCGTAGGTGATGCCGCCGCCAGTGCGCTCGAAGCCGGCGATGGGTTCCTCGCGGAGTTCGACTTCGGTGTCCTCGGTGATCAGCACCGTACCCTCCGGCTCGGTCTCGACGGCGATCAGCGGGATCGCCTGCCCCGGCGAGCGCATGAAGGGGTGGTTGGTGCTGGACATCACGGGGACGATATCGTGGGCGACGACGGGGCGTTTGAGGATCTGGCGTTTGACCATTCCGGCCGCGTCCGAGCCGAACTGCACGCTTGCGTCCTCCGGCGGCGCGAGCACCAGTCGGTCGGCCGGTTCGGTGCTGGCCTTCCGGATGGTGACCCGTTCGCCGATGCCGACGTCGGCGTTCTGTCTGGTGAACCCGTCGATCCGGACGGTGTCGCTGTTCCAGTCCTGGCGGTCGGCCCGCCAGACCTTCGCGGCCGTCCACTCCGCCCCTTCGATCTCGATGATGTCGCCGGGGCTGAGTTTGAGATGCAACAGCGTATCCGGATCGAGACGAGCGATACCGCGGCCCGAGTCGTTCGGGTAGGCCTTTGCCACCTCGAGTTGGACTTCGTTCATGGTCGCCCTGTGGGGATGTGTTACAGTGCGATTGGTAGACGGATGAACGTTGCGCCGGGCAACACCGGGGGCTTTTCAACCGATGGCGACCAACTCCCGCCCGTGACAGACGACGTGCCCACCGGCTGTGGGGCTCTCGATGACCTCCTCGGTGGCGGGTTCGAGCGCGGGACGGCGACCCAGCTCTATGGCCCGCCCGGCGCGGGCAAGACCAACCTCGCGTTGAGCGCCAGCGTCGCCGTGGCGAAGGCGGGCGGTGAGGCCCTCTACGTCGACACCGAGGGCCTGTCCGTCGAGCGCTTCGAGCAGATCCTGGACGGCCAGACCGACGAGGCCGAGGCCGTCGCGCGGAACATCGTCGTGACCGAGGCGACGGACTTCGAGGAGCAGGCCGAGGCGGTGCGGGACGCCGCGGAGTTCGCCGAGCGGATGGACCTGATCGTCCTGGACAGCGCGACGGGCTTCTACCGCCTGAAGCGGACCGGCGACGCGGAGCGAGGGGACACACTGCGGGCCGTCGCCGACCAGGTGACCCACCTGCTCGCGCTGGCCAGAAAGCACGATCTCGCGGTCGTGCTCACGAACCAGGTCTTCAGCGATCCCGAGAGCGAGTCGGGCCGACCCAAACCCCTGGGCGGGCACACCCTCTCGCACTGGACCGGGACGATCGTTCGCCTCGACCGCTACAAGGGTGGAAACCGGCGGGCGATCCTGGAGAAACACCGGGCCAAGCCGGAGGGCGAGCAGGCGGACTTTCAAATTACTGGCGCGGGGATCGAAGACGCCGAGCGACGGTAGGTTCATCGACCCCCCGGGGGTTTTCGGGCTATTGTGGGTCGACGAAACTACTAACAGCCAGCGGGGAGTAGCAGGGCGCAAGTGGCCGGTTTTGGCCATGGTTTCAGACGGACCCTAGTGGGGGTCAACTACCCCACCCTACTTCGCTCAGTCAGAAGACTTCGCTCGTGGAGGGTGGGGCTTGTCCGTGAACTCGGCCTCAAACCCGTCCGGGTAGGCAGTAAATCCGCCGTTCGGCGTCACTGTTCCAGACTTTAGGGCGAGTTGACTGTCGCCCGTCCGCCGAGACGACTGTTGGCCCCGACGGACATAGCGCATACCGATGTTCTTCGCCGCATTGTAATCTGCGTTCGCTTCTGTCCCGCACTTCTGACAGCAGAAATCGTTGCGAGTTGAGCGGTTCTCGTCTGCCGTGAATCCACACTCTGCACACCGTTTCGACGTGTATGCTGGCCCAACTTGTTTCACGGAGATTCCAACTGCCTCTGCTTTGTAATCGACTTGCTCGTAGAGCGTGCGGAACGCCCACTTATGGCCCCACGACGCCCCCGTTTGCTCACGGATATGCGTCAAGTCCTCGAACGCAATCACATCACACTCGTACCGACGTGCTTCGTCAACGATGGCGTTCGACGCCCGGTGTAACACGTCGCGAATGTACTGCAGTTCCCGGCCACTCAACTGTTCGAGTGTCCGGTGGGCGCTTCGTGTCCCGGTCTGTTGCAAGCCGGTGCGTACCTTCTCGAACTCGCGAAGGTCGTGGGTTAGCTCTCGCCCGCTGAAGAAATAGGCAGTGCTGGTGACGGCAAGGTTCTCGATGCCGAGGTCAACCCCGAGGACCGTTCCGTCCTCGGCGGTGTCCCGTTCGGTATCGGTCTTGTGTCGACGGAAACCGATATGTAAGAAGAAGTCACCGTCACGAGTGGTTAGCGTGCTTTCGGTGACGTTCCACTCCTCTGAATCAAGGTACTGTCGCTGGTAGCCGTCGTCGTCCTCGGGCAAGGCAAGTTCACATCTGACGCGACTCTCTGTGGTTGCGAGAGATACTGTATCGTCCTCAAACAGCGTCATCGTCCGAGTGTCGTATTTCACCGTCGGAGCGCTGAAGGTCGGTTTGGTAGCCTTCTTGCCCTTAGACCGGCGTTCGATACAGCCGGTGATGGCTTGTGCGGCTTGGTGGGTAGCAAGAATCGCGTGCTGACTACTGAGGTCGGTTTGCTCACGCACGTCGTCGTAGGCGAGGGGCTGTACATCGCTTTTTGCGTTGCACTTACCCCACGCCATGTCCGTAGCGAGTTGGCAACCACGTTTCCACTCGGTGATGGTATCTTCGAGCAGATCACGTTGCTCGTCAGTCACCAAGAGGCGAGTGATTGCCGTCCGACGCACATAGTCCGTTGCCACAGTTTCAATGTTTATCTGCGGCTACTTAAATTCCGGTGTGTGTAGCTTATGCGAACGCGCTCCTCCCCTCTCTACCCGCTCTCTTCGGTCACTCCTTGAGGGATGGGGCTCCGCGCTACCGCTTCAGTTAAAGTAACACAGCGTGGAAACGACCAACCCGCCGAACGTTTTAATGGTACTACGGCCCGTAGTACTTGATAATGAGTACGGGGAACGATATCGAGAGCGAAACGACCCGTATCACCCGGAAGGGCCAGGTGACGATCCCAAAAGCGTTCCGCGACGAGCTTGGCCTCGATGAGGGAGACGAAATCCGCTGGGAAAAGACCGAAGACGGGATTCGGATCAAGAAGGCGACGGGCTCGGCGGGACGTGGCATGTTAGTCGAAGACGTTGCGGCAGAAAAACGCGAGGAGATGGCCGAAGAGATGGCGGCCGAGATCCGCAAGAAGCGTCGGACGGAGTGGCATCCGTGACTCGCTACACCGTCGACGGCGTGGCTATGGCCCACTATCTCGTCGATCGACTGCCGGCAGCCGCAGACGAGGTTTTCGAGCGGGCCGAACAAGGGATCGACGTGCTCGAAGCACCAACAGTGGCCGTCAGCGAAGCCATCTGGGCTGCATCGAAGAAGGGGAAAATCGCGGGCATCGAGGTCGACGTTTCGGCGAAGGAAGTGCTGGGCGGGCTCGTGAACGACGGCCCGGTTCAGGTCGCTCCGAGCGACGAGCAGGACCTCGCGGTTTTTGCCAGCCTCGTTACCCACCACACGCTACACGACGCCCTGCTGATAGCGAATCATCGAGTCCGGGACACCGAAGCGATCGTCACCGCTGATGTGGAGTTCGCGAGCGAGACGACCATCTGGAAGTGAGTTGAAGCGGGGAACTCTGGAGAATTACCACCCAAAAAAAAACCTGCGCCGACCGGAGCCGCCGTCTACAGTTCGTTCAGCTTGCGAAGCAACTGGCCTTCGTACTCCTCGTCCGCGCGGATGTCCTTGAGTTCGAGGACGTTCCGCTCCAGCTTGTCCATCGCGACGTGGAAGGCGTTGTCGGAGCCGTAGCCCTCACCCGTACCGGCGACCTGCCCGCGGTTGGTCCGGAGCCGGATCTGGGCCTGAATCAGCGGCGTGCCACGGAGCTTCTCGTTGTGCTTGTGGAACCGCACGTGAGCGTGCTGGACCTGCATGTCGCTGTACTTGTCCGCCGCGGCGGTGATGCGCTCGCGGATCTCCGCGCGGGAGAGGGTATCGAGCAGGTCGATGTTGGTGATCTGCACGTCCATCTGCTGCTCTTCGGTGAAGGTCAGCGCCCGCAGCACGTCGGTCTTGGTCACCACGCCGTCGACCCGTCGGTCGTCGTCGGGATCGGTAACCACGACGCCGCCGATATCCTCCGCGAGCATGGTCCGCACGGCGTCCTCGACGGAGACCGTCGGCGTGACCGTCTCGACCGGGTTGGACATCATGTCGTACACCGGCAGGTCCAGCACCCGCTCGACCTCGCCGCGGCGGTCCCCCACCGTCGCCTTGGACATGTCCCGGATGACCACGTTGACCACGTCGTGGACGGTCACGACGCCGGTGAGGTCACCCGCGTCGTCGAGAACGGGCAGCCGGGAGATGCCGTTCTCCCGCAGGCGGTTGATGACCTGCCCGACCGTGTCGCTTTCGGTGACCGTGACGATGTTCGTGGAGTAGATGTCGGCCACGTCCAGGGCATCGAGGTTGTCGAGCACCGCCTCCAGGATCAGATCCTCGGTGACGATCCCCCAGAGGGAGCCGTCCTCGAAGACCGGGGCCACCTTGGTGTTGCCCTCGACCAGCATCCGAGCCGTCTCTCGGATGTCCTCCGTGCGAGACACCTTCGGAGCGTGTTTTGCCAGCGCCTCGGCCTTGGCGTCGTCCTCGACGTGGGACTGGAGGAGCTGTCGTTCGGTGATCACGCCGCGGTACTCGCCGTCCTCGATAACGATGATCCCCTTGGGGTGTTCCTGCTCGAAGATAGATCGCACCTTCCCGAGTCGTCGGTCGACGGGCACTTCGATGTAGTCCGCCGTCGCGATGTCGGCAATATCCATAGTGAGTGGGCAAAGATTCGACCGGGAGAGGTTTTAAGGTTTGTTTTGAAATCGCAACCAGTCCAACCGGCCCGATCACAATCCTATTCCACCCGGCTCGCGGAGGATGGAGTATGATCGCTATCGTCGGGGGTGGCATCGCGGGACTCGCCGCCGCCTATCGGCTCCGGCAGGCCGGCCGGGAGGTCCGGGTTTACGAGGCCGCCGAGGCCGTCGGTGGGCTGGCCGGGACCTACGAGACCGCCGGGGACCCAATCGAGCGGTACTACCATCACCTCTCGAAGTCCGAGGAGCGGATCGTCGAGTTGATCGACGAACTGGGGCTCGGACCCGACCTGCAGTGGCCGATCGGCAAGAACGCCTACTACATGGACGGGACGGTCTATCCGCTGGATACGCCCTGGGAGATCGCCGCCTACCCATATCTGAGCGTCTATGACACGTTCCGGCTCGGGATGCTCGTCCTGGGGGTGGACATGCGGGGTGGGATTCCCAGCCCCGGGGCGTACGAGGACCTGACCGCCTACGAGGACGTGCCGATCGAGGACTTCGTCCGTGAACACACCACCGACGGCGTCTACGAGAACTTCTTCGAACCGCTCCTGGAGGCCAAGTTCGGCGAACGAAAGACCGAGGTAAGCGCGGCCTGGCTTCTCGGGCGAGTCCGCTTCCGTGGCGAGCGGGACCTGCTGCGTGGCGAACCGCTTGGCTACCTCGACGGGGGCTTCGGCCGGCTGATCGACGCCCTCGTGGACGCGATCGGCGAGGAACACGTCGTCACGGGCACGCGCGTGACGGCTGTCGAAGTCGACGACAGCGTCCAGTCGATCACCGTCGAGGGTGCGGAATCCGGCACTCGCGAGGTCGAGGCCGTGATCGTCGCGACGATGCCAGACGTCCTGGCTGATCTGACCGGCTACGAGAGTGACGTGTCCTTCCAGGGGACGGTCTGTTCGGTGGTCTCGATGGACGAACCGCTGACGGATACCTACTGGCTGAACATCGGCGACGAGGCTCCCTTCGGCGCGCTCATCGAGCACACGAACTTCGTCGACCCCGAGCACTACGGCGGGGAACACCTGCTCTACGTGCCGAAGTACGTCCAGTCGATGGACGACCCGCTGTGGGAGCAAACTGATTCGGAGATCGAATCGACGTGGCTCGCGGGCATCGAGTCGCTGTTCCCCGATTTCGACCGGGAGGCGATCAACTGGATCGAGACGAGTCGAAACCGGCGAACGGCCCCGGTCTACGAGCGCGGCTACCTGGAGACGGTGATTCCCTTCGACCTTCAGGCCGCTGTCGGCGAGGGAGTCTACTACGCCGGCATGGCCTCCCGGGCGCAGTACCCCGAGCGGAGCCTGGACGGCGGGGTCGTGGCCGGAGAGACCGTCGCCGACCTCGTACTGGCCCAGGAATAGCCACGTTTTGTCATCGGAGTATAAGTATCGGGCCAGCGAAACAGGTGGTATGGCCCGCGAAATCACCCACGAAGCCACCGGCCCGAAGATCATCGACGAAGAAGACATCGATCCCGAGAAGGGGAACGTCGCCATCTGCATGTGTGGCCTGTCCGCCGACTACCCCTTCTGTGATGGTTCACACACCGCAACCCGTGACGAGGAGCCGGACACACACTACAAATACGAGGGCGACGATGACGAGGGCACGCGCCGGACCATCGCCGAGATGGTCTACGCCGAGGAGTAGCCCGGGTCGGCTTTCTCGTACATGGCACGCCAACTCACTGACGAGGTCTGGCTCGTCGAACGGCCCCGGGTCAACGTGTCGCTCGTCGATGACGACGTGCTGACGCTAATCGACGCGGGGCTCCCCTGGGACGGACCGGCGATCCGCGAGGCCGTCCGGGAGATCGGGTTCGATCCGGATCGAATAAAGCGAGTCCTCGTGACACACTTCGATCTCGACCACGTCGGCGGTCTGCGAGCGTTCCCCGAGGCCGAAGCGATCCACGTCGGGCGAGCGGACGCCGACTACGTGCGCGGGGACCTGACTCCGAGACTCAGCGATCGGAAACGGCTCTTCCAGCGCCTGACCGAATTCTTCCGAAAGCCTCCCCAGGTCCCGGTCTCACCAGTCGAGGACGGCGAGACGATCGGATCGTTCACCGCGGTCCACACGCCCGGCCACACGCCAGGCCACACCGCCTACTTTAGCGAGAAACTGGACGTGGTTTTCGTGGGCGATCTGGTGTTCAGCGACGGCCAGGCCCTCTCGCTGCCGCCCTGGTATCTGAGCCAGGATACCGACCAACTCCGGGCGAGTGTGGACGCGCTAGCGAGCCGACTCCCGCCAATCGAGGTGCTCGTCTCCGGCCACGGCGAGCCGCTGGTGACCGGAGGGTCCCAGACCCTCCAGAACATGGCTCAAGAAACGTGTGGGTCCGGCGGGAACGGCTGACTGATATAGCAATCCACTTTAGGGGCGACGGTGAAGGGCCGAATATGAGCGCGTCGTACGTAATTATTGGCGATGGTATCGCGGGCAGCACCGCGGCCGAGACACTGCGAGAGCACGACGACGAGGCGGACATCACCGTCATCACCGACGAGGGCGAGGCCCTCTACAACCGGATTCTGATCAAGGAGTTCGCGAAGGGCAAGATGCCCGAGGGGCCGGTCTCGATCCACGACGGCGACTGGTACAGCGAGCGGGACATCGACCTGCAGCTGAACACCCACGTCACGCAGGTCGACGACGAGGCCCACGAGGTTCACACCCACACCGGCGACACCATCGAATACGACAAGCTGCTTGTCGCCACGGGTGGCACCCCGACCCAGCTCCCCGTCCCGGGCAGTGACGCCGAGGGCGTCCATCACTTCTGGACCTTCGAGGACGCCCGTGGCATCCGGGAAGGGATGGAAGCCGCAGACGACGCCGTCATCGTCGGGGCCGGCCTGCTCGGCATCGACCTGGCTGCGATCGCCGGCGCACACGACGTCGAGAACGCCCGGTACATCATGCGTGGCAACCGCTGGTGGCGCTACGCGCTGAGCCTGGAGGGGGCCGAGATCATGCACGACGCGATGCGGGACCTGGGTGTGGAACTCGTTCTGGAGTCCGGCGTCGAGGAGTTCGTCACGGACGAGGACGGCCACGTCGAGGCCACCATCGACGCCAACGGCGACCGCTACGAGAGTGACTTCGTGGGCGCGGCCATCGGCCTGAACTTCAACACGGAACTGCTCCAGGGGACGGCCGTCGAGGCCGACAGCGACGGGATCCACACGGATTCGTACATGCGGACCGACGCCGAGGACGTCTATGCGGCCGGTGACATCGTGGTCTTCGAAGACCCGATCGTCGGCCGCGAGGCCCAGAACGGCTCCTGGGGCTCGGCGAAGGAACAGGGCGACCTGGCGGCCCGGACGATGCTCGCGGACGCGGGCGAGGACGTCGAGACCGAGGCGTTCCGCTGGGTCTCCTCGTACTCGATCACCCACTTTGACTTCCCGTTCCTCTCCTTTGGCTACCCCACCGAGGGCGACGACGAAGCCGAGCGCAAGTACGACGAGACGACCTGGCGGCGGCTCGCCTTCGAGGACGGCCAGCTGATCGGCGGGGTCCTCATCGGCGACATGGCGGCCCAGTCCAAATTCAAGGCCATCATCAAGAGCGGGGCCGAGGTTGCCGATCAGAAGGACGTGCTCCTCCAGGAGAACTTCGACGTCGAGGACCTGGACGTGGACGTCGAGATCGACGCATAGGGACCGAAGCCGTTTTGCGCGAATCGCCCCCAGTCCAGGTATGAGCATATCGGACGGGGGCGGGATGACACTCGCTTTCGAGCTGTCGGCACTCCAGTCCCTGACGGAACCGGGGACGGCCTTCGCCGACGCTCGGCGCTTTACCGAGTTCACGGGCGTCGTGACCGAGGCAGGCCCGGACCGACTCGCCAGGTTCACCCGCAGGCGACGCATTCGACCGGATTTTACCACTCGTAAGGAGGGCATCCTCGAAACCCTGGAGCGCGTGATGGCGGAGTACGAGGCCGATCGCTACGTCCTGGTCACCGACGGGGAGACCGATCGGGAGCCAGTCGAGGCGGCCGGCTGGGAGTACCTCCCGGTCGAGGAGGCCGCAGCGGCCGCCGACTGGACCGTCGGCGCGCAACGCAAGCCTGACGGGGACGTGGAGCGTACAGACTGGCCATGACGGCCCAGCCCGGCGTCCCGAATCACGAGAGCGACGCGGAGATCGATCTGCCCTGTGGCGAAAAGAAGGCGGTGGCCGACCTCGATCTGGGCATGCGAGAGTTCGACTGTGACTGTGGGGAGACCCATGCGGTCGTGATGGATCCCCACCCGCCGTCCCGGTTCCTGCCGGAGGAGGTAAGTGACATTCTGGCGGAGACAATCGTCACCGAGGGCGGGGAGATCGAGGAGTTCGGCACGATCCCGCTGATGGGACTGGTGATGGAGGCCCACCCGGACCGAATCGTCACTCACGACGCCTCCGAGGACGGGACGACCGGGTTTGCCGTCGCCTGGATCGCCGACTTCGAGGCCCAGCGACTCCACGAGATCGTCGTCGAGACGGTGATCGATCTCATGCAGGAGGCCGTGGAGAACGCCGAGGCGGATTCGGCCGCCGCCAAATTCACCAGGGAGTTGGCGACCTTCGACGTCGAGGAGTTCGTCGCGGACTACCGCGAGCAGCGGGACTTCGAGGACGAGTTCGACGAACCGGTCTGATCGGGGCCAACCCAAAGTGTCTTGAGCCGCGGCCGACCTTCCTCGATTATGCGACCGTTCACGGTATCGACCACCCGATCGGCGTTCGCGGAGCGGGCCGCCGGTGCCCCCGACGGGGCGCGGGTCCCGATCGTCGGTCGGCTGGAGGCGACCCCCTGGATGGCCTACCGCCGGGCTCGTGGGTCCGAGCCCTCCTTCTTCTTCGAGACCTCCGGCGGCCGCGAGGGCTGGGGCTACTTCGGTGTCGAGCCGACCGAATTTCTCACCGTCGACGGGCAGGGAGCCCTCGACCGACTCGAAGCGACACTCGAAACGGAGGCGCTCGTCGAGACCGACTGTGAAATCCCCTATCCGGGCGGGCTCTTCGGCTGGCTTTCCTATGATGTCGTCCGGGAGCTGGAGGAGCTCCCCACGATGGCGGCGGACGATCGGGACCTGCCACACCTCCAGTTCGGTGTCTACGAGGCCATCGCCGCCTGGCGAATGCCCTTCGAGGACGAACTCTTCCTCGTCGCCTCGCCACGGGTCGAGGGGGACCCCGAAGCAGCCTACGACCGCGGCCGCGACCGGCTGGACGCCCTCGCGACGGCCATCCAGGAGGGCGACCCCGCAGTCGGGGCACCCCCGGCGACGGCAGCCACCGCAGCCTTCGAGAGTCGAACCGACCGGGACGCCTACGCCGAGCGGGTCGGACGGGTGAAAAATTACATCCGCGAGGGCGATACCTTCCAGGTCAACATCTCCCAGCGGCTGGAAGCCCCCGCAGCGGTCCACCCGGTCGAGGCCTACGACGCGCTCCGGACGGTGAACCCGGCCCCGTACTCCGGCCTGCTCGAATACCCGGGGGTCGATCTGGTGAGTGCGAGTCCCGAACTCCTGTTAGAACGTGAGGGCGACCGGATCGAGACCGAACCCATCGCTGGCACGCGGCCCCGTGGCGAGACCGAAGCCGAGGACCAACAACTCGAAGCCGACCTCACTGGCGACGAGAAAGAGCGCGCCGAGCACGCGATGCTCGTGGACCTGGAACGCAACGATCTGGGCAAGGTGTCCGAATACGGCACCGTCACCGTCGATGAGTACCGGCGTGTCGATCGCTACTCCGAGGTCATGCATCTGGTCTCTTTGGTCTCGGGCCAACTCCGGGAGGACGAAAGCGTGGTGGATGCCATCCGGGCGGTGTTCCCCGGCGGAACGATCACCGGCGCGCCGAAACCCCGGACCATGGAGATCATCGAGGAACTCGAACAGACCCGTCGCGGGCCGTACACGGGAAGCATGGCCGCGATCGGGTTCGACGGCCGGGCGACCCTGAACATCGTCATCCGGACGCTGGTTCGCCACGCCGACCAGTACCACCTCCGGGTCGGTGGCGGGATCGTCCACGATTCGGTCCCCGACCGGGAGTACGACGAGACCCTGGACAAAGCTCGGGCACTCCTGAACGCCGTCGACGCGGCCCTCGATGCGGGCGCCCTGGAGGTGGAGGAATGAGCGACTGTGCGCCACACCTGCTGGTCGTCGACAACTACGACTCCTTTGCCTACAATCTGGTGCAGTACGCCGGGGAGTTCGCGGGCGAGGTGACGGTCCGCCGGAACGACAAGATCGACCTGGACGGGATTCGAGCCCTCGACCCGGACGGCATCATCGTCTCGCCAGGGCCGGGGATCCCCCAGAACGCGGGGGTCTCGATGCCGATCTTCGAGGAGCTCTCCTATCCCACGCTCGGGGTCTGTCTGGGCCACCAGGCGCTCTGTGCGGTCCACGGCGCGCCGGTGGATCACGCGCCGGGTGTGGTCCACGGGAAGTCCTCGGTGGTGACCCACGACGGCAAGGGGATCTACGCGGCCCTGCCTGCCGAGTTCGAGGCGGGCCGGTATCACTCCCTTGGCGTCGAGCGCGAGAACCTCCCGGACTGCCTGGAGGAGACGGCCTGGACCGATGACGAACCCGAACTCGTGATGGGGGTGCGCCACGCGGACGAGCCTCACTACGGGGCCCAGTACCATCCGGAGAGTATCCTCACCGACCGGGGGAAAGATATCGTTCGCGCATTTATCGCCGAAGTATGCAGTATCACGTAAACGGCGAACTGGTACCCGAAGCCGAGGCGACAGTTTCCGTCGACGACCGGGGCTTTCAGTACGGTGACGCCGGATTCGAGACGCTGCGAGCCTACGGCGGGACCCTCTTCAAGTGGGCGGAACACCTCGACCGACTCCAGAACACCTGTGAGCTGTTGGGAATGCCCGACGTCATTCCCGGGGACCTCCGCGAGCGCGTCGAGGCGACACTCGACGCGAACGACCTGGCAGACGCCTACGTCCGCATGTCGATCACGCGGGGGCGACAGCCAGGGGCGTTGACCCCCCAGCCGGAGGTCGACCCGACGGTGGTAATCATCGTGAAGGAACTCCCGCGGGCGGGCGTCCACGGGACCCCACGCTGGGACGGGCCAGCAACGGTGCAACTCGTCGAAACGCGGCGCAACCACCCCGACGCGATTCCGCCGGGCCTGAAGACCCACAACTACCTCAACGGCATCCTCGCCCGCCTGGAGCTTCGAGCCGCGGACGGCACCATCGAGGCCGACGACGGGATCATGCTCGACACCGAGGGCTACGTGGCGGAGGGGACCACGGCCAACGTCTTCTTCGTCGAAGACGGCGTGTTACACACGCCCTCCCTCGACGGCCCGATCCTGGCCGGCGTGACCAGAGATGTCGTACTCGAACTCGCGGCCGACCTCGACATCCCGGTCGAGACGGGCCGCTACCGCCCGGAGCGCCTGCGGGAGGCCGATGAGCTCTTCCTGACCAACACCACGGGCGAGGTCTGGCCGATCGGCAAACTCGACGACCAGCCCTTCGAAGTGGGCCCGGTGACCGAACGGCTCCAGGCCGCCTACGACGAACTGGTCGAGGCGTTCTACTGACGGGGACAAACACACTACAATCGATGGAGACCCTTGACCTGTCAGACGGCTTTTCGATCCACGACTATCGCCACGGGCTCAAGTTGCTTCGCCAGGACGGGGAGCGGACGCTGCTCGAAAACCGCGCGGAGTATGCCTGCCCGGCCTGCGGCGAACCCTTCGAGCGACTGCTGGTGACCGAAAATGCGGTCCACTCCTTCCAGACGCCGCCGTCCGGACCGATCTGTCTGGCCCGCACGGGAGAGAAACTGCTCGTGCTGACCCACTGACTTCGAATTTCGAAATCGAGTTGCGAAAACTGGAATCTATCGCCGGACTTATTACGATGTGCGGGTTTTCATCGGTAATGCCAGACGACCGGACCGTACTTCTCATCGGAAGTGGGCCGATCCAGATCGGACAGGCTGCCGAGTTCGACTACTCCGGTGCACAGGCCTGCCGAGCCCTCCAGGAGGAGGGCGTCCGGGTCGTCCTCGTGAACTCCAACCCGGCGACGATCATGACCGACCCCGAGATGGCCGATAAGGTCTACATCGAGCCGATCACCACCGAGGCCATCGCGGAGGTCATCCGGAAGGAAAGTCCGGATGGCGTCATCGCCGGGCTGGGCGGCCAGACCGGTCTGAACGTCACCGCCGAGTTGGCCGAACAGGGCGTCCTCGAGGAACACGACGTGGAGATCATGGGGACCCCACTCGATACGATCTACGCGACCGAGGACCGCGAGCAGTTCCGCGACCGGATGCAGAACCTCGATCAGCCGGTCCCGAAATCGGTCACCATCGAATCCATGGACGAGATCGAGGACGCCGTCGACTCGGTCGGCGGGCTCCCGGTCATCATGCGCACGACCTACACCCTGGGCGGGCAGGGATCGGGGGTCGTCCACGACATGGACGAACTCCACCAGCGGGTGAAACGCGGTCTGAATCTCTCGCGGAACCACGAGGTGATGATCACCGAGTCCATCGACGGCTGGGTCGAACTGGAGTATGAGGTGATGCGTGACGCCGCGGACTCCACGATCATCATCTGTAACATGGAGAACCTGGACCCGATGGGGATCCACACCGGCGAGTCCATGGTCGTGACCCCGAGTCAGGTCATCCCCGACGAGGGCCACCAGGAGATGCGGGATGCGGCACTGGAGGTCATCCGCGATCTGGGCATCCAGGGCGGCTGTAACATCCAGTTCGCCTGGCACGACGACGGTACCCCCGGCGGGGAGTACCGGGTCGTCGAGGTCAACCCACGTGTCTCCCGATCCTCCGCGCTGGCCTCGAAGGCGACCGGTTACCCCATCGCCCGGGTGACCGCGAAGGTCGCACTGGGCAAGAAACTCCACGAGATCGAAAACGAGATCACCGGCGAGACCACCGCCGCCTTCGAGCCGGCCATCGATTACGTGGTCACCAAGGTCCCCCGGTGGCCCAAAGACAAGTTCCCCGAGGTGGACTTCGAGCTCTCGACGGCCATGAAATCGACCGGCGAGGCGATGGCCATCGGCCGGACCTTCGAGGAGTCCCTGCTCAAGGCCCTGCGCTCGACGGAGTACGTCCCCGCCGTCGACTGGGGGACGGTCTCGGACGAACAGCTAATCGAGAACCACCTGGAGCGGCCGACCCCGGATCGGCCCTACGCCATCTTCGAGGCCTTCGAGCGGGGCTACTCCTCCGCGGAGATCGTCGAGTGGACCGGCATCGAGGAGTGGTACATCGAGCGCTTCGAGAACGTCGCCGCGGCTGCCATCGACGCCGCAGCCGGCGACTTCGAGACGGCCATCGAGACCGGCTTCACCGACGCCGAGGCCGCAGCGATGGCGACGAGCGGCGAACCCGACCTCACCGCCACCGGTGGCGGGGTCGGCCCGACCGAGGTCGATCTCCCAGGCACGGAGCCGAACCCGGAAGTCAGCGTCGAGACCGCCCACGCCGAAGGGCTCCCCCGGACGTTCAAGCAGGTCGACACCTGTGCGGGAGAGTTCGCGGCCTCCACGCCGTACTACTACTCCTCCCGGTCCCCGAGCGAACGCACCCGCGAGGAGGTCCAGACCGACCCGGACGTCGAGAGTGTCGTCATCGTGGGAGCGGGCCCGATTCGGATCGGACAGGGTGTGGAGTTCGACTACGTGACCGTCCACGCGGTTCGGGCGCTGCGGGAGGCGGGCATCGAGACCCACATCGTCAACAACAACCCCGAGACCGTCTCGACCGACTATGACACCTCCGACGGCCTGTTCTTCGAGCCGATCACCGCCGAGGAGGTCGCGGACGTCATCGAGGCCACGAACGCGGACGGCGTGATGGTACAGTTCGGCGGGCAGACCTCCGTGAACATCGGCGATCCGCTGGCCGCGGAGATCGAACGCCGGGACCTGGACTGTGAACTGCTTGGCACCAGCGTCGAGGCGATGGATCTGGCGGAGGACCGCGACCGATTCAACGTCCTGATGGACGAGATGGGCGTCGAACAGCCCGCCGGCGGAACGGCCACCAACGAAACCGAGGCACTCGACCTGGCCCACGAGATCGGCTATCCCGTGCTGGTCCGGCCGAGTTACGTCCTCGGTGGCCGGGCGATGGAGGTCGTCTACGACGACACCGAGCTCAAGTCCTACATCGAGGAGGCCGTTCGGGTCTCCCCCGAGAAACCGATCCTCGTCGACGATTATCTGGAGGGAGCCATCGAACTCGACGTGGACGCCGTCGCGGACGGCACGGACGTGCTCATCGGCGGCGTGATGGAACACATCGAGTCCGCCGGGGTGCACTCCGGGGACTCCGCGGTGATGATCCCGCCACAGAACCTGGACGACGCGACGATGGCCCGCGTCCGGGAGGTCGTCGAGGACATCGCGACGGCCCTGGAGACCGTCGGCCTGCTCAACGTCCAACTGGCGATCCAGGACGACACCGTCTACGTCCTGGAGGCCAATCCCCGGTCCTCCCGGACGGTGCCGTTCATCTCGAAGGCCACGGGCGTGCCCATCGCGAAGATCGCCGCGAAGGTCATGGCCGGGCAGTCCCTGGCCGAGCAGGGCATCGAAGAGCAGATCCCCGAACAGGTGTCGGTGAAGGAGGTCGTGCTGCCCTTCGATCGGCTCCCTGGGTCCGATCCGACCCTGGGCCCGGAGATGAAATCCACCGGCGAGGTCATGGGCACGGCAGACACCTGGGCCAAGGCCTACCAGAAGTCCCAGATGGCGATCAACAAGCCGATCCCGACCGAGGGCACGGCGCTGATCGACCTGAACAACCCCGAGTTCCCCGATCGGGACAGCCCCGCCGGCCGGGAGCTCATCGAGGGCTACGCCCGGCACTTTGCCATCGCGGACTTCGAGGACGAATCGGACTTCGAGGCGGCCATCGAATCCGGGGAGATCGATCTGATCATCTCGCGGAATCGGGACCCGCTCCAGGTCGCCGTGGAGCAAGACGTTACCTACTTCTCGACCTATCCCTCGGCGAAGGCCGCCCTCGCCGCCATCGAGGCCCAGGACGAACCCCTGGACATCGAATCGGTCTCCGAACGGCCAAAGCGCACCGCGAAGTGGGGCCTGGAGTAGTTAGCGGTCCGGGGCGTGAGGTTCGTCCGGATAGGCCTTCTCGCCCGCTTCGATCCGCACGTCGAGCCAGTTCTCGGTCGGGATCAACGGACACTCGTAGGCCTCGTTGTACGCACAGGTCGGGTTGTAGGCCATGTTGAAGTCGATGAGCCACGTGCCGTCCTCGTAGTGTCGGTCCCGTTCGAGGTCGAGATACCGGCCCGCGCCGTAGGTCTCCTCGCTGTTCGTCTCGTCCCGGAAGGGAACCCAGAGTCGATCCTCGGACGGATCGCCCTTGTACGCCTGGATCGTCACCGTCTCACCCTCGATCTCCAGGTGGAACTCACCCCAGCGCAGGTACTCCTGGGCGTTGCCGGCCGTGGTCTCGACGGTCAGGCTCTCGGGGTCTGCGTGCTCGTGGAGTTCGGCCTCGAAACGCATCGAGGGATCGACCGGGAAGTACTCCAGGCCCGCAAAGTCGGCCTGGGCCGAGCGCGGAATCGGCGACCGTGGGCTCTCCGCGAAGTACTCCTCCTTCTGTTGGCGCTGTTCGCGGACGTGTTCCTCGTACTCGTGTGCCATCAGCACACGATTCGACTGCGCGGAGTAAAGGCCACCGGCTGTCCCCATTCGGGGGACAAAACCGCCTACTGGGTCGCTTCGGGATGGGCGCCGGCCGCGGCCATCGAGAGCACGTCGTCGAAAAAGCCAAGCGTATCGTGGGGGCCGGGATGGGCCTCGGGGTGGTACTGGCGGGTGATGACGTCCATGTCGACGGATTCGGCACCCTCCGGCGTGTCGTCGTTGACGTTGATCTGGGTCACGTCCAGGTCCCCGGCATCCGAAACCATGTAGCCGTGATTCTGGGTCGTCATGACGACCTGGCCGGTGCGCTCGTCCAGGACGGGCTGGTTGACCCCCCGGTGGCCGAACTCCATCTTCTCGGTCTCGCCGTTGACCGCGTTGGCGACGATCTGCATCCCCAGACAGATGCCTGCGATGGGGATATCACCGAGGAAGTGCTCGACCAGGGACTGGGTGGCCTCGTAGTTGGCCGGGTCGCCCGGCCCGTTCGAGATGAAGAGCAGGTCCGGGTCCAGCGCTTCGATCTCGGCAGGCGCGACGTCGTGTGGGAAGACGTGGACGTCCGAGCCACGCTCGTTCAGCGAGGAGATGATGCTCTTTTTCGTTCCACAGTGGATCAACGCGGTGGTCGGCCCATCCCCCTCCGCGGGATACACCTCGACGTCGTCGACGCTGACCATGTCCCCGATGTCCGAAATGTCGCTCATGTGTGGACAGACCGAGAGTTGCTCCCGGGCCTTTTCGGGAGTCGCATCGGGACCGGCGGCGATACCACACTGCATCGCGCCGCCGTCACGAATGTCCAGGACGAGATCCCGCGTGTCTACCGAGTCGACGGCGGGAATCCCCTCCTCCTGAAGCCACACGGCGACGTCGTCGGTGAGTTCGCGGGCGACGACCGCGCTGGGATGGACACGATCGGACTCGAAGCGCTCCGCTCGGACGCCGTAGTTGCCGATCAGCGGGTAGGCGAAGGTCAGTACCTGGGCCTCGTAAGAGGGGTCGGTCAGGCTCTCCTCGTAGCCGGTATACGGCGTGGTGAAGACAAGTTCGCCGTGGGTCTCCCCGGGCGACCTGGCGCGACCCTCGAGGACCTCCCCGGTCTCCAGGGCGATGTAGGCGTCCGACATTACGAGATTCAAACGCTGCGGAGAATATAAGGCTTGCTTTCGTAGCGGAATTACGAAATTCGAAACAGTTTTCGGCCAGGCGACGGAGAGTGGAACATGGACGACCTCGACCGGGAAATTCTGGCCCTGCTTCGACAGGACTCCCGGACCCCCTACACCGAAATCGGCGACATGCTCGATGTCTCGGAGGGGACCGTTCGCAACCGGGTCGATCGGCTGCTCGAGAACGGCACGATCGAGCGGTTCACCATCGCGACCCGCACGGGCAACGTGAAATCGATGGTCGAAGTGTCGGTCGCCGTCGACGTCGACACCCAGGCACTGGCCGAGCGGATGGCCGAGTGGACGGAAGTCGATTTCGTCTGGCAGGTCTCCGGCGAGGAGGACATGGTGTTGATCGTCGACGCGATGGACACCGAGCGGGTGAACGAACTCATCACTCGCACGCGGGAGCAAGCGGAGGTCCGCTCGACCAAGACCCGACTGATCCTCGAAGAGACCCGCGGGTGAGGACCGGTGACTACAAATCCGGGGTGGTCGTTGGCCAATCCATGACCGATCAGAGCGCCCCGAAAGAGCGGTCGGGCGGCGAGGAAGTGATCGCAGTCGACGCGGACGACGAGCCACAGGGCCTCGTCGACCGCCTGGAGGCCCACACCGGTGACGGCATCCGCCATCGCGCCTTTACCTGTATGCTCTTCGACGAGCAGGGACGGGTCCTGCTGGCCCAGCGCGCCCGGAACAAACGGCTCTGGGACACCCACTGGGACGGCACCGTCGCCTCCCATCCCACCGAGGGACAGACCCAGATCGAAGCCACCGAAGAGCGCCTGGAGGAGGAACTCGGGGTGACTCCCGACCAGTACGGCGACCTGGAAATCACCGACCGGTTCGAATACAAACGCTACTACCTCGATGAGGGGCTGGAGTGGGAGGTCTGTGCGGTGCTCACCGCAACCGTAACTGATCCCACCCTCGACCCGGACCCCGAGGAGGTCGGAGGCACCCTCTGGGTCGACTACGAGGACCTCTGGGAGAACCCCCGGAACTACCGCCAGCTTCGAACCTGCCCCTGGTTCGACATCGCGATGCGCCGGGACTTCCGCGGCGATAGCACTTAGGGCGGGGCAACCAAAGACGCGTTATGGTCGACTTTCAAAAGCGGGACACCCAACGCGGTGACACCGAGTCGACGAGCGACTCGGCGACACACGACCACGATCACCACGCCCACGACCGGGAAACCGTGGGCGCGGCAATTCTCACTGTCTCGTCCTCGCGAACCCTCGATGACGATCCCAGTGGCGAAGCGATCCGGGACGAACTCGAATCGGCGGGCCACGAAGTCGTCACTCGCGAACTGGTCCGGGACGACGGCGATCGCATCCAGACGGTCGCGAATCACCTCATCGACCGCGGCGACGTCGACGTGCTGATCACCACGGGTGGCACCGGAGTCACACCGGACGACGTGACCGTCGAGGCCGTCGGGCCGCTCTTCGACAAGCACCTGCCGGGATTCGGGGAACTCTTCCGCCAGGAATCGAAAGCGGAGATCGGTTCACGGGTCGTCGCCACCCGGGCCACCGCCGGCGTCGCCGACGGCGTCCCCGTCTTCGTGCTCCCCGGGAGCGTCGACGCCGTCGAACTCGGGCTCGAAGCGATTATTCTCCCAGAAATCGGGCACCTCGTGGGCCTGGCCCAGCGAGCGGGCCACGCCGATCACTGATCAGCCAGGGACAGTCGAACCCCGATCCCGTCGGGGTCGGTCACCGCGAAACCGTTTTCCCGGCTTTCGACAGCGACCCCGATCGCCTCGAATCGCTCGCGGGCCGCCTCGAGGGCGGCCTCGGTCGGTGTGAGAAACTCGATCCAGTCCAGCCCCCGGCCAGTCGCGGGCTCGGTCCGCTCCTGATAGGTCGTGAGCCCGAGGTGATGGTGGGCGTCCCCGACGGCGAGAAACCGGGCCATGTCGCCGATCTCACGGGAGATATCGAGCCCCAACCCGTCACGATAGAATTCGGTCGCCCCAGCCAGATCGGTGACCTCCAGATGGAAGTGCCCGATCGTCGTCCCCGCCGGGGCGTCGGTCTCGGGTTCGCCAGCCCCACGCAGGGCATCCAGATCGAGCGGCTGGGTCTGCATCGTCACCTCGCCGGCTTCGTTTTCGGGCCAGTCAGCACGGGGCTGGTCGACGAAGAGTTCCACGCCATTGCCCGCGGGATCCGTGAGATACAGCGAGTGGGTCACACCGTGGTCGGTCGCGCCGTCGAGCCGATAGAGGCTCTCGACGCGGTGGAGAGCGGCACCGAGCGCCTCCTGAGACGGGTAGCGGAAGGCCACGTGATAGAGGCCCGCCTGGGCGTCGGTTCGGGGCTCCCGATCGCTCCCGTCCGTGAGTTCCACGAGCGGCGTCTCGCCGGCCCCGAGGGTAGCCGAGGACTCCGTGTACCCGAACTGGTCCAGCCCGACGACGTCCTGGTAGAAGGAACTGACGGCGTAGGGATCCGCGACGGCAAGAGAGAGACGTCCCGGTCGGGTCTGTGCTGGCAGGAACTGGGTCATACGCGAGGATTGGGTCCCGGGGCTAATGGCTCTCCTGATCCCGGAACGGCGATGGGCGAATCGAAAGCGGGGACGGACCGAGCCAGGGGATCGGCGAGAGGCCAGTCGTATCGTCGCCGGCGACCCTGACCGAGAGGTCCCCACAGCCACGATCACGGTAGTACCCCACGCCGGCGATCTCGCCCAAAAGCGCCGCTGCGACGAGTGCATTCTGGAGGGCCCCGTTCGCCTCGGCGAACTCGTAGGTCACGCCACCGGAGAACCCCTCCCGGGTCTGCACCGCATCGGTTTCATCGTCACGGGCCACTGCCACGCCGTGGCTCTCGAACGTGCGGAAGTGGGGGCGCCCGCGAACCGCCTCCTCGATCCGGTCACGGTCGATATCGAAGACGAGTTCGTCCGGCGCCCATCGATTCCAGTTTTCGAGCAGCGAACTAAACACCGGCCCACGGCTGGGACACATCGTGCGGGTCTCTGTCTCCTCGAGGCAGGTCGGTGTTCGAAACCAGACGTTCATAGCCTGGGTATCGACCGCTGCCGCCCGTTCGAGCAGGGCCTGGCGGTCGGTGTACTCCTGGGTCGCGGAGACGACCTCCAGGGTGCCACCGGAGTATGGCAGCTGGGCCCCCTCGGGGATGACCTGATCGAAGACCTGCCTGAAAACGGGGATCATCTCCGGGTCGATTACTCCTAGCTGGAATCGATAGGTCTCCGTCGGCGAGAGGGCTCGCTCCTGTGGCCGGCCACCCGCCCCGTATCGTCCCCAGAACCCGCCGACGTGAACCCCGGGAATCCGCGGCGTGATCGCGTCCTGATCCACGCCGGCCTCATCCAGAAGCACCCGCAGGGTGTCATAAACCGGATGGCCGATGATGTCAGTCAGCAATACCCGTTCGGTCGGCCGCAACTCGACGTCGATCCGGCAGACTGAGTCCCCCCCTGGCTGGGATGTCATCGTCTCACATAGTGTTTAGCGGGAACTGCATTAAGCGTGGTGGAAAGTACACATGTGCCCATTAATGGGCAATAAAGAAGTCGTTAGCTGAGCCCGGTCGTGGATACTCCCGTCGATCAGGATTCGAGTGCCTGGAGTTGCTCCTCGACGAGGACGGCGGCGTCCGCGAGTCGGGGGTCGACCCCCAGGTCCAGCTGGCGGGTCACGAACTCCGGGACAGCCTGGGTTGCGTACCAGACGATGCGCAGATCCGGGTGCTGCTCCCGGGCAACCGGGATCAACGTCGCCTCGGCCCCGTCGGTGATGAAGAACAGCGAGGCGTCGTCGATTTCGGCCGCGTCCAGGTCAGCGGCGGACGCGGGCGTCTCGATTCGGGTCGTCGTCACGTCGTGGGCCGCGAGCGCGGCTTCGAGCCCCCGATCGGGGCCCACAATGATCGCGTGTGTCATTCGTATTCGATCGTGGCCGGTGGTTTGTGGGTCACGTCGTAGACGACACGGGAGACCGAATCGAGCTGGCCGGTGATGCGGCTCTGGATGCGCTGGAGGGTCTCCCAGTCCAGGGCCTGTGCGCGGGCGGTCATCCCGTCCCGGCTCTCGACCGACCGGACGGCGACGATCCAGCCGTGGACGCGGTTGTCGCCCTTGACGCCGGTCGCCTTGCCCAGCACGGCCGCGAAGGCCTGCCAGGGGTCCGCTTCCTCGAGTTCGTCCTCGACGACCGCGGTGGCCTCGCGGGCGACTCGCAGTTTCTCCTCGGTGACCTCACCCAGCACCCGAACGGCCAGACCAGGACCGGGGAACGGCATTCGTTCGGAGACGACCGAATCCAGCCCCAGTTCCCGGGCGACCTCGCGAACCTCGTCCTTGTAGAGATCCCGCATGGGCTCGACGATCCCGTCGAAGTCCACGACCTCTGGGAGGCCGCCGACGTTGTGGTGGGACTTGATCGTCCCCTCGCTCTCGATCCGATCCGGATAGATCGTCCCCTGGACCAGCATCGAGGCGTCGACTTCCTTTGCAACCGTCTCGAACTCCCTGATGAACTGCTCGCCGATCGCGTGGCGTTTCTCCTCGGGGTCGGTGACCCCCGCCAGGGCATCCAGGAACCGATCCTGGGCCTCGACGATCCGGAGGGAGTCCATGTGCGAGAAGGTCTCTCGAATGCCCTCGGTCTCGCCCTTCCGCATCAGGCCGGTGTCGACATAGACCGGGACGAGCTGATCGCCGACAGCCTCGTAGGCCAGTGCGGCGGCCGTCGAAGAGTCTACACCGCCCGAGAGGGCGATGATCGCAGTCTCGTCACCGAGTGCCGCCTCGATCTCCGCTTTCGCTTCGGGGATGAAGGTCTCGACGTCGACCATCTCAGGCCACCTCCTGAGCGGTCTCCAGTTCCGCAAGGATCGCTCCGAGGAACCCGACGAAGGGTGGGCTCGCCCGGGTCGGCCGGGAACGGAACTCGGGGTGGAACTGCGTTCCCAGGAAGAAGGGATGGTCGGCCAGTTCCAGGATCTCCATCCGATTGCCCGCCTCGCCGGAGAACACCAGGTTGCCATCCGAGAGGTCCTCGATGTACTCGGGATTGACCTCGTAGCGGTGCCGATGGCGCTCGGTGCAGGAGTCGGCCCCGTAGATCTCGTGGGCCAGCGTGCCGGGCTCGATCTGGGTCTCGTGGGCCCCCAGGCGCATCGTGCCGCCGAGGTCCTCCAGGTCGTACTGGTCCGGCAGGAGGTCGATCACCGGGTCCGGGGTCGTCTCGTCGATCTCGGTGGAGTGGGCGTTTGCCAGGCCCAGCACGTTCCGGGCGTACTCGATGACTGCCAGCTGGAAGCCAAAGCAGAGCCCGAGGTAGGGCACGTCGTTCTCGCGAGCGTAGGTGATCGCCCGCATCTTGCCCTCGACGCCGCGACTCCCGAAGCCGCCCGGGACGACGATGCCGTCGGCCTCGTCGAGGCGTTTTTCGTCGCCGTCGTCCATCCGGTCGGCCTCGACCCACTCGACGTTCACGTCGACGCCGTGATCGAGGCCGGCGTGTTTCAACGCCTCACGCACCGACATGTAGGCGTCCCGCAGGTCGTACTTCCCGACCAGCGCGATGTCCAGTTCCGCGGTGGTCTCCTGGGTGACGAGTTCGCGCCACTCCGTGCTGCGGTGGGCCCGGGGGATCGCCCGGTCGGCCAGATCGAGCCGGTCCATGACGTACTCGTCCATGCCCTCTTCTTCCAGCAGGAGCGGGACCTTGTACACGTCATCGACATCGTAGTTCGAGAACACGGCCCGGGTCGGGACGTCACCGAACAGGGCGATCTTCTCCCGGACGGATTCCTCGAGCGGATCATCCGAGCGACCGACGATGATGTCGGGCCGAAGCCCGATCGAGCGCAGTTCCTTCACGCTGTGCTGGGTCGGCTTGGTCTTCTGCTCGCCGTTTGGCGCGTAGGGAACCAGCGTGACGTGAGTCAGGAGGACGTCCTCGTCGGGTTCCTCGTCGACGAACTGCCGGAGCGCTTCCAGGAAGGGCATGCCCTCGATGTCACCCACCGTCCCGCCGACCTCCACGAGACAGATGTCGTGGCCCTCGGCAGCCTCGCGGATGCGACGCTTGATGTCATCAGTGATGTGCGGGATGATCTGGACGGTCTTCCCGAGGTAGTCACCCGAGCGCTCCCGACTGATGACATGCTGGTAGACCTTCCCCGTCGTGACGTTGTGGTCGAAGGTCATGTCGATGTCCAGGAATCGCTCGTAGTTCCCCAGGTCCAGATCGACCTCGCCGCCGTCCTTGAGGACGTAGACTTCCCCGTGCTGGTAGGGATTCATCGTCCCCGCGTCGACGTTGAGATAGGGGTCGATCTTGACTGCGGTCACGTCGAAGCCGGCGTTCTCCAGGAGGCGGCCCAGACTTGCCGCCGTGATCCCCTTGCCGAGCCCCGACATCACCCCGCCAGTGACGAAAATGAACTTGTCCCCCAGTGAGGGGTCGTATCCGGTCTCTGTCGGCATACCGACCGTCCGGTGCCGGCGGGCAAGAACATTTCGGGACGCATGGGGCGTGAGGGGTTTTAACGGTGGGAGCATAAACAGCCCCCATGGGACTGCTCTCACGCCTGTCCTTCCTGGTTCGATCGAAGCTCAACGCGCTCATCGGCCGGGCCGAAGACCCCGCGGAGACCCTGGATTACTCCTACCAGCAGATGCGGGACGAACTCACCGACGTCGAGAAGGGCATCGCGGACATCACCGCCCAGAAAAAACGCCTGGAGGTCCAGCGGGATCGGCTCGAGGAGAACATCGAGAAGCACAACGAACAGGCCCGGGAGGCCATGGCCCAGGACCGCGAGGACCTGGCCAAACGCGCGTTAGAGAAAAAACAGGCCAAGCGCTCACAGGCCGAGGACCTGGCCGGCCAGATCCAGAACCTGGAGTCCACCCAGCGGAACCTCGAGGAGAAGAAGGCCGATCTCAAGCGCCAGATCGAGGAGTTCAAGACCAAAAAGGAGACCGTGAAAGCTCGTTACGAGGCCGCCGAGGCACAGACCAGGGTCTCGGAGGCAGTCACCGGCGTGGGAGACGAAATGGAGGACGTCGGCCGGGCCATCGACCAGGCCACGGAGAAAACCGAAGAGATGGAAGCCCGGGCCGCGGCACTCGACGAACTGGAGGACCGTGGCGTCCTGGACAACGCGATGTCCGACCAGGACCAGATCGACCGGGAACTCGAAGCCGGCCGGGAGGACCGGAATATCGAGGCCGAGCTAGAGACCTTACGTGAGTCGGAAGGCACGGCCGAAGCCGAGCCGGAAACCGAAAAAGAAGCCGAAGCCGAGGAAGTCAAGGCCGAACTCGAAGCCCAGGTCGACGAATCCGAAGTCGAGGCCGAACTCGAGGAGCTGCGGGAAGAAGAAAAGCCGGAGTAAGCACAGCAGCCGTCGTTTTTCGGCTACGTTGCGAGGAAGTCCGGCTCGATCCGTCGTTCGTCCCGCTCCTCGAGCAGGTGCTCACGGAAGGCCTCGAACGAGACGTCCTTTCGCTCCCGTTCCTCGCGGTCCCGGACCGAGATGGTCCCGGCCTCCGCCTCGTTGTCCCCGAGGACGAGCATGTAGGGCACCCGATCCTCGTGGGTCTGCTGGATCTTCTTGCCGACTGTCCAATCCCGGTCCTCGACTTCGACCCGGAAGCCCTCGGCCTCGAGGTCCGCGGCCACCGACCGGGCGTACTCCAGATTGGTGTCCGAAACTGGGAGGACCCGGACCTGCTCGGGGGCGAGCCAGAGCGGGAACTTCCCGTTGAAGTGCTCGATGAGCACCATGAAGAAACGCTCGTAGCTGCCGTAAAGCGCCCGGTGGATCATGACCGGCCGGTGGTCCTCGTTGTCCGCCCCGGTGTAGGTCAGATCGAAGCGCTCGGGCATGTTGAAGTCGAGTTGGACCGTCGGGCCGTCCCAGGTCCGACCGAGGGCGTCCTCGAAGGCGAAGTCGATCTTCGGGCCGTAGAAGGCCCCGTCGCCTTCCTCCAGATCGTACTCGAGGCCAAGATCCTCGAGGACCTCCCGGAGCTGGCTCTCGGCGGTCTCCCAGATCTCGTCGCTGCCAACCGACTTCTCCGGGCGGGTCGCCAGGGCGACTTCGGCCTCCAGGTCGAAGGTCGAAAGGACATCGAAGATCATGTCCACGATGGTCGAGACCTCGGCCTCGATCTGATCGGGGCGGACAAAGAGGTGGCCGTCGTCGATGGTAAACGCCCAGACCCGGGAGAGCCCCGACAGCTCGCCACGCTGTTCTTTCCTGTAGACTTTCCCGTCCTCGGCGTAGCGCTCCGGCAGGTCGCGATAGCTCCAGGTCGTCTGATCGAAGATCATCGCATGCCCCGGACAGTTCATGGGCTTGAGCCCGTACTCCTCGTCGTTCACGTCGAGGAGGAACATGTCATCGACGTAGTTGTCGTAGTGTCCGGACTGCTTCCAGAGTTCGGTCCGGAAGAGATGGGGGGTCTCGACGTAGTCATAATCCTCCGCCAGGTTCATCTCCGTGACGTAGGACTCCAGTTCCCGCAGCACCGTCTTGCCGTTCGGGTGATAGAGCGGGAGTCCGGGCCCGGTCACGTCGGGGATGGAGAACAGTTCGAGTTCGGTCCCCAGACGGCGGTGATCACGCTCTTTGGCCTGTTCGCGTTTCTCCAGGTAGTCCGCCAGTTCGTCCTGGTCCGGGAAGGCGGTGCCGTAGACCCGCGTGAGGGTCGCCCGGTCCTCGTCCCCGCGCCAGTAGGCCGCCGAGACGTTCAGGAGTTCGACCGCCCCGACCTCACCCGTCGAGGAGACGTGCGGGCCCTTGCACAGGTCCTGCCAGTCGTCCTGTCGGTAGAAGCTGATGGGGCCCTCGCCGGCGGCCTCGTCCTCGAGGATCTCCTGTTTGTAGGGATTGTCCTCGTAGAACTCCAGGGCCTCCTCCCGGGAGAGCTCGACCCGCTCGACGTCGTAATCGGCCTCGATGATGGCCTCCATCTCGGCCTGGATCGCCCGGAGGTCGTCCTGGTCCAGTTCGACGCCGTCCACGTCATAGTAAAAGCCCTCGTCGGTGGCCGGCCCGATGGCGAGTTTCGCCTCGGGGTGGATCCGCTGGAGGGCCTGGGCGAAGACGTGAGAGGCGGTGTGGCGGAGGACTTCCAGGTAGTCTTCACTACCCTCGGTCACGATCTGTAGTTCGGCATCTGCCTCGATCGGTTCCTCCTTTGCGACCAACTCCCCGTCGACCCGCCCGGCGACTGTGTCGCGCCCGAGACCGGGACCGATCTCGTATGCGACGTCCTCGACCGTGGCCCCCGACTCGACCTCGAGTTCGGAGCCGTCGGGCAGGGTAATCGTGACCGTGCTCATGGGGCGTGGTAGGACGTGTGGCCCCCATAAGTGTATTGAGACCCTGCTTACAGCAGATACAATTTCGTCCGCCAGAACCGATCGACGGCGTCCGCGAGGGCCTCGCGGGGGGCACCCGTGGCGTCGACGGGCCGCGTCACCGTCGCTTCGGACTCGAACTCGGACAGCAGGGTGGACTCCCCGACGACGTAAAGCGGTTCTGTGGCCGCGGAGAGTGCCTCGTGGGCTTTCTCGAGGTGGGATTCGATCTGCTGGTCGCGCCGGCGCTCGAAACGCGCCTGGGAGAACCCGCCCTTCGAGTGGTCGCCCTTGACGTCGCTTCGAAAGCCCTCGTACGCGACCTGCTCGCGGTCCTCGTAGGTGCCCATCGCGAAGAGGTCCGCGCGCACGAGGGCGAGGGTGTACCGGCCACGGGGCTGGAACCAGTCCCGATCGACGTGGAAGGAGGTGTCGAACTCGACGAAGTGGGCCGGCGGAACGGGTGGCCGAAGCGCGACGCTCAGCAGGGTTTCGTCGTCGGCGAACACGAGAGCGGGCGCGGCCCGACCCACGAGCGGGGTTCGATCCCCGAGCACGTCCCGAACGGGTTCCGGTGGGGACCCCTCGACCATCGCGGTCATGGCCCCGTCCGGGCCGGCACGGAACGATTCGAGCCGGGACAGGACTGTCTCCAGCCGGTCGCCACGGAGAGCCAACTCGCCCCGGAACTGGACGGTTCGCTCCCCACCCTCCGCCCGTTTGACGCGGTCTTCGAGTTCGGTGATGCGGTCTTCCAGGCGGTTTACCCGCGCTTCGGCCTCCTGACGGGCCCGTTCGGCCGCTCGCCGGTTCTCGTCGGCGGATTCGAGTTGCGCTTCGAGCGAGGACCGCTCTTCCGCCAGGGTCTCGATGCGCTCTTTGAGCGCCGCACGTCCCAGTAGCCGGTCGAGCATGGCAAAAGGACGGCCCTGCGGCGATGTAAAACCCCCGAGGTTAGACCAGGGCGTTCGTGCGCACGAAGTAGTAAAGGAGCACCAGCGCGGCCAGCGCCCACTGGCCCAGTCGCACGTCACTCACTTCGCCCTGTGCGCCCTTGACGATCGGGTAGGACACGAGTCCGGCAGCGATACCCGTCGCGATCGAACTCGTCAGGGGCATCAGCGCGATGGTGAGCGTGGCAGGAATAGCGTGGGCCGGATCCTCCCACTTGATTTCGGTGACGTTCCGGACCATGAAGACCGCGACGATGACCAGCGCGACGTAGGGCGCAAAGGAAGGGATCGCACCCACGAGGGGCACGAAGACGAGAGCGAGGAGGAAGAGTGCCGCGATCACCAGCGCGGTGAGCCCGGTTCGACCACCCTCCTCGATCCCGGTCGAGGACTCGACGAAGGTCGTGACCGTCGAGGTCCCCAGAATCGAACCGATAGTCGTCCCGACGGCGTCGGCCATCAGCGGCTTGTTCATCTCGGGGAAGTCACCGTCCTCGTCGAGGTAGCCGGCCTCCTGACCGAGTCCGGTCAGCGTCCCCGCGGTGTCGAAGAAGTCCACGAAGAAGAACGTGAACACGACGAACGCGAAGGTCACGGCCTCAACGCCCTGGATCCCGTCGATGAACGCGCCCACGAGCGGCGTGATGTCGTAGGCCGACGCGCCGTAGGTGATCTGGTCGATTCCGGGGGCGAGTGTCACGTTCGGGGCCAGGATCTGGCCTTCCTTCGGCAACGTGCCAGAGAAGGGTTCGAACCCGAGCGCGCCGGCGACATAGCCCATGACCGCCGTCGACAGGATGCCCAGAACGATCGCGCCCCGAATGCCCTTGACATAGAGGAAGAAAGTAAGCAGGATACCGATGACGGCGATGATCGCGACCGGGTCCTGTGCCAGCACGGGGCTCAGGGTCATCATGTCATCGGGGTCGACCGCGGTGATCCGCATGAACTGGAGTCCGATCGACGCCAGGAACAGCCCGATCCCGGCCCCGACCCCCAGCTTGACCGGTTCCGGGAAGAGGTTGATCACGTACTCGCGAGCGCCCACGAGCGTGAGCGCCACGAAGACGATCCCCTCCACGAACACCGCCGCGAGGGCGGTCTGCCAGGTGATATTCAGCGTCGGGGAGAGGACCACCGTGACGAAGAAGGCGTTCAATCCCATGCCCGGGGCCAGACCGAACGGGAGGTCAGCGTAGAAGGCCATCACGAGCATCCCGGCCACCGAAGCCAGGATGGTGACGACCGCCAGCATCTGGAACACCCGTACGTCCGAGACACCCTCGGGGGAGATGACGATGCTCAGAAGCGCCGGGTTGACGACGATGATGTAACTCATCGTCAGGAACGTGGTCAGCCCGGCGATCGACTCGGTACGGAGGTCCGACCCCCGCCCGTCGAGATCGAAGTATCGGGACACGGTATCTGTGAGGCCCATATCCACGTTCGAGCATGAATTTTGGCCTCACTTAACGATTGTTATGCACGAACGTCGAACTCGCCGGGAGCCCGAAACTCAGGAGAGTTCGACGAGGGTCCCGACCGGCGCGTCCGTATGCCCACGAGCGCGGTCGATGCCGTCCTCGCCGACCGCGATGAGCGTGAAGACCCCCGCGACGTGGGCCCCGGCAGTTTCGACGACTTCGAGCAATAGCTCCTGGGTCTCGCCCGACCGGATGAGGTCGTCGACGACCAGCACCGCATCACCCGGTGAGATGGCCGATGCTGGCAGATAGTAGGCGATCTCGATCCCCGACTCCAGGCGTTTGCGGGCCTCGATGAACTCCTCGACGGCGGTCTCCTTGGATTTCTTGGCGTACGCACAGCGGGCCCCGTAGTGGCTCGCCAGCGAGGCCGCGAGGGTGATCCCGTCGGTGGCCGCGGTAAGGGCCACATCGGGGGTCTCGAAGTCGAAGGCTTCGGCGGCCACCGGGCCCACGAGATCCAGGAGTGGCTGGTCGAAGACGATCCCGGAATTGTCGACATAGCCGTCGGCGTCGCGTTCGACCCGGTCGGCGATCTCGGCCTCGATCGCGTCCCGACCGAACTCGGCGACGATCTGCCGGGCCCGCGAGGCCCCCGGGAGGACGTGCCCGTTGACATAGCGATTGAGATCACCCGCCGGGAGCCCGGTCTCCGCGGCGAGTTCGTCGTAGGTCCGGGTCTCCTTGAGCGAGCGCAGCACGTCCAGGGCCCGGAGCTGGAGTGTGGCCTTCTCGGCTCGGTTCATGCTCAGTTATTCACGGTTCCACAAGTATGAACATCTCGGGTCCGTGGTCAGTCCCGATCGGCCAGGAGGTCACTCGCCGTGACGAGCGATTCGAGGGTCACGTCGTGCTCGGCGAGCAGTTCGGCCGCACCCTCCTCGCGGTCGACGACCACGAGCACACGATCGACCGTCGCCCCGGCCTCGCGAAGGGCCTCGACGGCGGACAGGGCGCTCTTGCCGGTGGTCGCGACGTCCTCCAGAACCACGACGGGTTCGCCCTCGGGCAGCGTGCCCTCGATCCGGTTGCCGGTGCCATACTCCTTTGTCTGTTTGCGCACGATCACGTATGGATTGCCGGTCTCGATGCCGGTCGCAGTCACCAGCGGGACTGCACCCAGGGCCACGCCGGCCAGCGTGAAATCGCCAACGCGCTCGGCGAAGGCCGCCGCGACGGTCTCCAGGGCCTGTGGGTCGGTCTCGAAGCGATACTTGTCGACGTAGTACTCGCTCGTCCCGCCGTGTGAGAGCTCGAATTCGCCGTATCGAACCGCCTCGGCCGCCTTCAGTGCCGCTACGATCTCCGCTTTCATACCCGGGACTGGGTGGGGGGTGGAAAAAAGGGTCCCTATCCTGGGTTACCAGGGTTCGTCTTTGAGCCCGAGCCAGTAGGCGATCGCGTTCGTCGAGACGTGCAGGGCCGGCGTGAGCACGAGCACGGTGACCAGCACCGGGAGCGTGAAGACGGCCCCGAACCAGGCCGGGTCGGCAAGCCCAGCCAGGAGGAGTGCGCCGAGCACGAAGTCTAGCTGATCCAGGCCCGGAAACGGTCGCCCTCGTTTGCGCCCGGTCCGTCGTTTCAGAAACGAGGCGGCGATGTCACCCAGCATCGCTCCGGTCGGCAGCGCGAACAGCGCGCCCACCGAAAACGCCGGGAGCGAGATTCCAAGCAGGGCACTTGCCGGAGCCCGGAGCAGTCCCAGGATGAGGCCAACGGCGACCCCGGCCCCGATCCCGACGACCGTCCCGCGCCAGGTCTTGCCGTCACCGAGCAATCGATCCCCGCGCCACAGACGGCCGCCGTCGATCGGCGGGCCCCCACCGCCCAGGACCGCTGCGTTGTTCGGCACGTAGGCGGGCAACATCGCCCAGACCGCCGTCGCGACGACCGCGACCAGATCCATGGGAGAGCCTGGGCGCGGCGTGAATAAAAACCCGCCCGATAGGCAGCAAACCCCAGTCCTGATAGGGTCGCCGCCCCTCCAGGGAGGTATGGCGACCTGGAAACGGGACTTTGCGAGCGGCCTCGTGGTCCTCTTGCCGATTCTCGTCACGCTGTACGTGGTTTACTGGGTGCTCTCCCAGCTGGGGCGGGTGGCCGTGCTCTCCGACGTCCTGGGCAATCCCTTCGCGAGCGCGCTGCTTACCCTCGTGGTCTTCGTCCTTTTTGTCTTCGCGGTCGGCTATCTGATGCGCACCGCGCTGGGCTCGATCCTCGAACAGTACATCGACCAGGTGTTCAACCGGCTCCCGGGCCTGCGGGTGGTCTACAACGCCTCGAAGATGGCCGTCGAGACGGCGCTTACGGGGACCGAGGACCTCCAGGCCCCAGTCCGACTCGAAGTCTGGGAGGGCATGCGGATGACCGCGTTCAAGACGGGCAAACACACCCAGGACGGCCGTGACATCCTCTTTCTCCCGACCGCTCCGAACATCACCACCGGCTACGTGATCGAAGTCGAGCCCGAGCGCTACGAGGCGGTCGACGAGAGCGTCGAAGAAGCGTTGACCCGCGTGCTCTCTGCTGGTTTCGGTGAGAACGAGTCGGGCGATCTCGCGGCGTCACTGTTGGACGCCGGGGACGACAAAGACGAAGAAGCCTAGTCGACGAACGTGAACCACTCTTCGTGGTCGGCCGCCTGCTCGGTCAGATCGAAGTAGGCCTGCTGAAGTTCCTCGGTGATCGGTCCCCGCGAACCCGAACCGATCTCGACGTTGTCCACCTTGCGGATGGGGGTGACCTCAGCCGCCGAGCCGGTGAAGAACAGTTCGTCGGCCGTATACAGTTCGCCACGGCTGATCGAGGCCTCGTCGTGGACCGTATAGCCACGCTCCTCGGCCAGCGTGATGACCGTATCCCGGGTGATCCCTTCGAGGATGCTCTCGGCGAGCCCAGGGGTAAAGATCTCGCCGTCCCGGACGAGGAAGATGTTCTCGCCCGGTCCCTCGGCCACGTCACCCTCCTTGTTCAGGAGGATGGCCTCGGTCGCGCCCTGCTTGCGGGCCTCCTCGCCGGCGAGCATGCTGTTGACGTAGAGCCCGGTGGTCTTGACGTTGGTCGGGACCTGACTGGAGGCGTGCTTGCGCCAGGAGGAGACGGTGACTTCGACGCCCTCCTGGAGGGCCTCCTCGCCCAGGTAGGTCCCCCAGGGCCAGGTGGCGATCATCGTCTCGGTGGGACACTCGGCGGGGCTCACGCCCAGGCTGTGATAGCCGTAGTAGACAAGCGGCCGGATGTACGCGGAGTCCAGCTCGTTCCGCCGGAGGAGTTCCAGCGTGGCCTCGGTGAGTTCCGCCCGGGAGAACGGGATGTCCAGTTCGTAGGGTTTGGCCGAATCGTAGAGCCGATCGAGGTGGGCATCCCAGCGGAAGATCGCGGTGCCCTGTTCGGTGTCGTAGGCTCGTGCGCCCTCGAAGATCCCGGTCCCGTAGTGCAGGGCGTGAGTGAGCACGTGGACGGTGGCGTCCTCCCAGTCGACGTACTCCCCGTCCATCCAGATCGTCTCGACGTCCATCTCGTCGAATCCAGGCATACCAACCGGTATCGGGGCAACCACCTTAAAACCGTCACCAAGCGCGGGACTCTTTACACTCGATCGCCCTTCCGACCGATCATCACGAGCAGGCCGGCCACGGGCAAGTACAGCGTGAGGGCGATACCAGCGACCCAGTCCCCGCTCAGAAAGGCCCAGGCGGAGATGGCGAGTGTGAGCACGAGGAGGAGCCCGCCGATCGTCAGTAGACTGGACCCCGAAATCGTCGGGTTCTCGGTGACGGAGGCTGTCATTACGCGATAGATCGCAGGCCATCCAATTAAACCATCGGGCCCCGGCGACGATCGGGGGCAGATGTGCAAGGTTATTAAGATTCCGCCCCAGAGTTATTATATGGCCGTCGTCAGCATCTCCATGCCCGACTCACTCCTCGAACGCCTCGACGCGTTCGCCGAGGAGCACGGGTTCACGGGCCGCAGCGAGGTCCTCCGGGAGGCGGGTCGCACGTTGATGGAGGAGTTCGACGAGAAGCGTCTGGAGGACCGGGACCTCATGGCGATCGTCACGGTTCTTTTCGACTACCAGACGACGGACGTCGAGGAGGCCCTGATCGACCTGCGACACGAGTACGAGGACCTGGTCGCCTCGAACCTCCACAGTCACGTCGGGGAGAACAACTGCATGGAACTGTTCGTTCTGGAGGGGGACCTGGACGAAATCTCCGAGTTCGTGGGTCGGCTCCGGGCCACCAAGGACACCCTGCTCCTCGATCACTCCGTCGTGCCGGTGGATGACCTGGGCGACAAACCGCTCTAGACTGCGGGTTTTACGGCCGCGGGCGTGAAACCGCCAGTCATGACTTCACGGTCCGGGGCCCCCGACCCCGCACTGGACCCACGAGCGGATTTTGACTACCAGGGCGGGCCACGATCCCACCCAGACCTGGCCGAGACCCTCGACACACGGGTCGACGGCGAGGTTCGGTTCGACCAGTACACCAGACAGGCCTACGCGACCGACGCGAGTCTCTACCAGATCGAGCCGGTCGGCGTCGTCAGGCCGAAACACACCGAAGACGTGGCGACCGTCGTCTCGGTCTGCCGCGATCGTGGAATTGCGGTCCTCCCCCGTGGGGCCGGCACCAGCCTCGCCGGCCAGACGACGAACGAGGCCGTCGTGCTCGATTTCAAGGCCCACATGGATGGCATCCAGTCGGTCGATCCCGAGTCGAGCACCGTCAGGGCCCAGCCTGGAATTACGCTCGCGGCACTCGACGACGCTGTCGCTTCACACGACCTGCAGTACGCCCCCGACCCGGCCTGGGGCGACAAGAGCGTCCTGGGCGGTGCCATCGGGAACAACTCGACCGGCGCCCACTCCCTGCGATACGAGAAGGCCGACGCGTACCTCGAATCCGCCGAGGTCGTCCTGGCCTCCGGGGCAGTCGTCGACGTTGGCTGGATGGATCTCACCGACCTTCGGGCTGCGGCAGACCCCGAGGGAGACCTCGAAGCCCGGCTCTACGCCGAACTCGTCCGCATTATCGACGAGCACGGCGACACGATCACGGAGGTGTACCCGGACCTCCACCGGAACGTCTCGGGGTACAACCTCGACCTCCTGATCGAAGAAGCCGAAACGTATAATCGGGTCAACGTCGCCCGGATCTTCGCCGGGAGCGAGGGGACCCTAGGCATCATCACCGAGGCGACAGTCGCCCTCGAACCGGTTCCCGAGGCGACGGCCGTCGCACTCCTGACCTACGACGATCTCGGGGCTGCACTGGGCGATCTGGAAGCCGTCCTCGCCCACGACCCGGCGGCCCTGGAAGTGATGGACGAGCAGTTTCTCGATCTGGCAGGGACTGTCGATCGCTTCGAGGACCTGATCGCGGAGTTTCCGGATGGGACTGGTGCGACCCTGCTCGTGGAGTTCGACGCGGATTCGGAGGCTGGGGTCAGCGAGTCCGTCGAAGAGTTGATCGCGGATCGGGTCGCGGTGGACACGACGGGACGAGCCAACGGCGCGCTCGAAGCGCATACTTCGGAACGACAGGCGGCCTTCTGGGACCTCCGGAAAGCCGGGCTGCCGATCTTGCTCTCCGAGACCGGAACGGTCAGGCCCTGGCCGTTCATCGAGGACACGGCGATTCCGGTCTCCAATCTGGGGGCCTTCGTCGCGGACGTGCAGGTGATCCTCGACAGCCACGACACGTCGGCGACCTTCTATGCCCATGCCGGCCCGGGTGTGCTCCACATCCGGCCGTTCCTCGATCTGCAAACCCAGTCGGGGGTCGATGCGATGGCCGACATCGCCGACGCGATCACCGACCTGGTCGTGACCTATGATGGAGCCGTCTCCGGTGAACACGGCGACGGGCGGGCCCGCACCCAGTGGAATCGCAAGCGGTACGGCGAGGACGTGTGGGAACTGTTCCGCTCGCTCAAGCGGCGGGTCGATCCCGACTGGATCCTGAACCCAGGGCCCGTGGGCGGAGCCGAAGACGGCCCGCCGGACATGACCGAGTCGCTACGCTTCGGGCCCGGGTACGAACTCGACCTCCCCGTCGACCCCGAACTGAACTGGGACAACGAGAACGGCATGCGCGGGATGGTCGAGTTGTGTCACGGCTGTGGCGGCTGTACCGGGTTCACGGAGACGACCGGCGGGGTGATGTGTCCGACCTTCAGGGCGACCGGCGAGGAGATTCAGAGCACGCGCGCACGGGCGAACCTGCTCCGGACCGCGATGGACGGCACGCTCCCGGCCGACCCGCTCGACGAGGAATTCATCGAGGAGGTCCTCTCACTCTGTGTCTCCTGTCAGGGCTGTCGTCGGGACTGCCCCTCCGGCGTGGACATGGCCAAACTCAAGGCCGAACTGACCCACGCCTACCACCAGCGCGAGGGCGCAAGCCTGCGCTCGAAGCTCTTTGCCAACGTGGACCGGCTAGCGGGCCTGGCCTCGACAGTGTCACCGATTTCGAAGACACTCGCGAGCCTGCCCGGCGCTGACTGGCTGCTCGAACGCACCCTCGGCATCGCGAGCGAGCGAACCCTCCCGACGTTCGAGGGGCCGCCGCTCCAGGACTGGTTCGCGGCCCGCGGCGGCTGTCGAGTTCCAGCATCCGAGGCCGAGCATCGAGTGATCCTCTTCCCGGACACGTACACCAACTACAGCCGCCAGCACGTGGGCAAGGCCGCTGTGAGGGTGCTGGAGGCCGCGGGCGTCCACGTCAGGATGGCCGAGCGCTCCGACAGCGGACGGCCGGCCTACTCGAAATCCTTCATCGATCTGGCCCGGCAGGCGGCCGAACAAAACGTCGCAGCCCTGGAGCCACGAGTGCGAGAGGGCTGGACCGTCCTCACCACCGAACCCTCGGATGCGGTCATGTTCCAGCACGATTACCTGGACCTCCTCGATGGTCCGGCGGTCTCCCGGCTCGCCGAGCACACCTACGGCGTCATGGAATTCCTCGATCGCTTCGACCTGGTCGAGTCACTTTCCGTGCGAGCGGACGGCGAGACCGTGACCTACCACGGCCACTGCCACCAGAAGGCGGAAGGAACAGCCCACCACGCCGCGCGGGCGCTCGACCGGGCCGGCTTCGACGTCGAGGAACTCGACTCGGGATGCTGTGGCATGGCCGGGACCTTCGGCTACGAGGCCGAGCACTACTCGATGAGCAGGGCCATCGGGCAGGACGTCTTCGAACTGATCCAGGAGCGTGACGGCGACGTGCTCGTGGCGCCCGGTGGCTCCTGCCGGACACAGTTCGAGGATAGCCCCGTCGCCGAGGGACAGCCACCCCACCCCATCGAGTTGCTGGCCGATTCACTCGTAGAGTGACGTGTGCCCTCGACCCGTGGGAGGCGCTATCGGGGAAGCCTTATCCCTGTCCCTCCATTGTACCTTAATTGCAATGGCAACAGGTACGGTCGACTTCTTCCATACGCGGAAGGGTTACGGTTTCATCGAGAGCGACGACGCGGACGAAGACGTTTTCTTCCACATGGAAGATGTCGGCGGTGAGGACCTCGAAGAGGGCCAGGATGTCGAGTTCGACATCGATCAGGCCCCCAAGGGTCCGCGTGCGGTCAACCTCGAGCGAGTCTAATCGATCGAGTTTCACCACGTTCTCAGGTATCGGTTCGGGACTACCCGATTTTTCGGGCATTCGTCAGCCAGCAGCGGCTGGGCGAATTCGTTTTCAGGCAGGCACTCGAATGCAAGTCGATGAGTGACGACCCCGGCCCAGGCGCGGAGTATCGCTACGCTCGCCACCTCTCGATCGACGTCGTCGGCGGCGCCGGCCAGGAACGCATCCAGCAGGCAGACGTCCTGGTCGTCGGCGCGGGCGGACTGGGGTCACCCGTCATCGCCTATCTCGCGGCTGCAGGTGTCGGCACGCTGCACATCGTGGATCCGGATATCGTCGAGACCTCGAACCTCCAGCGCCAGGTCATCCACACCGAGGCAGACGTCGGCCGGCCGAAAGTGGACAGTGCAAAGGCGTTCGTGGAGTCGCTCAACAGCGAGGTCGAGGTCCACACCCACGAAACGGAGTTCGGGCCCGAGAACGCCGAATCGCTCGTCGCTGACCGCGACGTGGTCGTCGACTGCACGGACAACTTCCGGGCTCGCTATGTCATCAACGACGCCTGTACGCTCGCCGACGTCCCGTTCGTCCACGGGGCGGTCTACCGACTCGAAGGCCAGCTCGGCACCTTCGGAACCAGCGATGATGGGCCCTGTTATCGCTGCCTGTTCCCCGAGGCCCCACCCGAAGAGGCAACCCCTGACTGTGCGGTCGACGGCGTTTTGAGCCCGCTCCCGGGCACGATCGGCACCATGGAGGCAACGGAGGTGCTCAAGACCGTCGCCAACTTCGGCGAGCAACTCGACGGGCGACTACTGGTCTATGACGGCGAGGACATGACCACCGAGACACTCCCGATGCGACAAAACCCCGACTGCCCGGTCTGTGGCGAGCACGCCGAAATCGACTCGCTCACCGAGATCGAGTATTCCCACCCCTTCTCGATCGAGTGATTCAGAACGAGTCGTTGCTTTTCCGTCCGCTCATAGTCGATGGATCGAGTCGGTACCAGGCAAATTCGACGTCCGCAGGATCCATACTGAACACGTCGACGGACGCGAGCTTGGCGTTCGCAAAGACTGAAATGACATCCCGAGAGTCGACTTCAGCCGCCGAGAGTTTCGAGAGTTCGCCGGTGAGGATCACACTTCGCCAGCGATCCGGGCGCTCGTACTGCATGACGACGAGTGAAACTGTCGGGGATTCCTGGAGTCGTTCGAGCTTTTCACTTCCCTCGAACACTCCGAGTTGCAGGTAACAGTCCCGACGATCGGTATCGTAGCCGAACGACATCGGGATCGCGTACGGGGACTCACCGTCAAACGCCAGGATCCCCAGACTCGAATTGTCGAGTACCGCGTCGATCTCGGCGTCCGACATCGTCACCGGCTCCGCGGACAGATCCGCCGCCAGTGACGGATCCGCCGCTTTCGCGCCGGAATCGGGGTCTCGGTCCCCGGATTCTGCCGATTCGGCTGTCTCCCTCGCCTCGGTTGATGAGTCCACCCGTTCGACCCGGGTGAAAAGCGACTGGAACAGGTTCTGTGCACGGGCATCCGTCGCCGCCGGATTCAGATGCATATGAACGTCCGCATCCGCCCCCATGAGCGTGGCCAAAATCGTATTCAAAAACCGATAGAGGAGGTCGGTGTCGTGATAGGGAAACAGCGATTCGACCCCGCGGAGACAGACCTCCGTCGAGCCAGTCTGTTGCTCCCACCGGCGCAGGAGCTTGGAAAAGGCGATCGAAACACCCGTCAGATCCTCCGGATTGACCCGAAACCCGTGCAGGGTCGTTCCGTCACCGACTTCGGCGGTGAGGACCGCCGATTCGGTCGCCTGTGGACTCAACACGACAGCCGCCGCTTCCGTGGGGTCCTGCAGGTCGCGTAGTTGGGTGTCCAGCGCCTGCTGCAGCGTCGTGAACGACTGGCCGGCCGTCAGTTGGACGACGCGGTAGTCGGTCCCATCCGCCTCGTCGAAGACGAAGGGGCAGAAGTGACCGCTGGTGGCGTTCTGATCGAGGTACAACGTCGGACCAGCAGGAGTCGATTCATTCGCCGGCCCATCAGTACTCGCCATTGTGTCCCCAACGCCGGCCAGTCCAAAAGTTGTTGCTACAAGACACGCCACGACCTGGCGGAGCTAACTGCTCGGCCAGGGTGTCAGGATCGCCGCTGGTCGTGCCCGGGATAGTCCCGCTCGAACCGATCCTCGAGTTCGTCTGTCGAGAGTTCGATGATCGTGGGCCGACCGTGCGGACAGGCATAGGGGTTCTCACAGGCATCCAGCGCCCGGAGCAGTTCGAGCACGGCCCCGTCCCTGAGCGAGGTGTTCCCCGTGATCGAGGGATAGCAGGCCATGTCCGCGAGCAGTTCGTCGGCCGCGGCGGTGATCTGGCCCCCTGGTTCGCCGTCGAGGGCCGAAGAGAGAACATCTCGCAATAGTTCCGGGTTGAGGGTATCATCGAAGACCGATGGCACTCCCTCGACGACCAGGCGCTCCCCGTCGAGGCGGGCCAGGAATCCCCAGGTCGACAGCGTCTCGGCCATCGCCTCGAACTGGCTGGCTTCCTGTGGGGTGACGGACAGCTCGACCGGCTCGACGAGTCGCTGGGTCGTCGGCTGTGAGCCAAGGGCCGCCTGGAGCCGCTCGTAATTGACTCGCTCGTCGGCGGCGTGCTGATCGATTAGCACCAGGCCGTCCGGGGACTCGGCCACGACGTAGGTGTCCTGGATCTGGCCGAGAATCCGCAAGGGAGGCAACGTTTCCGGGTCGAATTCGGCCGTTTCGGACTGATCGACTTCGGGAACCAGCGCGGTCTGTAACGGGTCCACCTCGATGGACGAGTCAGTGTCACGCTCGCCGGTCGAATCGACCGGCCCGGAGTCGGATTCTCCGCTCTCGACGGCCTCCGAACCGCCAGCCGGTTCCGGAGCCTCCACAGTGGACGACTCCGGATCATCCAGTTCCGGCCCACCCGTCAGTGACTCGCCTGCCGGCTCCTCCCTGGATTCTCGGGATGGGGCCGCTGTGTCGGTCCTCGCGTGATCGGAACCAGAAGGAACCGACTCGCCACCCCCCTCGTCAGTCGATTCCGATCCGGGTGGCGTCGAATGGTCTGTCTGGGGCTGCACGGCCGTCTCGTCCGGGGCGGAGCGACCCCGCGGGGCACTCGACCTGAGCAACCCGTGATCGAGCAGTGCCTCACGGACCGCCGCCTCGACTGCGTCGGTGACCGCCGACTCCTCGTCGAAGCGAACGGCCATCTTTCGCGGGTGCACGTTCACGTCGACAGTATCCGGCGGCACCGAGAGGAAGAGCACCGCGAAGGGATAGCGGTCGGCCGCGAGCTGTTTGCCGTAGGCCGAGACGATCGCGTCCCGCAGTTCCCCGGCCCGCACGTATCGGCCGTTGACGTAGGTCGAGACGTACTCGGTCCCGCTCCGGGTCGTCTCCGGGTCGCTCACGAGCCCCCTGATCGCGGTGATCGGGCCATCCGGCTCGGCTTCGACGTCGATCATGCTCGTCGCCACGTCGCGACCGTAGACCGAGAGCACCGCGCCCTTGCGGTCGCCGGTACCGGCCGTGGCAAACACCTCGTTGTCGTCGTGGGTCAGGGAGATCGCCACGTCGGGGTTCGCCAGCGCGTACCGGGAGACGATCCGGTTGACGTGGGCGAACTCGGTCGCGTCGCGTTTGAGGTACTTGCGGCGGGCCGGCGTGTTGAAAAAGAGGTCGGTCACCGTGACTGTCGTCCCGGGCGCGCGACCGACCGGCGCGACATCTGTCACGTCCCCGCCTTCGACCCGCACCTCGGTCCCCACGTCGGCTCCCGACTGTGGGCGGGTTTCGATGGTCATTCGGGAGACAGCGCCGATGGTATGCAGGGCTTCCCCACGGAAGCCGAGCGTTCCGACCCCCGCTTCGAGGTCGTCGATCGAGGAGATCTTGCTGGTGGTGTGTTGCTCGACGGCCCGGACCGCGTTCGCCTCGTCCATCCCGACGCCGTCGTCGGCCACGCGAATCAGGTCGGTGCCACCGGCGCTGACGGTGACGTCGATCCGATTCGCGCCCGCATCGAGGCTGTTCTCGACGAGTTCTTTCACCACGGAGGCGGGTCGCTCGATGACCTCGCCGGCGGCGATCTTTGCGATCGTCGAGTCGTCCAGGCTGGTGATCTCCGTCATTCGTTCTCACCCAGGCGCTCCTGCCAGGATTCGACCCGTGAGAGCACCTCGACGGGCGTCATCTCGGCCAGCGAAAGGTCGGACACTTCCTCGATTACAGCCGCCGTCTCCGGGTCTGGGCCGCTGTCCGTCGAGTCAGTCTCCTCCTCGGCAACGAACTCCCCCTGCCCCACGTCGAAGACGGTCTGGACCGGTTCGCCCCCGCCACCTCGGGCCTCGATCGCCTTCTCGGCCCGGAGTTTCTCCAGGATCGTCTCGGCCCGACCCACCACTGGCTCCGGAACCCCCGCCAGGTCCGCGACGTGGATCCCGTAGCTTCGATCCGCCGCCCCCGAGCGGACGGTCCGGAGGAAGGTCACCGTGCCGTCCTGTTCCTCCGCCGCGACGTGGACGTTGATGACACTGTCGAGGTGATCCGCGAGCGCGGTCAGTTCGTGGTAGTGAGTCGCAAAGAGGGTCTTCGCTCGCACCTCGTTGTGGAGATACTCCGTCGCGGCCCAGGCGATCGAGATGCCGTCGTAGGTTGCCGTACCACGGCCCACTTCGTCGAGGATCACGAGTGAATCCGCCGTCGCCGAGTGCAGGATGTTCGAGAGTTCCTGCATCTCGACCATGAACGTCGAGCGCCCCTGGGCGAGTTCGTCCAGCGCGCCAACCCGGGTGTAGATGCCATCGACCAGCCCGATCCGAGCCTCCGTGGCCGGCACGAAGCTCCCGATCTGAGCGAGCAGGACGATCAGCGCCGTCTGGCGGAGATACGTCGACTTCCCGGACATGTTCGGGCCCGTCACGAGCTGAAGGCGGCGGTCGCCGTCGAGGGAAGCGTCGTTGGGGACGAACTCCGTCGTCTGCTCCACGACGGGATGGCGACCGGCCCGGATCTCGATCCCCGACTCGACGAGGTCGGGCCGGACCCAGTCGTTTCTGACTGCGTGGGTGGCCAGACTCGCGAACGCGTCGACCCTGGCCAGCGCCGTGCCGACCGACCGCAACAGGTCAGCCCGCTCGGCCACCTGCTCGCGGAGGTCCTGGAACAGCTCGTACTCCAGGTCCGCCCGGCGCTCTTCGAGTCGCAGGGCGGTCCGTTCGTGTTCCTCAAGGGCGTCGGTCGTGTATCGCTTCGAGTTTTTCAGGGCCTTGATCTCCCGGTACTCCTCGGGCACCGCATCCGTCTCCGAGCGCCCGACCTGAATGTAGTACCCGTCGGTCTGGTTCCGACCGGTCTGGAGGTGGGTGATCCCCAACCGGGACTTCTCCCGGTCGGCGAGCGAGTCGATCCACTCGACTGCCCGTTCGTACTCGGTCAAAATCTCGTCGAGCTCCGGGTCATACCCCCGTCTGAAGATGCCGCCCTCACGGACTGTCTTCGGCGGATCGTCGACGATGGCCTCCGCAAGTGTCTCGATGAGGTCCATTACTGCCTGCTCGTCCGGTTCGGCGAGTGCCGCCCTGACTGGCGACTCGGCGAGGACGGGATCGCCAGCCACCGTCTCGACGACGGCCGGGTGGACCGAGAGGGTCTCCCCGACAGCCCTGAGATCGCGTGCATCAGCCGTGCCGTGGGCGATCCGGCCCGCCAGTCGCTCCAGATCGAGGGCGCCATCGAGGGTCGCCTGGATCGAGTCGCGAGCGAGTGCCCGCTCGGTGAACGCCTCGACCGCTGCCTGGCGCCGGTCGAGTTCCGTCCGATCCTGGCGCGGTCGCTGGAGCCACTCCCGGAGCAGCCGACCGCCGCCGGCCGTCACCGTGTGATCGATCGTCTCGAAGAGCGAACCCGCCGTGTCCCCCTGCATCGTCTCGGTCAGTTCGAGGTTGCGCTGGGTCGTCGCGTCGAGTTCGACGTGATCGTCGGCCCGGTAGGGCTGGAGCCGCGTGAACGAGCGGGCCACACCCAGCCCGGTCGCGTCCACGTAATCCAGGGCCGCCCCCGCTGCCTGCACAGCCGGGCTCTCGGGTTCGATGCCCAGGCTCCGGAGCGCCCCTTCGCCGAACTGCTCTCGGAGCCGGTGGGTCGCCCGGCCTGGGGCAAAGGCGTCGGGGTCGTGCTCGGTCACGGTTGCGTCAGTCCGGTCGCGGAAGGGCTGAAACCGCTCCGCACGCAACTCCGGCCCCGGCAAGAGTTCCTCCGGGTCGAAGCGATAGACCTCCGTCAGGGCGTCTTCCAGGTCCTCGACCTGCGTGACGTGGAACCGGCCGGTCGTCACGTCCACGAAGGCCAGACCAAAGGCGTCCGCCCCCTCGACGACCGTCGCGAGGTACTGGGCCGCCGCGTCGACAGTGTCCAGAAGCGTTCCCGGCGTGACCACCCGGGTGATCGATCGCGCGTGCCCGGACTCGGTCTCGTGCTGGTCGGCCACGGCAACCCGGTAGCCCCGCTCGACGAGGGTCTTCACGTATGGCGTGAGCTCCGAGACTGGCACGCCGGCCATGGGGTAGTTCGAGCCGTGACTGGACTTCTGGGAGACGGTGAGGTCCAGTTCCTGGGCGACCGTTTCGGCGTTCTCGGCGAAGAACTCGTAGAAGTCCCCGACCTGCATCGCGACCAGGTCCGCGTCGGTCTCTGCGGCCAGTTCCAGGTACTCGTCGACGATCCCGCTCATGAGTCCATCCACCGTGTTCGGGATCGCAATCGCATATTCCAGGGCAGGGAACGGGCGTGTTTAATCCCTCTGCTCCGGCGGTCCGTACCGTTCCCGCGCCCGCTCGTAGGCCGGCCAGAAAGGGTCCGTTTCGGGCTCCGGAAGGGGGTCGCCGTCCACCCGAACCCCACCCCCGGATTCGACGGTGCCGATCACTCCCACCCGAATGCCCGCCGCATCGAGTGCCGAGCGGACCGACTCGACACTCCCTGGCTCGACCGTGAGCAGCACGGTCCCGGAACTGGAGGCCACCCACGGGTCGATGTCGAAGGTCGAGCACACTGTCGCGACCCCCGGCCCCATGGGGACTTGTCCGGACTCGACGCGCAGGCCGACGCCACTCGCGTGGGCCAGTTCGTGGAGGGCGTTCGCCAGCCCACCCTCGGTCGCGTCGTGCATCGCGGTCACGGAGCCTGCTCGGGCGGCGATGGCGGCATCCTCCACGGGACTCGCCTCGAAAAACCGGTCCCGGGCTGCCGCGACCGTCTCTCCATCGAGTCCCGCTGGTTCGCCGAAGACGGATCCCAGAATGCCGGTCGTCTCGATCGCCGGTCCCTTGGTGACCAGCAGGCGGTCACCCGGGGTTGCGCCCGTGGGCCGGACCACCGACTCGGGGTCGCCGACGGCCAGTGCAGTCCCGGCCCCGATGGTCGGGAAGGCAGCCCCCGCGTAGGCACCAGTGTGGCCCGTGACGATGCTCACACCCAGTTCGCGGGCCTCCGCGTCGAAGACCGTCCAGATGGTCTCGAAAGTCTCGGGGTCGGTCCCGGGCGGAAATGAGAGGTCGACGGCCAGGTGTGATGGTTCGAGCCCGGAGAGAGCGACGTCGCTCAGCAGGACGTGGACCGCGAACCAGGCGGCGCGTTCCAGGCCCAGATCCCGGAGGACGAAGACGGGGTCGGTCGCGAGTGCGAGCGCGCGGTCGCCGATCGAGAGGAGCCCGAAGTCCGCCCCGAAGGCCGGGCCGAGTTCGACGTCCGGGCGATCGGCCCCCAGACGGCCCGCGATGTACTCGCTGAAGAAGTCCCGGTCGACCTTCCCCGGTTGCATGCCCCGGGGTTTGACCCCGAGGGGCTTGAGTCGGCCGGTCCATCGATTCGAAATCCTTTTTGCGCTGGTCGGCCAGGTTCCAGTTGCGCCGCCTTAGCTCAGACTGGGAGAGCACTCGACTGAAGATCGAGCTGTCCCCGGTTCAAATCCGGGAGGCGGCACTTCTGTGATTCTGCCCGACGAGCGGAGCGAGTCGGCAGAATTCAGAATGCCAACGACCGCGATTTGAACCAGACCGAGGTTCTGCGAGCGAAGCGAGCAGGTTCTCGGGCGTGGTTCACAATCCGGGAGGCGGCATTCCACTTTTTACTTCGTCGGGTTCGCCGAACGCGAACCACTCCTCGCAAAAACTTGGGGAAAAACATTCCGAACGCTCCCTGCGTTCGCGTTCGGTGAAACCGCGACTCGCTTCGCTCGTCGCGGTATGCTGATACTTGACTGAAGATCGAACTGTCCCCGTTCCCGCGAGCGGAGCGAGCGGGAAGTCAAAGGGCGAGCGCAAGCCAATCTTTCGAGAGTTCAAATCCGGGAGGCGACATTTTCCTGCGAACAACGTGAGCAGTGAAAATGCTCCCGACCGCGATTTGAATCCTGGAAACCGAACGCAGTGAGGTTTCCAATGGTTCACAATCCGGGAGGCGGCATGCCTTCTGCAGTCGTTCTACATTCGAACGACGACACCGCCTTATCAGTTCGACAAAATCCGGACACCCGACTGGGCGGACCGCGCCTCCGATTCCGTTTCGGAAGGAAGTGAGGTTCGAATGGGCAAGCGTGAGGGTACTGATGATTGGGTGGTTCAGTCGGTCATGATTGAAAAGAACGTCGGCGAAGAGAAGGCCCGCGAGCAGGCTGACAAGATCATCAAGAAGATCGAATCGTGAACAAGTTCTTCGACGAGTGCGAAGAAATCAGGAGCGTTGCTTCACGTTGAGACGGTGATCGGAGGCCACTGCAAAAGTTCCCGATGTGAGTTTGGCAAGAAGAGAAGCGTCAGGGGGAGTGGGGGGTTGGCGGTGCAGGCGGGTGGGGGGATTCACGCCCCAGTTGAGAAATCGAGCGTGTTCGTAATCAACCCCGTTTCGCAGTTTCAGGACGTGAAACTCGTCCCACCAGGCAACCCGGAAGAATTCAGCCCAGTTCTTCGAACGGCTGGACGACGACAAACCCACTTTCGCCAGTGAATTGCATCTGAAATCGCTCGCCGGATTCCTGTCCGACCATGTCCGAGAGACTGGCGTTTACTTCGACGGTTGGGGAGACACCACTCCAGGCGACCGTCGCACTCGGATCCGTGGTCACCGGCGGTTGGAGAACGAGCGGGTCGCCGTGGGTTGTGAGCGCCACGTACCCCGGTCCCGAGAGGTGAACGTTCGTGAATCCGCCGGCGAAGGAACCGGCCAGACTGTCGATCGAGCCGATTTCGTAGGAAATCTCCGGTGCAAAAGCGAGAATGTCCTCCCCATTGACGGTGACCGACTCGCCAGCGTCGAGTTTGAGAATCTGAACTTTCTTCTCTCGATCCGCGAGATACACGTGTCCTTGTCCCTCGACATCCATGATCGGGGTTCCCTCATCCGTCGCAGCCTCTTTGAGAAACCCCGTGATCCCACCTTCCGCCGAAGCTTTCCCAGTGAACGAAAGGTCACCGGTGTGAGCGATCATCGAGCCGGCTTTGGCTTTGACCGATCCGTTGACGGTCACATCGAGCGTGTAGTCGTTTTCGAGTTTGAACTGTTCGCCACCTGGGTCGGGCGCGTTTCGCGCGGTGAATTCCTCGAGATCCATCGTGTTCACGGCCAGAGACGCTAGCCAGACGGGAAATGGCCAGGGACCCCCCTAAAGCCAGGCGCGCTGTTTCACTCCCCGAAACTCGGGACAGTCCGGAAATCGCCAGCGGAGTTTCTGGCTGTGAAACTGCGCTTGCCATCTTACCTGTGGGGCCCACGAGGAGCAGACTGGATGAGCAATCGAATTGATGACTTCGTACGGGAGCTCCTCTCCTCGTATGCAGTCCTCGCAATAATCGGCATCCTCGTCGGTGCGATACTCATCCCTCCGGGGCTCGGAGCCGTCGCCGGAGCGGATGGGACCGTCGCCGTCGTTACGATAGACGAATCGATCACTGGCGCAACCGCCGACACGACCGCCCAGGAACTTCGTGACGTCCGAGAGGACGATTCCATCGACGCCGTTGTCCTCCGTGTGGACAGCGGTGGCGGTGCAGTTACGGGCAGTGAAACCCAGTACAGGGCCGTCAAACGCCTTGCCCAAGAGAAGCCCGTCGTGACGAGCGTCCGCTCAATGGCCGCGTCGGGAGCCTACTACACAATACTCCCGAGTGACACGATTTACGCCCAGCCGAGTTCGATGGTCGGCCACGTCGGCGTCATCGCCTCGTATGCGGATAGCGAGGGCGTGCCGGCCTCCATGACCTCCGGGCCCGACAAAGCGTCCGGGGCCACGATCGACGAGTACCAGGCGCAACTTGAGACGCTCAAACGGTCCTTCGTGAGCACGGTCATGAACGAACGGGGTGAAGAGATTACACTCTCCCGAACCGAAGTCGCACAGGCGAAGATATACACCGGGGCCGAGGCGGTCGAAAACGGCTATGCCGACAGAATCGGTGGCCTCGAGACTGCGATTCAGGCGGCTGCTGAGAAAGCCGATCTCGGCTCGTACGAGACCGAACACCGAGATCCAGTTTCGATCACCGACTTGCTCTCGTTGATCGGACTCGAGAGTGGAAGTACGACGCCTGAAACGCTCTTCCACTCGCCTGGTGTCGACCGCGTTCGGTATCTCGCACTCTGGGGAACGCCTGCCGAAATCGGCACCAACTCCACGGAGGTGACCACCTATGCAGGGTGATGAGTTGCTGAGTCGGATTGGATTGTTCGTACTGGTAAGCCTGGCTGTCGGGGCGCTGTTCACGATACCGGCGATGAGCGGCCAGCCGGTATCCGACGAGGCAGATCTGGACGTTAGCTCACACAACTCGGCCAATATCCTGGCCGAGGCCCCAGCAGAGACCGGCACGGTTTCAATCGAAGCCGCGGCAGAGCCAAAGCACGTGGTAATCGACGCAGCCCACAGTAACGGCATCGACAGGGCCTCACTCGATCCGATCGTCTCCGCCCTTACGGAAGCCGGCCACGAGGTAAGCTTCTACCGTGGAAGTGCCCTGGGCTCGGTCAACGCGACACTTCGCCAGGCTGACGCGTTCGTCGTTATCTCGCCGGGCACGGCCTATTCGGCTGAAGACCGAGCAGGGTTGAACGCGTTCGTCGACGCCGGTGGTCGAGTTCTCCTCGCCGGCGAGCCCACAACCCAGACAGGCGGTACCTTGACGTCCCTGTTGCTGGGTTCGACCCAGGTCACCTCCTCAACACCGCTGACCGGGCTTGCAGCCTCCTTCGGGGTTGCGTATGGTGACGGATACGTGTACGACCTGGAACGGTACGATCTCAACTACCGCAACGTCTACGCCACGCCGTCGGGATCAGAATTCCCGAGCGAGACGAACGTAACCGTTCACGAGGCCGTGCCGGTTCGGGGCGGGACGCCCGTCCTTGAAACGGTAGACACGGCAAAGGTATCTAGCGACCGAGAAGCCGCATCCTATCCCGTCGCCACCCGGAACGGTGACGTACTCGCGGTCGGGGACGCGTCGCTTTTCGACACGGAGTGGGCACACCGAAACGACAACGAAGAATTCGTCGGCGCGGCGATCGAGTTCCTCGTGAGCGGGGAGAAGACCCCCGGGGCACCCACACAGCCACAGTCGAGTCAGGGACCTGGGACACCCACTGCGATGCCCTGATCGAAACGCAGGCATCGGAGCTCTCTGACCACCCATATTTAAACGGAATCACACTGAAATGCGGTCCATGGACGGCGAAGAAGTCGAGGTGCTCGAAGCCGTCCACGACGATTTTTCCCGGGAAATTCTGGAACGAGTCGCCCAGGAACCACTCTCCGCCCCTGAATTAGTGAAGCAGGTGGACGCCTCGAAGCCGACGGTGTACCGCCGGCTGTCCGATCTGGAGGAGATGGATCTCGTCGCGGCACGGGTACAGCCAGACGACGCCGGTCACCATCGAAAGCAGTATGTTGCGGCGGTCGACGCAGTTCATATCTGTGTCGAGTCGGACGGACTGTCGGTTCAGGTCGACCGCTCGGCCGAGGACGCCGTCGATCGCTTCCGAAAGCTCGTAGGTGATATCACATGATTGAGACACTGTTCGCTGCCGTGGGCGGGTCGATTCCGGTCGCCGTGCTCGCCGTCTTCGCGCTCGGAGCCGCGTTCCTGTACGCGCTCTGGATCGCGTTTACCTTCCTTCGAGGATACCGGGAGGCAAGTTCGCTCCGGAGCGAGGGGCTCGCGGTGGGGCTGGTTCTGGTCACCAGTATTCCAATTGGTCTCCGGTTCCTCGCGGCGACGATGCTCCCGATCGGCGGAGACATAATCGCCCTCTTCACGACGGCGATCGAGCTGCTCGGTCTGCTCGTCGTCTTGGCCACGCTGTATTTCCCCGGAGGTGAGCAATCGTGAATCCATCCCTGGTAAGTAACGTAACGACAGTACTGCTGGCGCTGGTCGGGATCATTGGCTTTTTCGTCTCGCTTCAGAGCTACCGAGCGTACCAGCGATACGGGTCAAAACAGATGGGGTTACTCGCCCTTGGCATCGCCATGCTGACGGTCGTCCCGGTCGGGCTGACTGTTGGGCTTCCCGTAGTCCCTGGAGTGACGGATGCGGCGTCGCTGCTCGTGGTCTCCATTAGCTACCTCGTGGGGCTCGCTGCGATCGATGTCGCGTTCAATCACGTCGAGTGAGAACGAGGAACTATGTTTAGAGCACGAACACTTTCGCAATCTCGAATGCAGCGACGGGCGCTACAGCGAACGCTGCCTGCCACCACCGTACGTCACGGACCGTCCGGACCAGAACGGCCCAGAGTCCAAGTGACCAGGCCGTGGCCAGGTGGTCCACCAAGAGACTGGTCTCGACGATCTGTGTCGCCTGGACTTGCGCAACGAAGGCCGAATTTCCCGCTGCTGTCGCAGGGGGCGGGACCGAAGCGGCACTGACGACCATCGCTCCGAGCCAGAGCACCCCAGCGAGCGCCCAGGGCACGAACCCCCAGGCAGACAGCCAAAAGACCGAGGAAAAGGTCCCGGTAGAGGCAAATGGAAGCGATAGCAGATAGAAACTCGCGGCGAAAACCAACCAGTAGAGGAAGACGTGACCGAAGCTGACGAGTGCCCCGGCGACGGTGATTGCCGGAATCTCGATCTGAAACGCCGTACTCACGTAGGAGAGTGTCAATCGCTCACCGATCACGGACATCGATGCGAGGAGCAACTGCGCACCGAGTGTACTGGCACCAGTGAGCGAGAGGATCAACACCGGGAGAATGTGACCCGGTCGCTCCATGCGTGAAGAAAAGAAGGCGGCAGGAGAGCGAACCAGCGCTGAGACGGGAGCGGCCATCTGGTTCACGTACCAAAGCATCGCCCTTAGTAGTTTCTCGACAGTCTCGGCGTCCAACACACAGGTTCGAACAGAACGATCGAGTCCGATGAAGGTCCCCCACAGCCACGAAAATCGAGTCGCTGTTCGACGACCGTGATCGGGTGTGACTCGAACCCTACCGGACGACCGCTACCAGGACCGCCCCCACCGTCGCGAACACGAGGGGGTAGACGATGCCACCGAGCAGGATTGCGGGGAGCAATTGCGGGCCGATCGAACTGGACACATCGACACCGATCATGGACGCCTCCATGGTCGCGCGGCTGACGAATGCGCCGATTCCAAGGACCAGGGCGTACCCGAGTGCGACCGGCGCGCCAGCGACCACGGCTTCGCCCACGTCTCGGGCATCGAGTCGATGGGCGAGCAGCGCACCGACACCCACGAGGACCAGCGGCGGAACCAGATACAGGAGACCGGCCCCGGCCGCGTTCGACTGCGCCAGGAAGTTGACGCTATCGACGCCGCCGAATCCACCGATCGAACCGCTGACTTCGGTGTCGACCATGTGGGCGTTGGCGAAGTACCAGAACAGGACCTTCCACTCGGAGACCTCGGCCATGACGGCGTCTCGGGCCTCACCACTCAGCAACAGGGCAGTCAAGAGATAGCCGAGAGCTGCAGCGATGACCCCCAGACCGGCACTCGCCGCGAGTTCGGTACGGCTCGACTGATCCGTCGGTACAGAAGTTGCCATACGCCATGTACGGCGGGCAGACCCAAGGGGGTTGTGACCGTCCAAGGCGGACCTGGGCCACACCTGCCCGGACCCGGAGATAGAAACCGACGGAAACCGGAGACGAGGACATGCCCGAAACGAACCTGCAGGAGCTTCTCGAACGGAACGCACGGCACACCGAGTCCCTGGAATCGGATCACTTCGACGCGGTCCAGGACGGACAGGAACCGGCCGCCGTCGCCATGACTTGCGCGGACTCGCGAGTCAGCCAGGAGGGGATGTGGGCCGTCGAGGACCTCGGCTGGCTGTTCACGCCGAGCACGATCGGCAACCAGGTCTGGGATCGGCACGAAGGCGATCGCGTCGTGGACGGCAGCATGCTCTACCCACTCGTCCAGACCGGAACCGACGTGGCCGTCGTAGTTGGTCACACCGGCTGTGGAGCGGTGACGGCGGCGCTCGAAGCTGTCAAGGGCGAGGGCGAGGAGTTGCCCACCGGCGTAACGAAGTGGGTTCAGGAGCTTTTCCCCGTAATCGAGGCCGGCCTGGCCGACGATCGGGTAGATCCGGATCGGGCAGATCTAGTCGATCAACTCGTCGAGTACAACGTCGACCGGCAGGTCGAGTTCCTCCAGGAGAGCGAGGACGTGCCCGCTGACGTCTCCATCTACGGCTTCGTCTACGACTTCCAGCAGGTCTACGGATCGGTTCCGGGCCGGGCCTACCTCGTCAATGCTGACGGCGAGACCGACCTCGACGCGTTACGGGCCCTGGCCGGGGACGGACACGCCGAGCAGGTCAAACGCCTGCTGTAGTCACGGCGCATACGTCCCGGTGAGTGTGGCCTGATCGAGGACGTGCCCCTCGATTTCGGCTTCGAGTGTCTCTTTCTCCGCCCCCGGATCGAGGGCCAGGTCGCTGTCGAGCGCGAACAGCCGGAACCGGTAGGTGTGCTCCCGGTTCGGCGGATTCGGTCCCCCGTATCCACGTTCCCCGTAATCGGAGGTTCCCTCGTGTGCGCCCGCAGCATCCCAGTCCTCGGGAATCAGTTCGATTCCGGGGTCGATGTTCCAGACGAGCCAGTGGCCCCAGACTTTGCCCGCGGGTTCCACGGCGTCCGGATCGTCCATCACGAGTGCCAGTGACACTGTCCCGGCGGGCACGCCCTCGATTGCAAGCGGCGGATTCACGTTCGCGGCCGTGTACCCGTACTGGTCGGGAATGGGGTCGCCGTCGGCAAACGCCGGACTGCTGAGTTGGAGTACCATGTAGTGCGCACCCAATAGCCACTATGCGGACCGGCGCCTAAAATTTAGCCCCACTGACACGTACGGACCGATCTGTCGGCAAGCGGATGAGAGCAATTTAGTGTCCGACCGCGTCAAAAGGAAACTATGGGATCGAGCGAGCCGATCGCAGTCGGTGATCGAGGACGACGATGAGCGCCAGTACGGTCGGCGAGCCGAGCGTGTTGATGGTCGTCGCGGTGATCATCACACTCGGAGTGGCCGGACAGGTGCTGGCCGACCGGTACCGGGTGCCCAGTGTGCTCTTCTTGATCCTCACCGGCGTCGCCGTGGGTCCGGAGGGGCTCGGGCTGGTCACCCAAGGGACCTTCGGCGGATCGCTCTCGACCATCGTCGGGCTCAGTGTCGCGATTATCGTCTTCGAGGGAGCCTTCCACCTCGACCACGAGAAGATCCACGAGGCGCGGTCGGCGGCCCTCCATCTGGTGACTGTCGGGGCGGCGCTCTCGTTTGCCGGGACGACGGTCGCCGCACACTACCTCCTGGGCATCGAGTGGGGAATCGCGGGACTCATCGGCGCGCTCCTGATCGCGACCGGGCCGACCGTCGTCACGCCGATTCTCGAGGTCGTCCCGGTTCGAGACCACGTGGCCGCGGCCCTGGAGACGGAGGGCATCGTCAACGACGTCACGGCGGCCATCCTCGCCGTCGTGGTGTTCAAGCTACTGGCCGCCACCGAGGCGGCCCCCAGCGCGTACCTGGTCGAGTTCGTCGAACGTCTGAGCATCGGGGTGTTCGTCGGGCTGGCAGTGGCGGCCGTACTCTGGTTTCTCCTCACGCAGGTCGAATTGCCCGCGGGATGGAGCCCCCAGAACGCCCGCCTCATGACCCTGGCCGGGGCGATCCTGGCCTTTAGCCTCGCCGATACCATCGCCACGGAATCGGGGGTGGCCGCAGTCGCCGTGGCCGGGGTGGTCCTCGGAAACGCCGATCTCCCCTTCGAGGAGACCATCGCGGAGTTCAAAGGGGACATTACCCTGGTGGTGCTCTCCTTTGTCTTCATCGCCCTGGCGACGCTGATCGAGTTCGACGCGCTGTTCGCACTGGGGCTGTCTGGACTGTTACTCGTGTTCGTCATCGCGGTCATCCTCCGACCAGCGCTGGTCTTTATCTCGACGTTCGCCGACCAGTTCTCGATGCGGGAGCGGCTGTTCATGGGTTTCGTGGGCCCGCGGGGGATCATCCCCGCGAGTGTCGCGACGCTGTTCTCGATCCAGTTACAGAACCCGGCCCCGCCGTCGAACCCGGCGGGCGCGGAGATTCTCGCGGGGACGGTCTTTTTGGTCATCTTTCTCACCGTAATTTTCGAGGGCGGATTCGCCAGAAAGATCGCCGAAACACTCGACGTGATACCAATGCGCGTACTCATAATCGGTGGCGGCCGAGTGGGAAAGGAACTCGCCGAACGGCTCTCGGAGCGGGGCGAAAACGTCGTCATCATCGAGCGTGACGACGTGGTCGCCAAACAACGACGAGCCGAAGGATTCACCGTCCGAACTGAAAACGGCACCGACGTGGAAGTGCTCAGAGCGGCCGGTGCCGAACAGGCAAAGACCGTGATCGCGGCGACCGGCGACGACGACACGAACCTGCTGGTCGCCCAGCTGGTCCGGGCGAAGTTCCAGACCGAGGACGTGATCGCCCGCGTGAACCGGCCGGACAACAAGGACGCCTTCGAAGAACTGGGTGTGGAGGCCGTTTCGGCCTCCACCGCGACCGCCTGGGCGATCGACAACCTCGTCGAGCGGCCGGCCCTCTCGGAGTGGATGAGCGAACTCGGCCGGAGCGGGGACGTCCAGGAGGTCGAGATCACGGATGAGGAGCTGGTTGGCCGGTCCGTCGCGGATATCAATCCGGACCTGCCGGAGGGCTGTATCATCGCGCTGTTGACTCGTGAGGGAACGAACAATGTCCCGAAGGGCGATACGGAGCTTTCGATGGGCGATCGTCTCACCATCATCGGCCCGCGGGAGGGAGTCAAGGAGGCCGTCTCTTGGTTCCACCCGCACGACTAGCGCCCGAGGACGCCAACGCACATTACCCGGGCCCGCCAAGCACTGCCAGCATGGAGACCCGCCACCGCGTCGAGGTCGCCGACGCCCGCGACATGGGGGCTGTCGAGACCGATGCCGTCGAACTCGTCGTCACGTCCCCACCCTACCCGATGATCGAGATGTGGGACGACCTCTTTGCCGACCTCGATCCGACGATCGGCGATCACCTCGACGCGGGCAACGGCCAGGCGGCCTTCGAGTCGATGCACGAGGCTCTGGAACCCGTCTGGGCGGAACTCAAGCGAGTGCTCGTAGACGGCGGGATCGCTTGCATCAACGTCGGCGACGCGACCCGAACCCTGGGAGATAGTTTCCGGGTCTACCAGAACCACGCGCACATTCTGTCCGCCTTCGAGAAGCTGGGGTTCGAGCCCCTACCCGAGATCCTGTGGCGCAAGCCCAGCAACTCCGGGACGAAGTTCATGGGTTCGGGAACGCTGCCGCCAAACGCGTATGTCACGCTCGAACACGAGTACGTGCTGGTCTTCCGAAACGGGCCCACGCGTCGGGACTTCGAGCCCGGTTCGCCGCGTCGCTACGAGTCGGCGTATTTCTGGGAAGAGCGAAATAAGTGGTTCTCGGACGTGTGGACTGGTCTAACCGGCGAACTCCAGGCACTGAACCACGACGCGCTCCGGGACCGGTCAGCGGCCTACCCAGTCACCGTTCCCTACCGGCTCATCAACATGTACAGCGTCTATGGTGATACCGTTCTGGACCCGTTCTGGGGCACCGGGACGACCAGCCTCGCGGCCATGGCCGCCGGCCGGAACTCGATCGGCTACGAACTCGAACCCGAGTTCGCGACGGTCTTCGACAAGCGAGTGGCAAACGTACCGACACTCTCCGAGCAGATCATCGAGAAGCGACTCGAGGCCCACCGCGAGTTCGTCGCGAACGCCCGCGAGGACGGCCGGGACTTCGGCTACCAGGCCAAACACTACGAGTTTCCCGTGACGACCAAGCGCGAGCGCGGGCTCCGCTTCTACCCGGTCGACCATGTCGAGGAGACGAAGTCGGGCTATCGGGCCGTTCACGAGGCACACGACGACGGCCACACACCGGAGTGGACCTGAAATTCCGGGCCATGTGTCAGTCCACCGTGCAAAATACTGCCAGGATCAATTCTTTTAAGGCCCCTTCCTCGTGAACCCCTGTTACATGGCACGAGAAACCTGGGGCACGCGAATCGGCTTCATCCTCGCCGCGGTGGGGAGTGCAATCGGACTGGGCAACATCTGGCGATTCCCCTTCCAGGTCAGTCAGGAAGGGGGCGCGGCGTTCATGGTGATGTATCTGGCCTTCATCATCCTCATCGGGTTCCCGGCGATGCTGGCGGAGTTCGTCGTGGGCCGGAAGACGGAGTTGAACACAGTGGGGGCGATACGTGACTTCGCCGGGGGCTACTGGCAGTATCTCGGCGGCCTGTTCGTTTTCATCGGCTTCGTCATCCTGTCCTACTACAGCGTCATCGGTGGCTGGGTGCTGCGATACATCCTCGGCAGCGTCACCGGCGGCTATGCGGCCACCGAGAGTGCGGCCGCGTACTTCGGCATGGTGGCAACTGGCACGGACACGCTGATCGCCCACGCGGTCTTCATGCTGCTGGTCATCGGGATCGTCGCACTGGGCATCCAGCAGGGGATCGAACTCGGTGTGAAGGTCATGGTGCCCGCGATCCTCGCGATCTTCGGGATCCTCGCTGTGTACGCGTTCACCCTCCCGGGTGCCGGCGAAGCGTATGCGTACTACCTCTCGCCGGACATCGGCTACATCATGCAGAACTGGCAGAGCCTGGTGCCGGCCGCGGCCGGGCAGGGCTTTTTCACCCTCTCGCTGGGGATGGGCGTGATGATCACTTACGCCTCATACCTCGGTGACGACAAGAACCTCGGCATCGACGGGATCAGCATCGTCGTCCTCAACACCTCCGTGTCGATCCTGACCGGGCTGGTGGTCTTCCCGATCCTCTTCTCGGCCGGCGTGGATCCGGCGACCTCCGGGCCCGGCGCGATCTTCGTCAGCATCGCCGAGGCGGTCCTCGACCTGCCCTTCGGACGGGTCGTCGGCCTCCTGTTCTTCCTGACGGTGGCCATCGCTGCACTGTCCTCGGCGATCAGCCTGATCGAGGTCGTCGTCTCCTACGCCATCGACGAGTTCGGCATGGACCGAGTCAAAGCGACGGTCATCGCTGGCGTCGCCATTTTCATCCTGGGTGTGCCAGTCACGATGAACACGGTCTTCATCAACCTCTATGACATCCTCGCCGCTCAGATCCTGTTGGTGCTTGGCGGCGTCCTTCTGATGGTCCTTGTCTCCTGGCTGCACGCGGGCGAGGCCATCGAAGAACTGGAGCAGGGCATCGGCGATCTCGGAAGCATCGGATCGCTCTGGATCTGGATGGTCCGGGTCCCGGTCATCCTCGTCCTGCTCGTCTCCCTGTACCTCGGAGTTACGGGCTACATCGACTTCCTGACCGGCGCGTTCGCCGAATACCTGGGCACGCTATAGGACGACTCACGTTTTCGTTTTTTCCGCCGATCAGCGACGCAGAAACCTGGGCAGCGTGATGGCGTCAGTGCGTTGAGACGGCCGGTCCAAAAACGAGGGACGATCGAGTGCGTCCGGGAGATCGAGTTGGGACCGGGGCACCTGGACGGCCTCGAAGGCGCCCGGATCCGTCTCTCGGTCGGCGACCAGTTCCTCCCAGACCGCCCACTCGGGATCGCCGGGCTCGAAATCCGCCCGGTCGCTGGGGGAGAGTCCCCGCTCGGCGATGGCTTCTTTCGCGCGGGACTCGCCCTCCTCGAAGGCGATCTGGATGAGAGCGCGGTGATGGGCTCGCTGGAGGCGTTCGTACTCGGTCGGGTGGTCGGTGCCGAAGGCCGCGTCCACGCCCAGCGCGAAGGCCCGGAACATGGCCCGCTCCTGGTTCAAGGATTCCCAGTCGGTCTCGAAGTGACGGTCGTACATCTATCCGTAGGTCTCCTCCAGGGTGCGATCGGGGTACACCTGGATGCCACCGTCGGTGAACTCGATCGAGCGCATGTCACAGTCGATGGCCGTCCCGCGCATCTTGATGAGCTGGACGGCCCGGGTCATCCCCCCACCCTCCAGGAAGTTGTGGAAGAAGAGCACGCCATGAGCGAGGTAGTGCTCGTTCGAGTAGGCCGTGGGATCGGTCATCTCCGAGATCAGGATGATGGTCGTGTCCGTGTCCTTGAGCCGGGTGATGAACTCGGTTAGCTCCGCGTCTGGATCATCGACGAAGTGTTCGAGGAGCATCGTCGAGTCGATGACCGCCCGGTCGGCGTCCAACCCCTCTAGCATGGCTGGCACCCGATTTCGCAGCCCGCCCGCCGAGCCGTACTGGGTGAGTGTCTGGCGGGCCGACTCGTCGGTCAGATCGAGGAAGTGCGTGTTCGAAGCGCGCATGGCCTTCTCGAAGCCGAAGTCGAAGGCGGCCATGTCCTGGGTGAGTTCGGTCCTGGTCTCGTGCATGGTCACGTAGACACACTCCTCGCCCCGGCGGGCCCCCGCCGTGATGAACTGCGCGGCGAAGGTGGTCTTGCCGCTCCCTGGCGGGCCGCTGACGACGTGGAGTCGGTCACGGGGGAGCCCGCCGGAGAGCAACTCGTCCATGCCCGGACTGCCGGTAGAAGCTCTGGAGAGACGTGAAGACATGCCCCCCGATTCACGCGGGGGCTATTTCAATCGTGAGGCTCAGTCCGACCGGCGAGCCAGGCCCACGGCCATCGCAAGGACCAGTCCCAGGAGCCCCAAGAGCGGGCCAAATCCGGGGGACGTGGCCGTCGTGGTGTCGGGGGTCGGTGTCTCGGTCGGCGTCACCGTTCCGGCGGTGGTCGTCGCCGGCGTGACCCCGATCACCGCTTTCGCCTCGGAGGTGACCTCCTCGTCCTCGACCACGATCGTGTGCTCACCGGTGTCCTCGATCAGGATCTGCGCGCGGCCATCGCTGTCAGTCTCGGTGACTTCCTCGCCGTCTAATCGAACCGTCGCGTTGGCGACCGGATCGTCGTACTCGTCGGTCACGGAGATGAAGGCCGGCTGTCCGATTACCACCTCAGTCGCGTGGACGGTTACCTGGAGTGTGTTCGCCCGGTTGAGTTCGCTGTCGAGGGTCAGATCTTCTTCACCGGTCGTGATCGAGCGCTCGACAGTCTCGTAGCCCTCACCTTCGAACCGAACCGTGAGCGGCGTGTTCACGGGCACGGAGAGTTGCTGGGTCCCGTCCGATTGGGTGTTGACCGAGCCCTCGTCCACGATGGTGACGGTGATGCCTTCGAGGGCTCGGGGCGGCTCGAAGTACGGGTCAGTCACGTTGACCCGGAGGGTCACCGACCCCGACTCCAGTCGAACCGATTCGGTCACCGGCTCGTCGGCCGTGACGTCGATCGTGGTCGATTCCTGGTAGTAGCCCGCCTTCCGGACGGTGAGGGTGTAGGTCCCCACCTCGACCGGGCCGTTGTCGAGCGTTCCGTCGACGGTTCGCTCGCTGTAGACGGTCGTTCCATCCTGTTTGAGTGTCACCAGCGCGTCCTCAACCGGCCCAGCGTCGTCAGCCACCTGGACGTCCACGTTGCCCTTGGGCCGGACCGTCATGTCGACGGTCTCCTCCCCCGGCTCCTCGATCACGAGGGGCGTGTTTTTCATGTACGTCTCGTGCTCGATGGTGAGTTCGACACTCGCATTCGTTGGCACGTCGAGCAGTACCTTGCCGTTCGAGGCAGTCGTTCCCGTGGCGGTTCCGTCGTCCCACTCGGCGGTGACGGTCGCGCCGCTAACCCGGTCGCCATCCGGTGTCTCTACGGCGACGGTGAGTGTTACGAGGTCTGCACCGGCCACACTCGCCGGGAGGAGGGCGACGAGGAGGACCAGGACGACTGCACCGACGAGCAGGGATCGATTTGTTACCATATCTACCATAATGGTTGCAAACCTTATCAATACCGGCCCCGAATCCTGGCTGGCTGGCCCCACCACCGCCCAGGGGTGCCGGGGCTTCGAAGGTCTTATACGCGTACTCTGTCTGATTCTCCAGTAGTACCTATGTCCGATAAGCCGGCCTCCATGTACCGGGACATCGACAAGCCGGCGTACACGCGCCGCGACTACGTCACCGGTATCCCGGGCTCGAAAATCGCACAGCACAACATGGGCGATCTGGATTCAGACCCCGACGAGTGGGCCGTCCAGATCTCCCTCGTTCCCGAAGAGACCTCCCAGATCCGCCACGGTTCCCTCGAGGCGGCCCGTCTCTCGGCGAATCGCCATCTCATCAAGGAATTCGGTGAGGGCAATTACAAGATGGTCCTCCGGAAGTTCCCCCACCAGATCCTGCGTGAGAACAAGCAGGCGACCGGCGCGGGCGCGGACCGTGTCTCTGACGGCATGCGCCAGTCCTTCGGCGTCCCGGTCGGGACTGCCGCACGCGTACACGCTGGCGAGCAACTCATGACCGCCTGGTGTACTGTCGAACAGGCACCGGCCGTCAAGGAAGCCTTCCGCCGCGCGTACAACAAGATCACGCCGCCCTGCAAGGTCAACGTCGAACGGGGCGCGGAACTGCTCGTCTCCTGATTCGGCCCTCGAGGCCGGCTCCTTCTCGACCGGAGCTGCTTTGTCGGTTCCGCCGCACCGACAGGTATGCTCACCCTCGGCATCGCCCACAAGGCCGAGACCGCTGCCCGGATACGCGAACCCCTCGCCGCCCGGGACATCGACGTCGAGCACGTCTCGCTGACTGGCGACACGACGGCCCTGTCGAGTGATGTTGCCCACGACCTCGACATCGGGCTGGTCTTCCCGAGCCGACTCATGGAAGGCGGCCTGCTCACGGCGCGACTGGACATTCCCTGGGTGAACGACCGAACTGCCGTGCTCCGGTCCCGGAACAAAGCCGAAACACTCGCCCGACTCGACGCGGCGGGTCTCCCCGTCCCGGAGACGGTCTTCGTCTCCGATCCCGTTTCTGACGCGGACCTCCGCTCGGCCGCCGACAAATTCGAGCCCCCGATCGTGATCAAGCCGAATTCGGCGACCCGTGGCGAGGGAATTTTGAAGGTCACGGAGTGGGATTCGCTTTTGGGCGTGACTGACTATCTGGACTTGCTCCACCAGTTCCCGGCGACGCGTGATCGGTCCTATCTCCTCCAGGAGTACCTGCCAGCGGCCCGGGACATCCGCGTGATGGTCATCGACGGACAGGTGGTCGGCGCGGTCGAGCGAACGCTTCCGGAATCGGCCCGTGAAGCGGGCCACTGGAAGCACAACGTGCATCGCGGCGCGGAAGCCACCGCGATCGAACCACGCGAATCGATTCGCGAACTGGCCGAGGCCGCTGCGGCCGCAATGGACATCTCGCTGCTCGGGGTCGATATCCTGGAGACCGATTCCCGAACGGTGATCTCGGAGACGAACGCGCGACCGACCATCGACGTGGCCGAGAAGTACGACGAACGGTTCTACGACGTGCTGGCGGCGACGATCCGTGCGACGGCTCGTTGACTACTCGATGTCGATGTCCGTGGTCTCCCGGGCCCGATCGAAGGTGACCTCGAGGACGCCGTTGTTGTACGTCCCGGAGCCGGATTCGGGATCGACCGGTGCGGGCAGGGCGATCCGCTCGTCGTACTGCCGGGTCTCGTTTTCAGCACGCACAGTCACGTACTCCCCGTCGCTCTGGACGCTGATGTCCTCGCGAGCCACACCCGGCAAGTCGGCCACGACTCGAATCGTATCATCGTCCTCGTAGGCGTCGATATGCGTCGGGCCCGCGGTGCCGACACCGCTCTGCTGGATGCCACCCTCCTGCGGGCCGGCAGTCCCGACCATGTCGTTCATCATGCGCTCGATCTCGCGGAAAATGTCGTCGAACGGGTCCTCACGGTCGTCTCTCATACCTGGCGGTTGGCTACGGCCGCGGATAAGGATTCGGGCTGTCCGAGAGGCCAAGCGCCTCGTTCGTGCGGGCCATGCTGGTGGCCTTGTCCTCGGCTTCGAGGACCGCCCGGATCGCATCAATGTTCTCGGGCACCACGTCGGACTCCTGGTGGATCGCCTGGAACAGGTATAGCTCCCGGCCCTTGACGGTGATCGACTCGTCCCAGATCGCGTTCTCCCAGAAGTCCCCGCGGGGCCGGCCCATGTCCATCGCGTACTCCTTGACGTCGGCGGTTCCGGTGATGTCGAGATCCTCGCCGAGCAGCGCGAGGCGGTCCTCGTCGGCCAGGGCGTCCCGAACCGTCTCGACGTCCGGCGCTGACTCCAGGGTCACGTTCAGCGAGTGCATGTGCATCAGCGTCGCCGGGACCTTGAGCCCCAGCGTGTCGATCGAGAGGTCAGGGAAGATCGTTTTCACGTCGGGGCCGTGATGGGAGGGCAACGTCTTTGGGTCGGGCAGGATGTCGTTGATCGGGCCGCGGTCGCTCTGGGCCGGATCGCCGCCCCGGCGGACCAGCGTGGCCCGAACCCGCTCGATGCCAAAGGCCTCGCGGAGCGGGGCGATCAGCCTGGAGAGCCCGGTCGTGTTACAGGAGACGACCCGGACGGAGTCCGCGTCGGCGGCCGCCTCGTAGTTCGAGCGGGCGTTGAAGCTCACGTCGACGAGGGCATCGTCCTCGCCGCCCTGGAACAGCGCCGGGGTGTCCGCAGCCTCGTAGAGTGACTTGTTGTCCGCGCCGACACCCGAGGGGGTCGCGTCGACGACGATGTCACTCGCCTCGATGAGTTCCTCGACGGTCCCGGCCGTCTCCAGACCCGCCTCGCCGAACTGGTCGGCGCGCTCGGGGATCGCCGCATAGAGGTCATAGCCCGACTCGACGGCCACCGTGGCCTCGTAGTTCGGTCGGGTCTTCGCCACGCCCACCACGGTCATGTCGGGCTGGGCGGCGACCGCGTCGGCCACCCGCTTTCCGATCGTCCCGTAGCCGTTGATTCCCACCTGGATCATGGCCGAGAGTCCCCCCGCGAGTGGGAAAACCGTTTCGAGTACAGTGGGGGAAAACCGGAGCATATTTTAAGTAGTGTGTGGGAGTACCTACCGTTAGTATCGATGCCAGAGAGCAGACAGGGGTCAGTCGAGACCCACCTCGAAGCGGCCCTCGGAGAGATCGAGAACACGGAAGTCGAGTATCACATCCGGGAGAGCCTGCAGTTGCTCGCTCACGACGGCCTCGAAGAGTAAGGGCTAACTCCCGCGTGGTCGACCGTCGAATATGGGACTTCGGCCTGGCGCTGAAACGGCGGTCCACCAGTGTCTCGACCTGCAACCCGAGGAAAGCTGTGTCGTCGTCACCGACGACGAGCGACGCCCGATCGGCGAAGCCCTCTACGAGGTCGCCGCCGCGGTGACAGATGACGCCGTCCTCCTGACCTACCCGCCCGGGGAGGAACACGGCCAAGAGCCGCCCGACCCAGTCGCCGGCGCGATCAAGGCGAGTGATACCTTCCTTGCACCCACGACGAAGAGCATCAGCCACACCCGGGCCAGAAGCGACGCCACCGACGCTGGTGTCCGGGGTGCGACGCTGCCCGGCATCACGGAAGCCGTCTTCGAGCAGGGCCTGGAGGCCGATTACGACCGGATCCGAGAGACCTGTGAACGGGTTCATCAGGCCGTGGCCGACGCGGACGAGATCAGGGTCACCGCCCCGGCGGGGACCGACATCGTCGTCGAGCCCGGGGACCGGGAGTGGCGGCTGGACACCGGAGACGTGACCGAGCCGGGATCGTTCTCGAATCTGCCCGCCGGCGAGGTGTTCATCAGCCCGCAGACGGCCACCGGTCGATACGTCGTCGACGGGACGATGCGGCCGTACGGTCGTCTGGAAGCGGGCCAGACACTTGCCTTCGAAGTCGAGGATGGCGTGGTTACCGACATCGAAGACGGTCAGATCCGCGAGACCGTCGAGGGCGCTGCTGAATCGGTCGGCGAGGCGGCCTACAACCTCGCGGAACTGGGTATCGGGACGAACGTCGCCGTCACCGAACTGGTCGGCTCGGTGCTGCTGGACGAGAAGGCCGCCGGGACGGTACACTTCGCGATCGGCGACGACGCCGGGATCGGCGGCGACACAGACGCCCCGATCCATCTGGATGGTGTGATCCGCGATCCAACAGTGTTCGTCGACGGCGAGGAGATCGAATTGCCCGCTCCCGACACGACCGAAGCCTGAGCCATCAACACTGTTCTCGGAGGTTGTTTAGGTCCCGGGCCGCTACGCCGGTGTATGAACGACACACCGGATCGGGTTGCAGTTCCCTGTCCATCCTGTTCGCCGGATCTAGAGACCGCCCACGAGGTACTTTCGGCGGGTGGCGGCCAGTTGACAGTGCGCTGTACCGAGTGCGATCACGTCCACAAAGTCCAACCCGAGACAGCGGAAACCGTCGAGCGACAGGTCGTCGTCTCCCAGGACGGCGACTCCTTTTCGACGACGGTTTCGGTCCCAGCCGAGGAGCGAGTTCGGGTCGGCGAGGAGTTCATCGTCGAGACCGAGGAGGCGATCATGCAGGTTCGGATCACGGACCTGGAGACCGGCGAGGAGACTCGCGCCTCGACCGCCGACGCCGGGGACGTCGAGACCTTCTGGACCCGAGCGGTCGACAACGTGAGCGTGAAAGTCACCCTCCATCCCCGCGAGGGCGACCCCGACGACACCCGGAGTTTGACGGCCTACGTGCCCGGCGACTTCGAGTTCACCATCGGGGAGCGGATGACACTTGGCGAAGACGAGTTCGAGGTGACCGACATCCACGTCCGGGAGACCGCGATCGATCGCTACCCCTTCCAGAAGCTTGGCGACGAGGGCGACACTGTCGAGGCCAAAGACATCAAGCGCGTGTACGGCTACGAGGAAGGGACGACCCGTGCCTGGTCGGCCTGGTGAGACCCGCTCAGCTTTTGCCCATCCAGCCGTAGGTGGGTGCATGGAGTTCGCGGCGGTCCGGGAATCGATGGTCGACAGCCTGGAACACGACACGAAAGCGGTCGTGGAGGCGACACCGGTCGGAGACGCGATGCGGACGGTGCCCCGCCACGAGTTCGTCGACGCCGAGCACCGGGCCTACATGGACCAATCGTTCACCCACCGGGATTCGACGGTCCTCGCCCCGAGCCTGGCCGGGCGGCTGGTCGAGGCCCTCGCCCCCGAGCCCGGGGATTCCGTGCTCGTTGTCGGAGCCGGAGTCGGATACACGGTCGCCGTCCTCGCCGAAATCGTCGGTGCCAGGCGCGTTCACGCCGTGGACATCAGCCGCCAGTTGGTCCACGACGCCCGGCGCAACCTCCGGACGACCGGCTATCGGGACGTGCTGGTCGATTGTCGCGACGGTGCCCAGGGGCTCCCGGAGTACGCCCCCTTCGATCGGATTCTCCTCGAAGCCGGGGTCGCCGAGGTGCCACGAGCGCTCACGGATCAGCTGGCCCCAGGCGGTCGGCTCGTCGCGCCAGTCGGTCGTGGTGAGCAACGGCTGCTCGCCATCGAGGGGGGAGAGGAGGTCGCCGACTTCGGCCAGGTCGGATTCAAACCCCTCTTGATCGACGGCGAGCAGGGCGGCGCCATCACGCGAAATCGGACCGAACGGGAGGATCGCGAGCACGCCGCACGGGCACGGCAGCGCCGGCAGGGCTGGGAGATCGAGTGGGACGTGTCTAATCAACCCCCGAGGCCAGGACGGTGATCTCGCTGTTCTCTCGACGATCCATATAGTTCGAGCCGGCCGGGGGCTCGACGTCGATCTTGAGTGTGCCTTTCGCCTGATTCGGCCCGAGTGAAGGATCGATCTCTACGGTCGCCGTGCCGTCCTCGTCGGTCGTCGCCACGGCCATGCTATCCAGCGAGGCGGTGCCACTCTCGACGATGATGGTCGCGTCGGCGACGGGCGAGTCGTCGCTGCCGATCGCCGTGAGTTCGATCTGGTGCTGTTCGGGCCCGACGACCTGCGGTTCCGGTTTCACATCGAGTTCGGCCACTGCAAAGGATTCCACCCCGGAGATCATGTTGAGCATCACCGAGAGGGCCGCGACCCCGACCACGAAGGCGATGATGAGCCGCACCGGCAGTCCTTCGATACCCCGTTCGTCTACCGCCAGTCGTTCGTACCACGACATGGGCCTGGGTGGCCCGGTGTTCCGTGATAAACCCTCGGCCGAGCCTTTAGGAACCATCGCCGGTGACTCCGGCCCATGTCTCACGTACTCGGTCGAACGGCCCAATCCGGACCCACCGTCGAACTGGGTTCGTTTCTCGCCCGTGACGGGAGCGAGGGTGCGTCGGTCGCGCTCGACCTCGACCGGCCCCACGTCTCGCTGTTCGCTGGCAAGCGCGGGTCGGGCAAATCCTACACACTCGGCGTGCTCGCGGAGGGGCTCGCGGCCGCACGGGGCGTCACCGGCGTCGTGATCGATCCGATGGGCGTCTTCGCGGGATTGAAGGCAGGTGGCGAGGCCACGGTCGTCTCCGCCCCGACCGTTGCTGCGGACGCCCTCGAACCCCGGGACTGGTGTGAGCTTCTGGATCTCGATCCCGCCAGTCAAGCGGGGGCGCTCCTCTGGCAGGTCGCCGAATCGGCCCGGACCCTCGAGGGAATGCAACGGGCCGCCACAGAGGCCGACGCCCCGCGCGCGGCCATCCGTGCGGTGGCAAACCATCTGACTCTCGCCGATGGGTGGGGGGTTTTCAACCCCGAGGGCCTCGACGCCGAGCGGTTGCTGGAGCCGTCGGTGACGGTCCTCGACACATCGAAACTCACCGACCAGGCGCTGTCGGTCGTGACCGCAGCGGTAGCGCGGACCCTCTACGAGACGGCCGTCGCGGAGTCGATCCCCCGCCTTCCCTGGTTGGTGATCGACGAGGCTCAATCGGTCCTCGACGGCATCGCCGAAGGACCGCTCCGGACGATTCTGACTCGGGGCCGGCATCCGGGTGTGAGCCTCGCGTTGGCGACACAGCGGCCGGCGGCCCTCCCGCCGGTCGCCATCTCCCAGGCCGATCTGATCTGCTCCCACCGGTTGACCGCGACCGCGGATATCGACGCGCTCGCGACGGCACGGCCGACCTATCTTGGGGCGTCGATTCAGGATCGACTGCCAGACGGCGTGGGCGAGGCCATGGTAATCGACGACACGACCGAGTCGGCAGTGACGGTACAGATCCGAGAGCGATACACGCCACATGGCGGGGATTCGCCGCGGGCTACTGGAAGAGCAAAATTATGAGTTCGCTCAATATCCCTTTGGACATATTCTAAACATCAGCCAAACAACTCGATGATTGTAAATTTGATAGCTAAGATATTGTCATAGTATTATAAACTGTTACTTCAAATATTGTCTCAAAGCCTTCGTAGACTTTTTATAGCCTCAATTAATTATGAATTCCTCTGAATTTAATTATCAATTTAATTCAAAGGTTATTTGGAAAAGAGACTAATTCTACTACCAGAAACAGAGGAAATGAAGATAAAAACCAGAGACAACAACGGCACTTACTTAGTTAGATAATTGGTATGCCGTCGAAAATCACTTCGCGAAAGGTACTCGTCATAATACTGTTAATTGTGATCACCTCAGGGGGACTGCCTGGAGCGACAGCAATGAAATTAGATGGAAGCTCCACACAGACCATATCGGAAAATGGCTCAGCAAACGAAGGAGGCGGGTTATATATTGAGATCGCAAGCGAAGACGAGTTGCTTAGACCACCAGATGAAAGTGTAAAAAGAGTTCAACCATTGAATGGAACAACACAATATCGATATTTGAATGATGGAATAAATGATGGGAATGATTCAACAGGGTACCAAGTAGGAGACGATATTGTCAAACTAGAATATATTTCAGAGCCAACAGACCCAATTAGGAATGACGATGTTTTCACATTCCCAAAAGATCTCCTTTATATAAAAAATGCGTCAACAAACGGAGATAGTGCAAGGTTTGAAAGCGGAGATGATATCTATACATATTCCACTTTGAAGGGCGAACCTGCCTTGGCGAATGAATCGATCAATTATAAGACTCCGAGAAAAAATATAAGATTTCTAAATAATAGCACCACAGAAAAATTCTCTGGAGACTGTGCAATAATTGAAAGTTCTAACCCGGAGTTAGATGTAGGGGACGAAGCAAAATCCGAAGGGAGCTGTTTTGAGGCCATAGCATTGAATGAATCTGACTTGCGATATTGGGAAGACGACGACTTTTCACCCGGTTACACAGCTAGTTCAAATGGAGAATATGGAGAACCCATTTATCGGAGTAGTGATAATACAGTCGACCCAGATGCTGATGAGCGATTTACTAAAGCAACTGTCTACACAGGAACCGATAGCAACGTATCCACATTAGATCTCGGGCTTGGAACAAAAACGCTTGTAGAAAGTACAGATGAAGATACCGGCGCGGAATTGGAAAACCCATCATTCACACCTACTGTTAATGAGGTTGACCCAGACGGCTCAAATATCGGCAGTTTTGACAAAGAGGACATTTTCATTATTGATCTATCTAATGATAGCTATTATGATTCTAATCGAGATATTTTGATAAATGGAGAGATCCCTAATGGAACAAAGTACGATCAAGCAGATGTCGAGGGCACATGGAAGGCTGGAAGAACGTATACCAGCAAGAATCTGGTCATTTTCGATACAAATAATGACGGAGATAGAAGTAATAATCTGCTCTTCAGTGCTGACGGCCTAAAAGTTGGTAGTCAGGCGAGATACTTAGAGACAGAGGGATCTATACGGTATTTTGATACGACTCCTGAAAATTCTAGGTTCGAAAAAGGCAGAGATGGCTTGTATGTAGATATCGGAAATGACGGAGTGAGTGTCGATCAAAATGTAGACCTTAGATTAGCTCACCTCAAAACCACCTATAGCAGAAATTCAACTGTTAAAGGTCATGACCTTGACTCAAACTTAACAATTTCTAATTTTGGGAGAGAACATCGAGTTCTGGACGAAAGCGGAGATGGGAAGCCAACCCCAGGAGAACCGATTATAAGCTCAAACGATGAAAATTTAGGACCTAATGATGAAATAATTGTCAATGGAACAAACGACGTATTATCACCGATGGGAATGTCAAATTCCAACATTGTCCTCATACAAGGAGAGGATAATTACCAGGCAGGCACCCCAGTAATAAGATTGGAATCGGGATACAGCGAACTTAGCAAAGGCTACACTACAAACAATATCAGCTACGACGAGATTATCACCTTGAATTCGTTTACTAGTGGCACCGGAAGTTTAGTAGTCCACCAGTCACCGGAGGGGGACCTTTCAGATAGATCACAAATACTATGGCTGAATCGGACTCAACTTTCAGTTCAGAAATCGCTTTCCCCAGGGCAAAAGTTAGAGTTGCGGAACTTCTCAAAATCCGTTGGTGCCCTTATTAAAGAAGACAGAATTCGACCCTCATCCGGGATCTACCGCGAACACGACCAAGACGTCGCGGGCACCACCACCTACGGCGACCAGCTCCAGACAATTACCGTCGAAAACACAGGCTCACTCGACCCAACCTACATCGATCAAATCACACTCCAAACCGACGGCACGGAAGTCGCCGCTGCGAGCAGCCCAACCACGAACGGCACCTGGGTGCTCCAGCCGGCAGAAGCTGACGCCACAATCGACCCGAGCGGGACCGCTTTCACCCTCCAGACCACCCTCAGCGAGGACGCACCGGGTGGCGAAACCGTCTCGTTGCGGGTTCCCGAGCCCGTGGATGCCGATGACGACGGTGCTTACGACCCGGGTGACGCCGGGTTGTTCTTCGAGCAAGACGTGCCGACGGGTGGGTTCGGCCCCGGGCCAACCCTGACTGTCGAATCCGAATCGGACTCGAGTAGCGAACCGACGACCTCCGGCCCCTCACCGATCGACCTTTCGGTCACCCCGCCAGCGTCGAATCTCTCGGCGAACGCCACGACACTCCCAGTCGAAGTGAGCGGGAACGCCACCGACCGATCAGTGCAGGCGACCCTCCAGTACGCCGCGAACAACTCCACGGTAGCGAGCCAGACCGGCTCGCTGGACAGGAACGGCGAGACCGAGTTCGACTTCGAGCCCATACCGGGCCGTTACCGGGTCCGGGTCGAGGCCCTGGAATCCGACGGTGTAGCTCACTCCGCGGTACTCGTCGTCGAGGAGCCACCCGGCGCAACGCTCGAAGCGCTCGACCACGCCATCACACGAGATGAGAGAGTCCGGGTCAATCTGACCCTGGAGCGCACGGACACGGCCACGGTCAGTCTTCGGGGCCCGGACGGCGATCGGCTGGAACGGGCCAGCGTCACGACGAGGAATACGACGGTCCAGTTCGCACTCTCCGCGGATGGCACGGGAACCGAAAACCGATCAGCTACCGTCGCACTCGAATCAACTGATGCGAGTCAGGCGGGACTGGCCTGGCTGACGACGGTGGCGGACAACGAGACGGAACCCGATCGATCGACGACCGACAAATCAGTGCCCGGCAACGCAAGTACCAATCCACCGGCCCACGCACGGTCGGGAGCCGGGAATGGCACCCACCGAAAACCGCTCGAAGCCGGGAACTACACGATTTCGGTGGCTATTGGGGATACCGTCCGGGACAGCGACACCGTCCAGATCGGTGCGAACTGGACGGCGGCCATCGAGCCCATGGTCGCGCCACGTGGAGCCACGATCGCATCCGCCGAGGACGTCGCGAAAAACGCGAGCCGACGGGAGAAAATCGCCACCGGGGACCGACTCGTGATCGCCGTCGACACCGCCGGACTCGGTTCATACGCCCGGAACATTACCCCCGGTCGCGCAGTCGGCCACGCGAACGCGAATGGACCGCCGGGCCGTGGCGGCGGCCCGATCGGTCGGAACAAAACGTCCAAATCGAGTGCGAACGGAACACCACCAGCCTTCGTCTCAGTGGGCCCAAAGTCGGGGGAGACACAGAGTGATGATCCAGTGGCTGGTCTTCGACGAGTCGAGGCCCCGAATTCGGATCGGTTCTTCGTGGTTGCAGACCCAAACGCCAGTGACAGGGTGACCCCAGGGACTGCCCTCGAGACAGCCGTCGTCCTCACCGAGAACACACCGTTCGTCCCCAATCGAACAAACGAGACGGAACAGGAGCGACGACGGGCCGCAGTCGAGGTGGTCGAGGCCCGGGCCGAGCTCGGGCGGGCCACCGAAAACGAGACGCTTGATTTACCGACGAACGCAACCGTCCCGATCAACGGCTCGACGACAGTGGCGCCGGGCACGACCGCAACGGTGCACATCGAAGGTACCGAGCGTAACTTCTCGGTCGAGAGGGAGACGACCGTTCAAGAGAACGGCACCTACGAGACAACCGCGAACCTCAGCGAGTACGATTCGGGCACCAACTACACCGTAACCGTCACGGCAAACGACGAGCAAATCAGCGAGGTTTACACTGGGCAGTTCACCGGGACCGAGTCGACAACCTTCGCGGCCGCTGGTGGGGGTGGTGGGGGAAGCGCCGCGGAGCCTCGACACCGCTCGACCCCGGCAGAGACGACCACCCCACCCACGGACTCGGTCACCAGCCCGCTTTCGGACCTGCCCGGTGAACCCGTCGACCGGGTCGTCGAGGCGGTCCCTGAGCCGTTGCAGATCGGACAGTCGGCGTTGTTGATCCTCGCGTTCGGTACCCTCGCGCTGCTCATGATCGGGGTCGGCCTCAAGCGGCTGATCCGGCCCTAGATACGGGGACCGACACACACTTGCCGGAACCGATCTTCACCACGAGTAGATGCTCGGGGCCACGGATCTTGCGACAATCACGGACCCACTCGCGTGGATCGTGGTCCTCACCTTCGCCACGAGCGCGATCCTGTCCATGCGGGAGTCGCCCGTCGCCCGCTACGGGGCGACCGGGGCCTGGGCGCTCTTTGCGGTGTTCTGGGCGCTGATGGTCCCACACTACGCAATCGAGATGCGAAGTATCGTCGAAGGCGTGCTGAGTGCCGCCGCCGTCCCTGGCTCGCTGTACGTCGCCTCCCTGATCTATACCGAGCGCCGGTCCTTCGAAGTGCTGACCCGGGCCGTCGCGATCATGGGGTTCATCTACCTACCCTTCGAGGCGATCACGGTCATCAGAAGTGGGTCGATCGAGATGGTCGTGGCCCACGTGGAGTTCATCCTGCGTGCCGTGGGCGTCGAACCGACGGTCATCACCGGTCCCGACGGACTGCAAAGTACCTTCCTCTTCCTGGCCGAGAACGGTCATCGACTGACGACCCGGGTCATTCTGGCCTGTACCGGCATCGGGAGCATCTCGATCGTGGCCGGCCTGGCCCTTTCCGTGGACGCCACACCGCGGCGCAAACTGCTCGGGATCGCGATTGCCGTGCCGATCATCTACGGACTCAACGTCCTGCGGGTGGCCTTTATCGCCCTGGCCCACGGCTTCCAGTGGTTCGCCGGTTTCCGGGACCCGATCTTCCTGATCTTCGGCATCGAGGACCCCTATCTGGTCTCGTACATCGTGGCCGACAGGGTCATCTCCCAGTCGGCTTCGGTCCTCGTGCTGGTGGCCATCACGCTTGGGCTCCTACGGCTCATCCCCGAACTCGCCACGATCGTCGAGGACGTCCTGTTCCTGCTCACGGGCCGGGAGTACGACCTCGACCTGGCGAACTAGTCGGTGGGTTTCTGCTCCAGATCGGGGTGATCCGCGATGAAGACGACAGTGTGATCGGGCACGTCCTCGCTGATCCAGGAGTTCGCGCCGATCGAGACGTGATCGCCGACCTCGACGGGACCCATGATGTTCGACCCGGCCCCGATGACGACGTGATCGCCGATGTCCGGGTGGCGCTTGTAGCCCTTGCGGAGCATGTGCTCCTCGTTTTCGGCCTCCTCGAAGTGTAGTGCCCCCAGCGTGACGTTCTGATAGATCCGGGCCCAGTCCCCGACCGTCGCAGTCTCGCCGATGACGACACCAGTTCCGTGATCGATGAGACAGTACTCGCCGATCTCGGCCCCCGGATGGATGTCGATCCCGGTCTCGGTCTTGGCACACTCAGAGAGCTCCCGGGCGTACTCCTCCGCACCCGCTTCGTAGAGGACATGCGCAACACGGTGGACCAAAAGCGCCTGGAAACCCGGGTACGAGCGGATGACCTCCCGGTAACTCTTGGCCGCCGGATCGCCCTTGTAGGCGGCGACCACGTCCCGCTTCAGCGTATCCCTGATTTCGGGCATCTGATCGAGGACCGTCGTCACCAGCGGCGCCGGATCGGATTCGCCATAGAGTCGGAACCCGGTTGCGAAGAGTTCCCCGAGTTCGGAGAGACACTTCTGGACTGCGTCCGGGTCGCCCACGTTGTCCCCGGAGTTCCACAGCCGCGGAAAGAGCAGACACTTCAACAGGGCGATTTCCCGGCGGGCGTGATTGCGCTCGGGGGCGACCAGATCAGTCTCGGTCGGAAACGGCGTTTCGTCGGCCCGATAGGACGCCACGAGGGCACGGTGGGTGTCGCCGGTGTAGCGATAGGACATAGTGGATAGGGTTGGGGAATCTTTCTACGGCGGCCGTTGGTACAAATCCCTCGATACGACAGATTCACGCCGACACTCACCGTGAGAACTCGAGTAGACGCTCGCGCTGGGAGTACGCGAGCGCCGCCAGGACCGCGATGAGCACGATTATGAGTATCGCCTCAAGGGGCCGGTTGGTCGCGAGTCGGCCGCCAGCGAGACTGAGCATAGCATAGCCCGGGATTCGACCGATCGTAGAGAGAACGACGAGATGGGAGAGCGGGAGCGGGGTGAGCCCGCAGACGAAACAGAGCGCGTCGTCCGGGAGGCCGGGCACCAGAAAGACCAGAAAGACGGCCAATCGGCCGTGATCTTCGAGAAATCCGTCGACCATTTCGAGAGTCAGGGGATGGACCAGTCGCTTTACTGCGGGTCGCCCGAATCGGCGGCTCAACCCGAAGGCCACCGCACTCCCGATAGTCGCCCCGATGAGGCTGTAGATTGTGCCGAGCACCGGGCCGAAGGCGTACCCGCCGGCCAGTGCGAGCACCTGTCCCGGGATCGGAGCCACCACGACCTGTGTGGCCTGAATCAGGATGAAAACGAGTGGCGCAAGCAGGCCAAAGGACTCGACGGTCTCCCGGACGGTCTGGGCATCGAGCATCGATCCGAAGGAGTAATCGAAGAGAACGAGCCCGACTCCAGCGAGGACCAGAAGTGCGAGAAGCGAGAGGATGGCGATCCATCTCGCCCGGGGCGAGACGAAAATCGGGGGCAATACAGGTCCTCGATCGCTCATTGGTGGCTGGTTTCTACGGCGAGGAGTTCAAAAGAAGTTGGGTGCCGATTAGATGGGCGGTTCTATACCGGCCCGGATCATTCTATTTTCATTATAATTGTGCCGTAACTAATTAACAGAAAGTTGGATAATTATTAGATCTATCAGATAGTATAATTATTAAGTCGCTGCATTCCAAAGACCGTGGAAATAAGACAGCTACGATACTAATAATGAAGTTTTTCCGCTTCAAAACCCTATTAACCGCAGATACTAGTTCAACGGGTCGAACTAATACAGTAAAATTATAAAATTTGATAAAAAATCCTAATACCATATTTATGATAAAACTCAAAATCGATAAAAATGGCCATATATTCGGTATTAAGTGCCAAATGCGGAAATTTTCGTTCTGAATAATCTCACTGCAATAATATATTACTTATATATGATTAATATTTGTTATAATGTTTGAGATGGAGCTAACTCCTAAAACTATCAAAATTAAATATACTATTGGGGAAAGTAACTTTATCGATATAATCATTTAATTATATAGATCAGATCGGGGATGAAAATACACAGAAAACGTATTTCGAGTGAAGCCAATACGAATTTGCCTATCTACCAGTTCCGTAACCTGGTCCGTTCATGTTCAATCATGGCTGTATACCCGTCTACCAGGGACGTGATAATGTGCTCACCTATTTCAGGGGTTGCCACAGTCGGATCACCCAAAACTCCAGCATCCGTTACCGACTGAAAGCCGAGATTCAGGACCGCAGAACGAGATTTTAGACCCTCATTACCAGGGCGCAATTCGGAATTACGGACACGTGATGGTTCAATAGCCATCATCATCGCGGTTTCAGTACCGCCACCATGGATAACCGGCTCCTGGTATTCCAAACCGGCCTCTTCTAGCCCCTGATTTATTAGTTCTGTAAAACGGTTCAGGTCTACAATCGGGATGAGCGAGAGCTCCGAGTATTTTGGGGCCAGTTCGGCAGCTGCGGTTTCAACAGGCGGGAAATTTCCACCGTGAGAGGGGAGCAAGACTGCGAATTGAAATCCATGGCCATCGAGTGAGTCAAGATAATCGTCTATAAGACCTTTGAGAACGTCGGAACTGATCGAGATCGTGCCCGGATAATCGGAATGGCTAGGTGAACACCCAACTTGAATCGGAGGGGCCACAAGTGTGTCACCGAGCCGGTTTGCGACCCGAGTCGATATTTCCTCGCCAATCATCGAATCAGTTCCAACCGGGAGGTGTGGCCCATGTTGTTCTGTCGCTCCAATTGGAATGATTACAGTATGGACTTCTTGGCCCGCGACCTCTTCTATGGAAGTCCAAGCGAGTTCGTTCATTTTTACAGAACGCATGGTAAGCAGTTTTGAGCACAGCATAATAAATTTGAAAGCGATGTACTTGAGAAAAGTTAGATACTAAATAGATCACAACAATTACGACCCCTGGAAACTGTTAATGAAGTGGGCACCAATAGCCGGAGTTGTATGTCAACAGTTCAGCGAACACCGTATCGCCGCGTGTCACCCACCCTTGTTACCTGGCTATTGGGCCCAGATACACGCCGATCCGATCAGTTAATCGAGTCGTGTTCTTGACGCCCACATTCGCACTAACACTTATAGTATTCCGTGTGGATTTTTCTGTAACATGGCTACGACGGCAATTTGGCTTGCTGTAGTAACAATGGTGGCATGGGGCGGATGGGCAATTTTTGCAAAGATTTCCACAGAAACGATCTCGTCGGACTTGGCAACACTTGTAACATATGCATCGGCGAGTGTTTTTTTGTTAGGAAACTACCTGTACAACTCACAGAATCCGGCCGATTTCGATCCGACTGGTGTAACGTATGCACTGGGAGCAGGAATAGCAAGTGCTATCGGAGCAGTAACCATGTATTCCGCACTGAAAACCGGAGATGCATCGGTTGTAACTCCGATAAGCGGGTTATACTTCGTCATCGCAGCCGTCCTAGGCGTTCTCATATTTAAAGAGCCCATTGGGATGAAAAAGGCTGCAGGGCTCGTATTTGCAGTTATATCTATCACTCTTGTAACCCAGTAGACCTTGGAGGGAAAGTCAAAACTAAAATTAAACGATCCTCGAAATTGGCCCGCTGGGCGCGATTTAATCGTCGTCCGGTGCAGGCTGGGATTGTTTTTGAGCCGGTTGTGGTTCGGATTTGCGGGTGATAAAGCTGGAATGCTCTTCCCCGTCTTCCAGCACATTAGCTCTGAAGTAATCCCTGGCAGCAACGTAACTGGAGAATGCTATCGCGACAAGGAAGACGGTGAACGGGAATGCCAAAATCACTGGGAATGCCTGCATTGCGCTAAACAGGGGGAGTTCAATCGTCATCACACCCACGAACGCGAGCAGAACACCCCACCATGCCCGGTTCCGAGCATTGGGATTTTCGGTCCCAAGGGTAATCGAAGAGAGGATAAACACAGTCGAATCGAGGGAGGTAATCACATACCCGGTGATCACGAGGACGAACAGAACAGCCAAAACCAACCCATATGGGGTGAGATTGACTGCTTCGGCAATCGCAGCAGGAATTCCTCCGGAAGAAACGGCCTCAGTTACCGGTTCGACATAACCCGGGGAGAGAACCCATCCGCCAATGATCGAGTGCTGAATCCACAGGAAGACACCGGGAATGGCGACCAAACTCACAAACGTCTCTCGAAGAGTTCGGCCCTTGGAGACCCGGGCGACAAAGCTGCCAACAAAGATGCCCCACGCTGCCCACCAGGCCCACCAGAAACTGGTCCAATAGTGGCCCCAATCGCCAGCTGCGGTGGGATCCGTGAAGAACGAAAGTCGGAACATGTTGTTGATCCAGATCCCAGTTGCATCCAGCCCGATATTGATCGCGGACAAGGTTGGGCCCACCACCAACAGGAACCCGGCCGAAATCATCGCCAGAATCACCGTCGCTCTCGCAGCGTTCTGGATGCCCTTGTGAAGTCCGAGCCAGACGTCTCCGAGGAACACCAAGCCGATTAATCCAAATAGTATGTACGTCAGGGAAGATCCTGGCATATTGAATACATCACTGATGAGCGCATCGAATGTCTGGGCAGAGAACCCCATCGTCGCTGCAATTCCCCCTACAATAGCGATTAGGGAGGCCAGGTCCACAACCCAGTAGAGGTACTTGTGGTCCCCGTCTCCGAGGAGCGGTTTGAGCATAGAACTGATTTTGAATCGGTCCACGTTCCGGTTGTAAATTGTGAGGGCAAATGCGAGAGCGAAGGGAGGGTACCACATCGCTAGCCCGGGGAAGATCTCGTGGATAAACATGAACGAAAGCGACATGGATTCAAGCGCGCCACTCACTGGCCACGGCTCTGGGGGCGGAGCAGCCATGATCGAAGCAGGCTCCCCAACACCCCAAATGATGATCGAACCACTGTATCCGACAGTAAATACCATCGCGATCCATCCAAATAGGCCGAATTCAGGTTCTGCATCCTGACCGCCAATGCGAATTTTTCCGTACTTCGAGAAAGTCATGAACACGGAAAACGCCAGAAGCGCAAATCCCAGTACCATAAACCACCAGCCGAAGTTATGGAGAACAAAGTCATAGCCCGCCATCATCATGTCATTGAACCACTGCGGGCTCAAAATTCCAATTGCACCCAGAACAGCGAGTCCAACTGCAGTGAGGAAGAAAAGCATTTTCTCATTAAACTCAGCCCCTTCCAAACCAAAAATCTCCATTAATTTCATGCGTGTCGTCGATTGGTTTTGGGTTCCGAGTTAGTTTGCAGATGCCCAGCTACTGCGTTGTCGGTTCGCCTCCTGTGTACCGTTCGCCTCCAATTTTTGGTTGGTGTATTTGGCATGTTGATTTAACCACAGCACGTGCTCCGCTGAACCATCTTTCGCCGTGGGATTGCCGCGTGGATCATGCGGCCACACAGCTGGCTCATAGAGTTCGTGCTCGTTCTGTGTCTTTAGGTGGTCGGTGTGTGATTCGGTTCCATCACACTGCTACACACACCCAGTATACGCGGGGGAATATAAAAATTGGGTTTAGGCATATAGGGATTGGCAATGGAGCCCTCGTTGCCCCAAAATCGAAACCCCGTTCCGATAATGGTCATCTGGGAGTATTGTTTCTTGCACGAAGAACTGGCCGAGCGACCGACCTTTCGACTACAGAGTGAGAGAAAACCGACTCGAGGGGCGAAGATGGGCAACAGTACGGTTTTCCACCGCACCACGGTAGGCTCCAATCTGGTAGGTAAGATGGTCAACGAGGTACAAGAGGGAGTATCGAACAGGGCTTGAAGGCCGATTAACGGACAGATCTATAGCCAGAGCCACCACCACACAGATCCCCGGGATGGCAAGTAAGCTAATGGCAAGAAACTCTAAGCCGCCAACACCTGCTAAAATCCCAAGCGCGACTAAGGGAAGCGAATAATAGCGCGTAACTTCGAGAGCGAAACCGTAGACTCGTGAAAGTGAGCCACGGAAGAGACCAGCCACAGCCGCAGACACACGAATGGACCCGGTTATCACTGAAGTGAATGCCTGTTTTGTGGGCGTGATGACGAAACCGAGAACCGTCATAGCTGCCAAAAATGTGCCCAGAGAAGCACCAATATTCAGCATAGAATTGACCACAGGCAAGACCGCGAGCAATACCAAACCAACCAAGGAGATCGCTGGCAGCGACACCGAGCCGGGGTGGCCGTACAATTTGGCCAAAAGCGCTTCAGAACCGCCGTAAGAAAGACGTCGTCCGAGAAAATTGGTGACTCCTCCGTAGTCGTGCTCGACAACACCAGTTGGATCGTACACCAGATCAAATCCATTCGCCAGTGCGTCCCAGCTAACACCAACGTCCTCGGCGACGTTTCGTTCTGGGAAGGGGGTTTTCTCAAACACCTCTCGGTGGCCGACAAGATTGGCAGTTGGAAGGTAGGGTGTCGACTGTTCTCGGTCCACTGGGGACGCACGTGGACCCATATCCAAAGAGGAGTGGATCCCTTCATACTCATGCATGGGCCGTGCTGTATCGGTAGGGCGGACACGTCCACCGACCACATCATGAGTGGCCAGAGCGGGAACAAGATTCGATAGCCACGCCCGATTCGGACGACAGTCTGCATCCGTGAACGCGATGATCTCGTTCGCCGCACTCGAAACACCCCGGTTTCGGCTCGCACCGATGCCGAGTGGTTCCGTGTCAGATCCAACAGGAACGAGACGCAAGTTCCCATCCGCTGTCAGAGAGTGTGATCGGATTAATTCCCGTGTGTCGTCTGTGGAGCCGTCATCAACAACGACGACCTCGTACTCAGGGTAATTCAGATCGGCCAAAGCGTCCAAAGCCGGCTCTATTGCGTCTGCTTCGTTTCGTACTGTCAAGATGATCGAGACGGGTGGCTGAAACTCTGGGTCACGTGCGGGCCTCCACTCGAGAAAGCCGCGATTGTAAAGATCACTGAGTAGTGCTCCAGTCGATTCCGCTGAAACCCCGCCTTCCCTAGCAATCGCCGTTACTGACTGAAACTCATCAGTGGAAACCGTCTTGAGGAGATCCTGGGCAGAGTCGTTCAACCGAGTTACAACGAGAGGACCAGACCGAGAAACAAGACCATTCTGAATCGAAACACTGTCCCGGAGACGGTACTGGCCACTCGTTCGTGACATTTTGGGTCAGTCACCGTGCAAAATCGAGCGTAGTTGAGGATCCTCTCCTTCTGAGTCCTTGCTACCCATCGCAACTGCTGGACATCCTTCGTGGTCATCGACGTGGGTCCCAAGAGAGGTAAGTTCGTCCCATGCAGTTTGGAAGCCGTCCGAAATGACGTTGCCCGATTTTACTTCCGGCCATTGAGTGAACGCACAGGGGTACACATCCCCAACGGGATCGACCAAGCAAGTCATAGACCCGGCTCCACATTCTTTCAAAGTCTCGTTTCGAACTTCACCCATTGCGTTCAGGTAAAAGAACGAGTCGCCTGTTCGAACATCAGGGTGATCGCTCAACCAGGAATGCAGGTACGTGATCTGATCAGTGTCCAGTCGAAGCCTATCCCAGACATCTTCACCACGTCCGCTGGGGCGGAACCGGTTGAGGCGAAGACCCGCTCCATAACTCCCCGCTAGCTCGTATATTTCGTCCAAATCGTGGACGTTTTGGCTCGTGACAACCGTATTCACGGTGGTCCCAATATCTCGTTCTGCAAGTTCAGAAAGCGTGTCTAGAACAGAATTAAAAACACCATCCCCACGTAACGCGTCGTTTTCTGGCTGAAGTCCGTCCAGACTCACCTGCAGGTATAAGGGGTCCATCTCTTCCAGCCGATCCAAAACGGTCGCGTCCAACTGTGTTCCATTGGTACTCACACAAGTAGAGATTCCCCGATCCGTGAGATCAGCGAGGAGTTCAAGGATGTCCGGTCTAACAAACGGCTCACCCCCACCAATATTCACCTGGAAGATGTCCATCTCGTCACACTCCGCGATGAATTCCTTTGCCTCGGCAGTAGACAGTTCGTCAGACGATTGCTGTGCGGGGCCACTCCCGGAGAGGCAATGATCACAGTGCAGATTACAGCCAAACGTGACTTCCCACGTGATCGTGACCGGTGAGCGCAACGGGCTACGTGACATATATATACCCCTTTTTTCGAGCGACTTCGATTACCTCAGGAGAAAATTCATCCTGGAGGGCTTCCAGCTCGATAGCTGACCGATCCTCAACATACTCCAAACACGAAATGATGCGCTCGTCGACTGTGCTCAGCGTCGCATCCTCGTAGCCGTAATTTTCGTGGTCATACACGAGACCATACTCGTCCTCGCGCCGATATTTGATGTACTCAGGCTTCGATACGGTCTTTCCCATTCAATAAACTCCGCAAATCCCGTCAATCCGGAGTTCCTCTTTCACCAGGTCGCTTTCGATCTCCGGCGGTTCAGTGTCGGCAGTTTTCGAGCTTTCAGTTTGAGGGGCTGCTTTTGACATCATTTAACGTTAGTCCGGTGCAAATACTTATAATTTGTCACCAGCGCCCGATCCGGCGAATAATAGAATACCCTCAATACTCAAGTTGGTCGGTTCACAATGGCACTGTATGGACCTACAGCAAGAGGTCGAGATTGTGGGGACACCCATATCCAATCGAGCGGTCTTCCGTGCGGTTCGAACAAATCTGGCCGAAAATGGGCACCCGACCGAGGAGCTCAATGAACATCTGGCGGCTCGCGCTCGAGGTGGGGTCGGCCTGGTGGTCGGTCCAGCCAAAATGTTGGTCGATTCGTCTGCCAGCGGGCCTTGGTTCGTGGATGCGTATGATACGGATGTTGTCCCCGCACTTGAGGAAACTGTCAGAACGATTCACGAATCGGGGGCAAAGGTTTTCGGGCAACTCACACACCCCGGGGCTGAAGCGACTGGTGATTGGGAAATGCAAGCACAACTTGCACCCTCTGCAGTGGCCTCGGATTCAACCTACGAGATGCCGACGCCGATGAGCCACGACGATATCGAAAGACTCCAGCGCTCATTCGGGACCGCGGCGAAAAACCTTTCAAACGCAGGATTTGACGGTGTGGAGCTCGCTGCAGGCCCGTATTCGATTCTCAGACAATTCCTCTCACCAAAGTTCAACGTTCGCGAGGACGAGTATGGCGGTTCATGGGAAAATCGGGCTCGGTTCGTGACCGAAGTACTCGATACAGTCTCGAAAGCAGTCGATGAACCTGTCGGACTGCACCTCTCGTTGGCCGAGATGGAATATGGTGGATACGAGTATGAAGACATTCCGGACCTACTCAATGCGATTGACGGATTTGACTATCTCTCTGTCACTGTCGGAACCGCCTCGACGTACACACAGGGGCACAGTGGAATTGGAATGGATTCCCCCGGCCTTGAATCTGGCATTGAAACAGTTTCGGACATCGTCGATGTCCCACTCATCGGCCGATCCCCGCTGACGACTGGAGACTCAACAAGAGATCTTCTCGACGCTGGTGCCGATCTGGTGAGTTTTACCAGACAACTTCTTGCGGACGAAAATACGGTTCAAAAGCTCCAGGAGGGAGTTCGGCCAAAGCAGTGTATCAAGTGTAATCAGAAATGCCTTGAGGGAGTGTTTGCAGACGCTCATGGCGGACACGTGGAATGCGTAATCAATCCCCGAACAGGGAGGGAAGCGGAACTTGACCCGATTCAATCACTCCCGGAAGTCAATTACAAACAAAACATTCTGGTGGTTGGTGGGGGGCCTGCTGGAATGCGGTTCGCAACAGTTGCCTCCCAACGCGGACACAATGTTACGCTCCGAGAGAGAAAGGACAAGCTTGGTGGCCAACTGACGGTCGCTGCACAGGGAATACTCTCACCCATCGAACGTGCATTAGAAGACCTCAAGTCGGACCTCATCGAAACGGAAGTAGCAGTTGAAACGGGGCAAGAGGTGCGTGCAAAAGACATCTCAAATGAATGGGACGCCATCGTCGTCGCAACTGGCGCGCCGATTTCCACGAAGGAAGGATACGATTTCGAAGAAAAAGTTGTTGATGCCGTCGATGTTCTTCAGGGCGAAGAGACGGCAGATGAGGTACTACTGATCGACGAGAATCGGTGGATTATAACCATGCAAGTCGGCTTGGAACTCGCCCGCCGGGGGACTGATCTGGAAATAGTCACCGAAGACCACTATCCAGGTTTCCGAACCGAACAGCCCAACCTCCCGACGATGGTTGCCAGCCTCCAAGCACAGGGGGTCGATTTCATCGGGAATCACGAAGTGGATGAGATCACAGACGACGGGACAGTAACGATGCATCACATCTATTCCGGCACAACCCAGTCCCGAAAACCGGAGACCATAGTGTATGCGGGACGACGGAGTGCAAATGAATCGCTTTACTTGGAGCTCTCAAATGGCCACGACGACGTGTACCGGATCGGAGACGCGGTGTCACCGCGTAAATTAGATCGGGCGTATTACGACGCTGAAGATCTCGCCCGGCGGCTTTAGAATTACTTTGCCGTCATTCCTGCATCGATAGGAAGGACAGCACCAGTCACGGCACCGGACGCATCACTCGCAAGCCAGAGATGCGCTTCAGCAACGTCTTGCGGGTCGAGCAGGTTCCCATCGAGGAGATTCATCGGGCCAACGGGGCCCGAAATTCTATCGAAGGGTTCGGTCCCGAGTGATTCGACCATTTTTTCAACCATTGGCGTATCGATTCCGGTCGGACTCACTACATTGGCCCGGATCCCATATTCGCCGAGTTCAAGCGCCAGTGATTTCGTAAATCCGATGATCCCGTGTTTTGACGCCGAGTAATGGGCAGACCAAGCCGCGCCCACTTGCCCCAAAATCGAGGACGTGATTACGATACTCGCCTGTTTCTCGTGCTGAATTGCTTGTCTGGCGATGTATTTAGCCGACAACCAGGCACCTTTCAAGTTAGTATCGATGACCAATTCGAATAGCGCCTCGTCAACGTCAGCAAACGGACGACTGTCCCAGACACCAGCATTAGCGGCCAAAAAGTCGATATGACCAAATCGATCAACCCCCGTTTCGACAGCGTCTCGAACGGCTGAAGCATCACGCACGTCAACTGGAATTACGAGTGCCTCAGAACCAGTATCACGAACCAAATCAGCAGTTCTCTCAAGATCTGCCCTGGTACCAAGATCGTACGGAAGCGTTGAAATCTCCGAGCATATGTCGGTAACAATCACGTCTGCACCTGCCTCAGCGTACCGTTCTGCGGTCTTCCGACCAACGCCACGAGCGGCCCCCGTCACGAACGCAACCCGGTCATCAAAGTTATACTGAGGCATCGTCGTTCAATTAGAGTACCTCATTGGCCTCAAGGTACGACACTACTTGATCGATTGCGTGCTCCGGCGAGTCGTCGATTATTTCCCCAGCGGTTTGTTCATCCGAATCTGTATCGCCCATGATCTGGTGGATTCGCTGTTCGACGGACCCGTGCCGTGGTGGTGCCCCATGACCCACACGCTCGTACGCGTGGATGTCACGGACACTAAGGGAACCAATACTCATGGAAAAGCGCGATTCCCCGGGCACAATCTCGTCCAGTGGAAGCGTTCGAATGGACGCTCTTTGGGCAGCGAGTACAGAGTCCATAGATCCACGTGAGGGGTTGGCAAATCCGGAATCGATCCCCAAAACAACGGGAGTATTGAGACCAACTATCTCCTGTTCACCCAACGCGACACGTCGTTGAACGAGGAGATCATGGTCGGACTCGTAGTGACCATCAACGTCCTCCGTGCCGATTCCGGTCACGCCCGTTGTTGATCGCCATCCCAGATCAGCTGCTGTGGTTGTGATCACCTCGATATCCATCGTCGGTGCCTCGTCACCGATGAATACTGTTTCGGGCTCCTCCTGCTCAATAACCTTTCCGAGAACCGTCCCATATTTTTCCCCAATCGGGTCTTCGATGGGGTCATACTCGACATGAATGGCTTCATCAGCACCCGCCCGTAGCCCCGCTTTGACAGCGTCTTTTGCACGTTCATCGCCAATCCCGAGAACGGTGACATGCTCCGCGTGCTGTTGGGCAGCTTCGAGCGCCACCAGATCTGTCTTGTTCGCTAGCCAGCGTCGGGTTTGCACCCCCTCAGACTCCGTGTCCGGGAGGACCTTGTGCGGAGCGGGGCGGATTGGAACGATTGCGTTCATCATCCTAGATCGTACTCCACTCCTTTACCACCATCAGGCTTCGTCCACGAAACGGCTCCCCGATCCGGATCGTTGGCACAGAAAACCATACAGGAACCGCATTCGATACAGTGCTCGTACGAGAAGTAGATCCCACCTTCCCGCTCTTCCTGGTAGTCAAAACACTGTGCTGGACAGAGATGCAGACACGGTTTCTCCTCACAGTCGACACACTCGGAGTTATCGACGGTAATGTGTCCCTCTTCTCCCACATCCCATTCGACTGTTTCCAGATCTTTTTCTACTGACATTGGTGTTCGCCTCCATTGAGCCGGACGGTGGTAGTTCCTTTTGTACGCATGTCTATCCGGTGAATAACTCCATCGCCGTTTGTAGTCTGTTGTATGTGGAACATAGTTTGTCAAAATGACCGTACCGCTTTCCATCCATCTGCCAGTACACCTCGCAACTTGATATCTCGCTTGCGCAAACTCCGCAGTGCTTGGCGCCAGGTCAGTCCCGAGGCGTCCCCACTCGTCGAGAACGTGTGTTCGAGGACCTCGCGAGCGACTGCCGGATACTCGTCGAAGAACTTCTCGTTCTCAACCACCGACGGGATTCCCCTATGTTGTTTCATCTCGGTCATCACATAGGAGTTGTTGAGAAGTTTATCGTACCGCTGGCCAAAGCTATCCCAGTCCTGATTTTGATCGCTACCGATCGCCGCCTCGGCGGCACACATCCCGCTCTTAATACCGAAGTCCAACCCTCGGAACGTGAACCCCTTGTTCAGGGTCAGGCCGGCGGCATCACCAACGAGGCTAATTCGGTCGTCGTATCGTTGGGGGAGGTTGGAGTACTTGTACTTCGGCACGAGGATTCCCTGGTATTCAGTAGTTGAACCCCCTTCGACGAGTGGTTTGACCGCCTTGAGCTCTTTGAACCGGTCCAAGAGATCATACAACGGGGTGCCGCGACCACTATAACCCTGCTTTCCATACTTTTCGAGGGAACTCATGCTCGCGACGGCACCGACCGCAATACTCGATTCAAATGTATAGAGGAAGTATCCGAGCCCAGGGACCCCTTCAGGAAAGCCTTCGAAAGCGTATGCGGCACCTTCGCCAGGTTCCAGGTTGAAACGCTCATTGATTGTCGACTTATCGAGATCGATCACGTGTTTGACGGACTGGCCAACGTTTTCATTCCGGACTGTTTCTCGGATCCCAGCGACGCGACCAACTGTGGTGTTAACTCCGTCCGCACCAACGACGGCCTTGCAAGTGAGGTCTCCCCCAGTGCGATCTGTTTCGACGAGAACTTCCTCGCCTCGTTGAGAAACATCCCGAACTGTCGTTTCCGGAATGAACACGGCACCCTTCTCCTCGGCTTTCTTCACGAACCATTGGTCAAACCGCCCAACCTGGATCGTGTAATTGGGCTCGTCGAGAATGGCCGGATCCCGATAACTGATCCCAATAGACGTGCCTTCGTTGAGGATACGAACGTTATGCTCTACGACATGTCTCCCAAGCGGGGCCTGATCCGGGAACTCTGGGACCAACTCGCTGAGCACGTCCCCGTAAAGAACGCCACCGGTCACGTTCTTCATCCCAGCCTCTTTCGCCCGCTCAACGAGGGCGACGTCGATGCCGTGTTCGGCGAGTTTGTACGCTGCTGCAGTCCCCGCTCGCCCGGCACCGACGACGATTACGTCAAAGTCGACCATCACTCCTCACCCCTTGGTTCTTCAGCGTCGCTTGAATTAGTAGCATGCGTTGCTTGGATAGCTTCGGTTAGTTTCGGTCCATACGTTTCGAAATCACCCAAAACCCCAATATCCGCCATATCGAAAACGCGAGCGTTGGGATCGGTATTAATTGCCAGAATATGTTCCGCCTGGACGTCGTCCAAGTGATAGGGATCACCGGAAATGGCAACAGGGACATACAGGTCCGCATCAACAGACTTGCCCGTAACACCGATCTGCCGGTCGTGGGCAACCCACCCCTCATCGACAAGTGGTCGAGACGCTCCAACAGTCGCATTGAGTGAGTCAGCAAGGGATCGGATAACCTGGAAGTCATCACGACTTTCGAGGCCGTCCCCACCTGCCACAACCACTTTTGCTTTCGAGATGTCCTTTTCGGGGACTTCTATTGTCCGGAGCCGTTCAACGCCCTCTTCAGCCACTCCTTCGACTTCGATGCTGTGTTGGACAGGGGGCGTTTCTGCTCCGCTACTGGGTTCCGGTAGCCCATCCATGGAGAGTGAGGCGACAAGCGGACGGTTCTCAACCTCAAAGGTCACGAGGGCTCGTTTATCAAACACTGGGCGATGCCCGATCAGTTCACCGTTTTTCACTTCGAGCAGTGAATCCAAGAGACCAGCCCCACCTGTTGTGGATGCAAGAGTAGCTGCCATTTCGTCGCCGTCAGGGGTGCTGGGGAAAAAGACCCCGAGCGGATCTCGGTCAGTTACGATGTCCTGTAATGCCCGCACGCGGACAGACACAGTGGTGGTACTCGGTTCGAATTCACCGGAGCGTAATCGAAGGGTCAGATGCTCATCTGCGGCGGATACATCGAGTTCCGACATGTCGTGAATGCCGTCCATCGTGATCACAACCACATCGACATCCGAATCGCTGGTCGCTTCCAATCGTTCTTTGAGTCGCTGGGCTTCACCGAGGACCGAACATCCATCCCACTCCGGAACGACGATCAGTTGTTCACTCATAGTTCTCGGGCCAGTGTTTCACCGTCGTAAATTGCTTTATCCACCAGGCGCGGTGCCACGCTGTCTCCAATCGAGTGGACTGGAATGTCTACCTGGTCTCTCAATTGGTGGGCGAAATCGTCCCGTGCTTGGCGGCGATTCGCGACAACCAGCGAATCGGCTTCGATCGACTCGATCTCCTGTGAGTAAACGTTCATTGCCTGGACTAATTTGTCCTCGTACCCGACCACCGTGGCGTGCTCTTTGGTCTCGATGTTCAGATCAACCAGGGATTCAAGGAATGGAGGAACGTTCGATCCCTCTAATTGATCACCGGGGTGGTACGATGTCGTGACAATGGTGACATCGTGACCCTCTTTTGCAAGCTGCTCTGCCACGCCGACACCAGTGGCATGCTTGTTCTGGTCAAAGACAACCACGGAGTCACCAACAGATTCTCCCTGTAACACGTCCCACGAGCGATACACATCCTCTCCTGGAAGGTCGGGAGATTGCTCAGTAGCCCCCGTCGCAGCAACAACAACGTCCCAGCCGCCATCGACATCTTGCGGAGAAACTTGAGATCCAGTTTCGACGCTCACGTCCCGGGTTCGAAGTCGGTTTTCGAGGTTCCTGACAACGTCGCCAAACTCGCGCCGGGCCTCGATATTCGTCGCGATGTTTACTTGGCCACCAAGTTCAGCTCGCTTTTCGTGGATGGTAACATGATGGCCGAGATCCGCGGCAGTTACAGCAAAGGACATCCCAGCCGGACCCCCACCAACGACCAGGACCTCTTTGGGATCATCCACTTCCGGAAGATCAACTAGCCGGTCCATTTCAGTTTCGCGGCCCGAGCGCGGCGTTTGGATGCAACCGATATGGCCTTTGGTGTTTAGGCCGCCGAGGCAGTTCTGATTGCACGCTATACAGTGAGTGATTTCGGAATCATTGCCCCGTTCGGCTTTTCGAACCGTTTCGGGATCCGCAATCAGTTGTCTGCACATCCCGATAAAATCGGCTTTGCCCTCCTGTAAAAGATCTTCAGCCTTTGTCAGATCATTGATTCGGCCAGCGGCAATAACTGGGACATCAAGAATACTTCGAGCATCCCCATAATACTCTTCAGTATACCCCAGTGGTGCATGCATCGGAGCGTCCGTCACGTATAGCTTTGAAATCGTAGCGATATCCGAATCGAGAAAGTCCACACTCGGATGCAGCCGTCGCATGACCGCTACTGCATAATCGTAGTCATAGCCACCGGACTCCATCTCGTCGAGAGTCAGCCGGACACCAACTGGAAAGTCCTCGCCGACGCGGTCTCTGATGACCTCGATCACTTCGTTCAGGAGGCGAACCCGGCCATCAACGTCGCCTCCATACTCATCACTGCGGCGGTTGTATTTTGGCGATATGAATTGTCGAAGCAACCCATCATGACCGACCTTCAGCTCGATGCCGTCGATGCCGCTTCGCTTCACGTGTTCTGCAGTTTTTGCGTACCCAAGCTTGACCTCTTCAATGTCCGACTTCTCCATCCGCTTTGGCATCTCATAGCCAAAATTCGACGGAACCGCAGACGGAGCCCACGTCTCATGCATCGCATGTTCACCAGTATCCTCGCCCCCAGTATGTTGAAGTTGAGCGAAGACCTTTGAATCGTGACGATGGACGGCCTCGGCTATTTCCTCTAGCCGTGGTATAACCGCTGGGTCATAACCGGACGCATACGTCGGGTTAGATGCTGTCGGGTGGACAAGCATGCTGGACGGCCCCATTATGAGACCTGCCCCACCACGAGCACGCGCTTCATAGTAGGCCGCGTCACGTTCAGTTGGTAATCCATCCTCCGCAAACCCGGTTTCGTGGGCCAAGAATACCGTCCGATTGGGTATCTGGACGTTGCCGATACGTCTTGGTGTGAATAGTAGCTCGTTCATTTTTCTGGATGGACGCCTGGTTCCCGGCGCCGAGATCCTCGTTTCCGAGTAGAGTACCCCCATTAATGAAATTTCCCCTGGTCGACCGTCGGCTTGTGCGTCTCACGGATACGCCAGGGCTTTCGCCCAGCCCTGGACAAGAGGATGGGATTGAGGGGTTGTAGAAAGGCTCGTTCACCGCAACCAGAGCGGACGAACTCGGAAACCGACGGATGGGTGTTCGGGTGCGTTCGGTCGACTTAGGCAGAAATCACTTTGCCATCAACCCAGCGTCCACGGGAAGCGCGCTACCGGTTACGTAGCGTGCCGCGTCACTCGAGAGCCACAGATACGCCTCACTGACGTCTCGCGGTTCGACCGGCCCTTCGTCCATAACGTTCCATTTGCCAGTGTACTCTTCGAGTTCATCAATGGAGTCCTGGCCGTGTTCCTCGATAAGCATCCGGGTCATCGGGGAATCGATGCCGGTGGGTGAAACACAGTTCACATTGATGCCGTATTCACCCAGTTCGATGGCCAATGAGCGAGTCAGGCCGACGACGCCATGCTTTGCAGCCGTGTAATGTCCACCGCGATAGCTCGCACCGTGGCCAGCGGTCGACGCCGTACTGACGATCTTGCCACCTTCGCCACGTTCGACCATGTGCTGGGCCACATATTTACTCGGCAGCCACACACCCTTCAGGTCGATGTCGATCATCTCGTCCCATTTCTCCTCACTCATCTCGTGGAGGAAGTCGAGGTTCCAGATGCCGGCGTTGTTCGCCAGAATATCGATGTGACCAAAGTGGTCAACAGCTTTCTCAACGGCAGCCTGAACCTCCGCGTCGTCGCGGACGTCCATCTCGATCACCAACGCTTCCTGGCCCTCTTCCTCGACCAACTCAGCGGTTTTTTCCAGATCTTCGCGGGATGAAAGCGGGTAATCAGAGGTCTCCACGTCCTCACAAATGTCGGTGACGACGACGTCGGCCCCGTTTTCTGCGTACGCTACTGCATGCGATCGTCCTTGACCACGAGCCGCGCCGGTGACGAACGCGACCTGGCCGTTGAAATCGTATTCTACCATGGGCTGTTATGGTAACACCATCTCTCGATGGGCGGGAGATAGTGTCTCACCGCGGGATGTCCCCTGTTACCTTCATTCCATTCGAGAACCTTACTATGCATAAATTTAACCCTCACAAATCGGAGATGGCATAGCCCGTAGTAAATCAAAAACAGCGCCCGGCCAAGCGGTGCAAACGTCCCGGTCCCTCTACTCTGAGCAGTGCATCCACGTTCGGGACTATAGATCGGGGTCTCCCAAATTAACGTACACGGACTTGGTCTGCTGGTAGTGATCAAGTGCTTCTTCGCCTAGGTCCCGCCCAATGCCGGAATCCTTGAACCCGCCATAGGGAGCATCAGGGAGTATGGGACCGTACTCGTTGACATAGATTAGTCCTGCTTCGAGGTCAGCTGCCGCATTGTGTGCGATGTCAGTCGATTCAGTCCCTACCCCTGCTGCAAGCCCATACCGGGTGTCATTGGCAAGTTCAATCGCTTCTTCATAACTATTGAACGTTTGAATCGTCTGGACGGGGCCGAAGATCTCCTCCTGGGCAATACGCATCTCATTGTCTACGTCCCCATAGACAGTTGGTTCAACATACCACCCGCCACTGATCTCATCGGCATCGGGTGTGCCACCACCCGTGAGGAGATTTGCTCCCTCGGACGATCCGATATCTATGTACGATGTCACAGTCTCAAACTGCTCCTTGGAAGTTAGGGGACCCATGGTAGTCTCCTCCAAAAGCGGGTCACCAAGCTGGTAAGATTCGGCCTTCTCCACAAACCGTTCCGTGAATTCATCGACGATATCTTCGTGAACGAGGGCGCGTGAAAAGGCATCACAGATTTCGCCAGTGCTATAGAAGATTCCGGATGCGACGGCGTCGACAACCTTGTCGAGATCCGCATCGGGGAAGACCAGGAACGGCGACTTCCCACCAAGTTCCAGCGTAACTGGAGCAAAGTGGCCTGCAGCAGCCTCCATGATTCCCTTTCCAACCCCAGTACTCCCGGTAAAGGAGACCTTTCGGATGTCCTCGTGCTCGGTCACTGCTCCACCGGTTACCGAGCCGGTCCCAGTAACGACGTTAATCACCCCGTCGGGTATCACGCCTGCTGATAGCTCAGCCATTCGGACCGTAGTCAACGGGGTGGTGGCAGAAGGCTTCAGGACCGACGTGTTGCCAGCGGCGAGGGCTGGGCCAAGTTTCCAGGCAGCAGCCCACATTGGGAAGTTCCATGGCGTGATCTGACCAACCACGCCATACGGTTCACTTCGGGTGTAGGTGTGCACGTCGTTACGGGCCGGCACCTGTTTTCCACTCTGCGTGCGAGCCAACGATGCATAATATTCGAGAGTATCTATCGCACCCAGAACCTCGCCCCGGGCATCACCGATCGGTTTGCCAGTGTCGAGTGACTCGAGAAGGGATAGCTCCTCAATATGGTCCGTTAGAACGTCGATCCAGTCAAACAACATCTCGGAGCGGTCGGCGGGATTGGTATTCGACCACTCCTCGTCATATGCGTCCCAAGCCTCGGCGACGGTGTCGTCGACGGTGTCAGAATCGAAGAGCGGGACTTCCACGATGGACTCGTTCGTCACCGGGTCCCGAGTTTCGATAGAGTCGTCAGTCTCAACGTGTGATCCGCCTACCCACGCATTAAATGAGCTGACCTCAGTTGCCCACTCCTGTGCGTTGGCATGCCTCTCTCTAACGGAGTCGCCCATATCACTGGGTTCCATGGGATTATGTTCTAACCAGGTTGTCCTTAATCTTTGTGTGTGGAAAACAGAAGCACGGTAACCACTAGAGTGGTGCTTCCTCCGCCAATGTCTGCTCCAAGGAATCCACCACAGCGATCAGTTCGTTCGGTATCTTTTCCTGCAGAACCACCCCATCAACTCGGTAAGCGGGGCCGGAGACACTGAGCGCCCCCAACACTCGCCCATCGGGACCGTGAACTGCTTTACCGATACTGCGCATGCCCTCTGCATACCCCTGGTCGTCCACAGAATACCCTCGCTTTGCTACCTGCTCTAATTCCTCAAACAGGGCAGATTGGGAAGTGATCGTGTACTCTGTCTTTGCTGGAAGGCCCCATTTATTGATGATCTCATTGACGCGTTCAGTTGGATATTCGGCCAAGATAGCCAAACCAGACGCTGTAGCGTGAATATAATAGTACGAGCCGATCCTCGCACGATACTCTTTCGACGGGGGCCCGTCCGATGGCTCCTCGTATTTCACCCATTTGTGGTAGGACTCCTCGATTGTCGTCACACGCCCGTGGTCCTCGACGACAAAATCACATTCCTCATCCGTCCGTTCAGTGAGTTCCCCAACTGCGTTTTTGATATGCTCGAACCCAGGCCACCGCTCCCTAGCGTACTCGCCGAGATTTAAGAATTTCAGACCGATCTGGTATGTTCCGCCCTCTTTGATCAGATAGCCGGCTTCCTCCATGGTATGAAGATGCTTGTGAGCGGTGCTCTTTGCAATATCTAAGGACGAAACAATCTCGGAAAGCCGTGCCCCATCTAACTCCTTGATCGTCTCGAGAATCCGAATAGATAATTGAGTCGTCTTGACCCGGTTATACTCTGAACCATCGGTCATAGTGTATCTAACTCCAAGCATTGGTAAAAATGTTCGGCATCCGTAAACCTCCAGATCCAAGACCGACAGGGTTTCTAGACGGAGAAATTCCGAGTAGGGGGTTGATTTCGGGTCTATGTGCAAGGTCGATTCGAAAACGACGTGATGGCTAGCAGCATGAATCGGGTCGCAAAAACTCAACCCGTTTGTGTTCCTAAAAATCGAACTTTTAAGTTATTTGCAGACAGAAGCGGGTGGGAAACCTGCTCTAGTATCCACAATAGCGTCTGTTGGACTGAATGAACGCCTGAAAGCGGATTTGTCACTATTGGCCGACACTGACCAGTGTTGGTTCCCCCAGGCGGGTCAAATTACAGTTTTTTAGTTTTTCGGAGCTATAATTTTTATTCGTGAGATTAATGGGGGCTAATTATCACATCACGCTTGGCCTGGTCCTCGCTTATAAGCGGGAGGTTCCCAAGGACGGAACAAACGGTAATCCAGGAACCCGCTATTTGGAAGCTAGATTGTGGAATTAGCGTGGTGCTTTATACCAACCCTCATGTTGGGTGTTGGTGTCGCACACACCGTTCGCAAAAATCGAATCGGCATCGACTCTCGCAATGCCAACCGCCGACTAACGAGGTCATCGTAAAACTCGAAGGCCAAATCTATCCAAGCTTAGTTTGGATAGAGTTTGGTGACCGGGACCAGAACATTTTATCCAATCTAAGGTTGGACAAAATAGGCCCTTCCGAGCCCTTCGGACACCCGAAAGGAGACCCCCCACTCAAAATTGGTACCCCTGAATTACCGACAGCGCCGCTATCAAGACGCGTCCAATTCGCGAAAGTACTCCTCAATCCGTATGGATTCCCCCGTTTCGTCGTTTATCAGACGAAGATCCGTATGGATATCCCATTTTTCGCCATCAAAATCATCAACGGTCTCGAGGATCTCAGCAATTATCGATTCTTCCCGGTTTAGAACTCCGCGGATGTCAGTGAGCACTTCGTCATGGGTCCGTGATTGCCGCTGTCGGGAGGTGTCTATATTGAGGACTCGATTCAAATACGATCGAACAGTCATATGTTCGACCCAGTCTTTCCGTAATTCCTCAATGTCGATGCCTTCCTCGCTTAATCGTTTCCGGAGTTCAGTCTCGGTTCGTTTGGAAAATTCATCGGGCTCGTTAAATACCCGATAAACGTGGTCGGGTGAAAATGGTTTGTCCTGAAAGAATTGGCGGGCGATCTCTATATTCACGTACGCCGCTAGATCCCGAAGCGCCTTGTTTTCGGTTACATATTGGTGTTTTAGCTCGTCATCAAGCCCCTCAAGATCGTATTCCTCTTTCAGTCGCTGGATCTTGAGTTTGCTCATGACTGAACTTCAAAGGAAGGGGCGGTGATCGTTCGTTTCTCGATCGCAGCTGCCTCTTCTGGAAGGAGAGCCACAATAAGGTATGGGGCATACTCACTGATGTACTCCAGCAAGGCTTCTAATCGAGTTGCGTCAATCACCTCTACAGAGTCAAATAACATCAGCGGGATCTCCTTATCGAGCCCATGAACAAAATATCCAGAGACCGAGATCATGATTCCGATGATTTCCCGTTCAGACTCAGATAGTGTCGAAAGTGAGTCTTCATATACGGAGCCATCTTCAGCTTCACGGACCACGTGAATCGCGAATTCAGCCGCTTCTGGCCCGTTCTCCACGATACGCTCCAGCCAGACACGTGATATATTTTCATATCCTAAAATGTCAATCAGATCTTCCATTTGCCCATTGAACTGATCGACAAGGTTCTGTTCGATTTGTTTGATCTGACCTCGTGTCTCGTCTAGATCCTTTTTTACCTGGCGCAATTGCCTTTCTACGTCATCCTTGTCCGCAATCGTCGCCTCGAGATCCTCGATTGTTTCTTCGACTTGCTCTAGCTGTGCCTCTTTCTGTCCCCTCTCGTGTTGTAATTGGTTCAGGCGCTGGTACGCATCAGGAAGCTCACTTTCCCGAAGTTCTTCCGTGTTTGCCACTTGCTCCTGCAGGTCCTCAACCTCCTCTCGGAGGTTTTCAGCACGGGCATTTAGGTCGGCGAGTGATTCCGTTTCGGCGTCAATAGCGGAGTTGGTGTCCCGGAGTTCGTCTTCAAGCTGATAGCGTTCCCTTTCATTTTCTTTAATTGAAGATAGCTCCGACGTAACCGACTCGAGCTCCTGCCGGCGCTTCTGTAATTGCTGATGTGTTTGTTTTCGTATGTCTTCCAGCGTTTCCATTCGAGATTCGATCGTCGAGCGTTCAACTTCACTCCCACATGTCCAACACTCCACCGTCGACCCGCTTGGATCGATCTGGCTTACCACCGTCTCGTCCGTTTCAAACGAATGAACCACTTCATCATCCTCGAGAACTGATCGATTGTGCGATATAATGTCGCTCAGATCAGTTACCGTGCTCTGCAATTCGCTGATTTCAGAATCCAAGGCTTCCCGCTTGGTTTGTAATTCGGAACGCCGTTTGTCGGAAACTGTAATTTCCTCAAGGTCTGCCTCGATCGATTGCCGCTCTTGTTTTAGTTGCGATAGATTTTGTTCCGTGGCCTCGATTCTATTTTCAACACGCCGCAAATCTTCACGACGATCTTCAAGCGCGTCGAGGACTTCTTCAGCCGCATCAATCTCATCGGCTGTCGCTTTGTACTCCTCGATATTTTGTTCAACCTCCTCGATTGTTTGCTCTATTTCATGTAACTCAGACTCGAGGCTTTGTTGACGGCTTTCTTTCGCGGGCAATTGGGCCTGTGCACGTTCAATCTCATCAAGTTGCGATTGGAGTGAAGTTCGACGCTGTTTGAGGGACTGTATTTCCGATTTGATTTCAGCAGTATCCACCCCGCTCATCAGAATATCTCTCAAGCCGGTGCCCCCGCTTCGAATAGCAGTCCGAGCAGGGTTTGTCGAGAACAGCGACACGTAATTATCGACCAACTCTGATTTGTCAGTAAGCGGATCACCCGTTCGAATCACTGACCCATTGGTTCGTTCATAGTTACGGCTCACAGATTCACCATCAAACGACAGCGATACATATCCTTCAGTAGAATCCGTTTTGAGAGTGCCTGCTGATTGATCAGCTCCCAATGCGGCAGCTACCGACCGAAGAAACGACGTCCGATTTGTTGCGTTTTTCCCCGACAAAATATTGATTCCGGGAGGAATTGCGGTGGTTAGTGAATTTATCCCACCGAGATTTTCTATTTCGATCTGGATAGAGCCACGACTTGAATTACCCATACGTGAGATATCTGTGCTGTGGATACTAAGATTTTCCCAAAACAGGATTCATACGCTAACGACGGGTCGGGCCACAAAAAACAGAGTGGACCTTTCAAATTTGTAGTGAAAAAACTTACCCCCCACGCAAGACGCCAAACCAAAATTTGCTAACCGGTAGGAAAGACGACCAGAATTTGTTTACAATAAATTTATAGTTAATCAAATACCTATAAATTCTATTAATAAAGTACAGGGCAAAAAGAGACCGCAACCCGGCCGACCCGAAACCACTTCGTTCGGTTTCGATTGTTAATAATTCTCGAATATAAATTTAAAGGTAAGGTTTTATTTGTCTAAAAATTTGGTTTTTAATTATAATAGAGCAATAACCCCCATAGTATTTTGTTTTTCTACATTGTATTTCAAAGTTTGTTTAAGTCATTGTTTTCCTATGCAAAAACGGCATTCTTTACCCGTTTAACGGGTTTTAGCCGAGTTTCCGAGTGTCGTTCTTGCTTTTTTCCGCCTTCCATCAAAACGGCCCTCCTCATCATAGAACATCGAACGTACCAATTTACGAAGTAATATTTTACAGTTATATTTCATTTTGCATACATAACGGACCACCACTGAAATAACCCTCTCCCGCTAATTCAACGCACAGTTCAACATTACTTGCAGAAACGAACCTGAGATAGATACTGCCGAACCGATTTGAAAGATCCGTCTGGAAAAACCCGCTCTCTCATACCAAATCACGTGGGCCGTCTCCCTAACCCCATGTCCCTCATTGTCTCGCTTGCAATGTCACAACAGGTCGAGTGCATCGTCGACGGCTGTCACGGTGTCTGTGAAGGCGAAACGGAAGAGGAAGTACTGAGCGAGGTCGAAGCCCACGTACAGGAGGCCCATCCCGACCTCACACTCGACGAGGAGACAGTCGGCGCTGTCAAAGCCGAGATCGAGACGGTCTAGAAGGAATCCCCCGGCTGGGTCCCAGCCAGATTTTTCGTGGCAACCGGTTCTCATTAGGCCCTGGTCCGTGTAGACGAAGGTATGACAGACACGGACGAGGACCTGCCGGCACTCACGATCACCTGTGAAGCCTGTGGGACCGAGACCAGCGTCCCCTTCGACGAGGTCGAGGCGACGATCGAGGCGCACAACGAGCGCCAGCACGACGGGGAGCCGGTCGCAGAGATCGATCCCGCCGTGAAGTCCCGGCTCCAGGACCTGCTCGCCGAGGAGATGGGGCTGCTCGACTAGCCCCTCGCCACGAAGAATTCGACGAGGGCCGACTGCAGACGCTCGTGTGCAGTTTCCCGTGAAATCGTCGCCGGACTGTCTCCCGGCTGGCCCGCGTAGCTCCCGAACTGCGTGTGATTGAGCCCCTCGATCCGATAGATCGTGGCGTTTTCCGGAAGTCGCTCCGGGCGAAGCGCCGACCGATCAGTCCCAAGTACGGTATCCCGAGTCCCGCCAACCGAGAGCACGGAGAGATCCGTGTCCGCTATCGAGCGGTCACAGTACGAACCGAAGAGGACCACACCCTCGACCCACTCGGGGTTCGACGCAGCGACACGACAGGCCATCGCACCGCCCAACGAGTGGCCGCCGACGTACCACTGCTCGATCTGGGGGGTGGCCGCCCGGACCGACTCTGCCATATTCGGTTCGAGGACCGCCAGGTTCAATCGCGGCCGGGGAACGAGCACGGCGACATCACTTTCGGCCACGACCGGGCCCATGACAGGCACGTAGGCACTCGGATCCACGCGGGCACCGGGGTAGAAGACCAGCGCAGCATCGGGTGCAGTGTCGACGGGGGTGATAGCGTAGCCACCATGGAACGAAGTCACGTCGATCGCGGGGTTGGCTGCTGTTGCCTCGATGGCTCCCGGCGGGGCCGTGTACGGCGTTCCGGCGAAGCCAACCAGGAGCGCAGCGGCAACGACGACCAGGCCGATCACCCAGACGCCGAGTCGTTCCCAGTCCACGCGGTCGCGGCGCATAGCGGTACTTCGACGCCGGTCGCCAAAACCCTACCCCGGACGCGGGCACATTGAAGTAGCCCGGCCGAAAACGAACCACTATGAATCCCCCGCGTGCCGTTGTCCTGCTGCTCGCACTCGCGATTGCGCTGAGCGGAGGGGCGGGCGCGGTCGACGCTGGAGTCCTCGAGACGGCAGTCACTGGCCCGGCCGCGGCCACGACCGTCGACGGGACCCAGTACGTCTGGGCCGGGGAAGCCCCCGACGTCACGACGACCGTCGCGACCCCTGTCTTCGAAGACGAGCGGGACTATCGCCACTATTCCGTTCGAGTAACCGAAACGCGGGACGAACACGTCGGCCCCGGTGACGAGGCACTCGCCAGCAAATCGATCGTCCTTCGGGAGGTCGACGAGCAGTCCCTCACGCTAACCCTCCCCGACGACGCGCTCGACGAGCCGGGCCCCGACTCGGTCGTCGTGGGCTTTTACGACGCGACCGGGGCCCTGATCGATAGCAGCGAAGTCACAGTCACCGTGCTGCGAAAGACGAGCGATCGGGACGGAGATGGACTGCAGAACAGCCAGGAGATCGGCGGCCCCACTGACTTCCGCGATCCCGACACTGACGAGGACGGCCTCGAAGACGGGCCCGAGGTGACCAAATTTGGTACCGACCCGACCCAGAAAGACACTGACGGGGACGGGATCGACGACGCCCGCGAGCTCCGGGTCGGGAGCGATCCGACAGAGGTAGACACGGACGGCGACGGGTTGGACGACCGCCGGGAGATCGAGGAGCTGCCGACGGACCCCGCGCTGGCTGACACGGACGGCGACGGTCTCGACGATCGCCGCGAACTCGATCTGGGTACCGACCCGACCGAGCCAGACACGGACGACGACGGGCTGAAAGACGCCCAGGAACTCGAACTCGGGACCGACCCGACCGATCCGGACACCGACGGGGACGGGCTCCCCGACGGCTGGGAACTGGAACGGTTCGGAACCGATCCGCTCACGGCGGACACCGACGGCGATGGGGTAACAGACGGCCAGGCGGCGGGCCACCCACCGGCAGCGTCCGGTGAGAGCGGTGACGGGCAACCGGCCGCGTCGAACTGGAGCTTTCCTGATTCCCTGGAGAGTGGCTGGGTCGTCCCCGTCACCGGACTCGTCGGAGCGATCGCGATCCGACGAGTCTTCGAGTGGGCCACGTTCCGGTAGTGCCGGAAGGCGAGTGCTCAAGGGGTTTTCCGCGGTAGCTAGCCCATGAGCGAATTCACCGCGGTACTCACGGGTGCAAGTCGGGGCATCGGTGCCGCCGTCGCCGAAGCGTTCGCGGGGGCTGGCGGCCAGCTAATTCTCGGGGCTCGCGAGAAATCGGCCGTCGAGGACGTCGCCGACGGGCTCGATGCCGAGGCCGTCGCAGTCGACGTGCGCGACGAGGATTCGGTCAGCAACCTGCTGGCAGTCGCCGCCGACAGGCTGGGCGAAATCGACGTGCTCGTCCCGAGTGCGGGGGTCTATCACGGGCCGTCGGGGGCGACCCCGCTCCCGGCCGAGTCCTACGAACGGTACGACGACCACATGGCGACGAACGCCAGAGGCGTGTTCGCCACGATTCGCGAGGCCGTTCCCCACCTGGCCGCGGACGCGCGGGTGCTCGTTCCATCGGGAAAACCTGCCCGGGTGGCGACTCCGGGAACCGGCTCGTACGCCGTCTCGAAGGCCGCCGCGGAGGCCATCGCGCGGGGGTTCGCCGCGGATCTCGATCAAGTAGTCGGAATCGTCGATCCGGGACAGGTGCAGACCGAGCTCACGGGCAAGGACTTCGGGCGGCTGCCCGCGGACGTGGCCCCGATGTACGTCTGGGCGGCGCGTGAGGCACCCGCCGAGACCATCGACGGGCAGGTCGTCGGCATCAAGGCGTGGCTGCGGGCGACCCGGGGCGAGAAGGAGTGAAAACCCATCGAGAGCAGTCTTGGATTTAAACTAAGGAAGCCAAGGGCCGGATTTGAACCGGCGATGGGCGGCTCTGCAGGCCGCTGCGTTAGGCCGGACTCTGCCACCTTGGCGCAGTCGATGCTACTCGATTGGAGGGGTTAATCATTGCGGTCCGAATCCGGACCCGCGAAGCTTTTCATCTCCTCAGGTGTAGCTACGGGCGTGCGAATCGAGCAGAGTTACATTCCGGTTCGGGGGGTCGGGGAGAAGACCGAGCGCTCGCTCTGGGCCGAGGGAGCGACCCACTGGGATCGCTTCGACCCCGACTTGCTGGGCGAGAAGACCGGGGCCCGCGTCGAGGACTTCATCGCCCGGGCCGAACCGCGGCTCGAAGCCGGTGAGGCCACCTTCTTTGCCGAACAGTTCCCCGACTCGGCACAGTGGCGGCTCTACGAGAATTTCCGTGAGGAGACGCTGTTCCTGGACATCGAGACCACCGGGCTGGACAAACGGCGAAACGTCGTGACCACAGTCTCGCTTCACCAGGGCGGGGAGACGACGACGCTCGTCCGTGGCCGGGATCTTACCGCCGAGCGGCTTCAGTCACATCTCGAAGACGCCGCACTCTTGAGTACGTTCAACGGCGCGCAGTTCGACGTGCCATTTCTCGAGACGGCCTTCGACATCGCCGTCGATGTCCCGCACCTCGACCTCCGATTCCTGAGCCAGCGACTGGGACTGAGCGGCGGGCTCAAAGAGATCGAACGGACAGTTGGCATCGAACGTGACCGCCCCGACATCTCGGGCCGGGACGCGATTCGACTCTGGCGGGAGTACGAACGTGGAGACCAAGCTGCACTCGAAACACTCTGTGAATACAACCGCGCGGACACGGTCAACCTCCAGACGCTTTTGGAGATCGTCGTCACCCGACTCGACGAAGACGTCTGGCCCGAGTCGGTCTAGGCCGTCGGTTCCTGCTCCAGGCTCCAGTCAACGCGGCGATTCTGAACGAGGAGGACCACAAACAGCAGCAGTCCGATCGCCCGAAGGCCGAGATCAATGGACGTGGTAACCGGAATCGGTGCCATCCCGACAGTCGTGATGGCATCCGAAATCGCCGTCACGAGGAGTCCAGGAGCCATCAAGAGGAGGGAACTGAGTGCAAACCCCGCCCGCTTGAGTCGCGAGACCGGCGCGTAGAGGTGGCCGATGACCGTCGCCCCGAGTGCGATCACGCCCAGGAAGAGCCCGAGAACCGGCACGAGCACCTCGGGAATCGAGTAGGTGAGATCGAGAAGGTCGGCACTGTTGAGCACCCGGTAGGTCTTATCCGAGTCCGGCACCTCGACCCCGGTTCGCAGGAGCAAGATCCCCGGCGAGAGGATGAAGGCAAAGGGCACGACGGCCTTGTTGAGCGAGAGGGAGAAGGCCTTCACACCGGTTTCGAAGGCATCAGACTGGGCCACGCCCGAGGCGGCGTAGGCCGCGACTGCGACGGGAGGCGTGATGTCGGCGATCACGCCGAAGTAGAGGATGAACAGGTGAGCGGCCAGCTCGGCAATGCCGAACTCGACGAGGGCTGGCCCCAGAAGCGAGACCAAAATGATGTACGTGACCGTCGTCGGCATCCCCATCCCGAGGATGATCGACGCGACAGCGGTCATGAGCAGCATGAGCACGAGCGAGCCCGCGGCCAACTGAGTAATGAGCGAGACCAGGTTCGGCCCGAGCCCGGAGACGCTGATCACCCCCGGGATGATCCCGGCTGCGGCGACCGCGATGACCACCGGCACCGCCGTGCGGGCGCCCGAGTCCATGGCGTTCCCGGTGTAGGCGATGTATCGGAACAGCTGATTGTCGGCGAGCGATGGGCGACGGACCGCATTCGACACCGTTCGGGCCGCCGAACCCACGTCGGGGTCCAGGGACAGCAGCGGAGCGCGCATCCCCGGGTGCGTGGCCATCACCAGGAACCCCGCGATGATCGTGTACCAGCCCAGGTTGCCGATCACCCGCCCGACGGCCACCTGCAGGCTCACGCCCCCGAGTGGGCCAGTGATGAGAAGTCCCAGCAGGTCAGTCCCGAAGAGGACAAACGAGACGAATTGAATGGCGGCAACCCCAGCGACGGTCGCCGGAAGCAAGAGCCGGGTCTGGTCGTTGTACGCCGCGACAAGGGCGAGTAACGCGCCGATCGCGAGGATGGTGAACCAGGCTGACCGGGCGACCGAAAGCCGCTCGATGATGAGATAATAGAGCAGCAAGAAGAGTGGGACGAGGTAGAACCAACCCCGCCGAAGATGGTCCCCCACGTTGACGAGTTCGCTCTTGTCGAGGCCGCCGACGCCGGCCCGGACCGCTTCGAGGTGGACCATCACCCACACGCCGAAGAAGAACACGATCGCGGGGATCGTCGCCACGACGATGACGTCCGCGAAGGGCGTGGCCGTATACTGGACGATGAGGAACGCGGCTGCACCCATGACTGGCGGAAGGATCTGGCCGCCCGAGGACGCCGCCGCTTCGACCGCGCCCGAGAACTCGGGGTCGTACCCCGAGCGCTTCATGAGCGGAATAGTGAACGTGCCCGTCGTGACCGTGTTGGCGATCGAGGAGCCGGAGATCGTACCCATGAACCCACTCGCGAGGATCGAGGCCTTCGCGGGCCCGCCGGTCCGCGTGCCCGTCCCCGCGTACGCGAGATCGATGAACCACTGGCCGGCCCCGCTCTTCTCCAGGAACGCACCGAAGAGGATGAAGATGTAGATGAACTGCACCGAGACGGTCACCGGGATGCCGAAAACCCCATTTTCGGTATTGTACCACAGGTTCTGGATGATCGACTCCCAGGAGAGGTTGGGAATCGAGAGAATGCCGACGTAGGCGGCGTCCTGAGGAATGAAGTGTCCCCACCGAGCGTAGAGAATGAAGGCTGCGACGATGAGCATCAGCGGGAGCCCGATCGTCCGCCGGGTCGCCTCCAGAACGAGCAGCACTCCGATGGCGCCCAGGACGAAGGCGTATGATATCTCGGCGCCCGGCAGCGCTTGTGCGACCGATTCCAGAACGGGAATCGTCTCGAAGAGGAGGCGAAACGGGAACACCTCGTAGTAGGGGCTCCCCGCTCCGAGCCCGAACACGCGCATGTTCTGGATCTCACTGTACTCCGCGAGGAAGTACACCGCGCTCAGCAGTGCCAAAATCGAGAGGACGACGTCCGCGGGGGTGAGTCGCTTCTGGTCGGGATCGTAGAACGCCCAGTGGAGCAGGCGGCGGATCCCGTCCTGCACCCGGCCTACCGGGTTGTCCGGCCCGATCCGGGTTCGGATCCCCGAGTCGAGCCGCCCGAGCCACCGGGCGACGAATCCCTCCCCGGTGCTCGGTGGATACAGGAGGAAGGTCAAGACGAGTGCGAAACTCACGTGGACCGCATTCGCCTGCAGCAACTGGAGACCGACGAGGCGTACCTCGCCGATGATCGGCAGGGGGAGATCCCAATAGAAGCTCTTTGCGGCCAGCATGACCTGGAAGATCGAAAACGAGATCCCCACCGCGGCGACGACGAACCCGAGCCACCCGGTGACAGATCGCTTTTGCTGGAGCTCGTTGATGAGCTCGTCAGTCTCGGGCGCCGGTTCCGCGTCGTCGGTTGTCTGGGGTTCGCTCATCAGGCTCACCGACCCACGAGGAGTCTTGTTAGGGGCGTCGTTCTGGTTACCCGAATATGCACCGAATTCGCATCGGCCCGCTCGACCAGATCGTACGTCCGATCACCGACCGTGAGCGTGTGATTCGCGATTCGGCCCGGCTTGACGGTGATCGACTGGTAGGATTTGTCCGGTTCGAACACGAAGACGCCGTCCTCCAGCGTGACGTTCGCCCCCGCCGGGAGGCCCCAACCGTAGGATTCGAACTCCATCCGTGTGTTGGCAAGTGACATTCCTCGGACGGTATACTCGTCGTAAACCCGGGTCTTCTCGACGCTGTGCATGTATTCGAGGCCAACAGTCGTTCCGTTCGAAACCGAGTCCGCGATGATCACCTCGCCAGAGTCGACTCGTTCGACGACGAGGGTTTTCTGCGCCGGCGTTCCAAGGGCCAGTCCGATCGCTGCGAACACGACGATCGCGACCAGTACCCATCGGCGGACCGACCAGTCAGGCAGGTTCATGCAGCGAAAGCCGTCGGTGGTTCGAGGGCGTTACCCGAAGTACGCCGCTGCGCCCTCGTGCAGCTCGATGGACATGCCGTCCTGGGCGCTCTCCTTGGAGATGAAGTCGGTCTTCGTGGAGAGGGCGTCGACGTTGTCGAAGATAGCCGCGGTCACCGTCTCGACGGCGTCCGCGTCGAGGCCGGATCGGGTCGCGATCATCGCCTGGACGGCGACGGTTTCGACGTCCGACTCGACGCCCGAATAGGTGCCACCAGGGATGGTGTCATCGGCAAACCAGGAGGCCGCGTCCTTGACCGCCGCGCGATTGTCGCCGGCGATGGGGACGATCTCGATGTCGTTCGTGTTCGCGAGGTCCTCGATGGCCCCGACCGGCCACCCACCGACGACGAAGGCGGCGTCCACATCACCGTCACGCAGCTGGTCGGCCGCCTGCCCGAAGGAGGCGTTCTGCTCGTCGAAGTCCTCGATGCCCACTGCCTCGAGGATCTGCAGGGCGTTGACCTGTGTTCCGGACCCGAGGTCCCCCGTGTTGATCGTCTTGCCTTCGAGATCCGACAGCGTCGAGATGCCGGACTCCGCGAGCGTGACGACCGTGATCGTTTCGGGGTACAGTGTCGCGACCCCCTTGAGGTTCTCGACCGGACTGCCGTCGAAGGCGTCGATCCCGGTCCCGTTCTTGGCGAAGTAGGCGATGTCGTTCTGGATCAGCGCGAAGTCGGCGTCACCACTCTGGAGACTGCCGACGTTCTCCACGCTCGCGCCCGTGGACTGGACGTTGAGCGAGTAATCAGTGTTGTCCTCGACAACCGTCTTGAACTCGTTCGAGAGCGGGTAGTAGGTCCCGCTGGTGCCACCTGCGTGCCAGGAGAAACGCGTGGTTTCCTCCTCTTCAGTGGTGGTCCCCTCCCCGTTCTCGCCGTTTCCGGCACAGCCAGCGAGCGCTACCAGGGACGCGCCACCGGCAGCCTGAATGAATCGTCGTCGACTCGTGTTGCGTGTCATACGATAACAGACAATACTGCCTCGCATATATTCTTATCTGTTCATGCTGTCGTTGCGAAATTTGCCAGCCTGACGCTAGTCCTCGGTAAAACGGACGTGACTACCGCCTGGCGGATATGCATTCGCCATACACGTCCCTGTGTGGCACAAAATCACATGACAGCGCCCCAGACGGCTGGTCGTGGGGATGGCTGTCGCTCGTCGGTGTTGTATTGTTCGGAGCGACGTGGCCGTCGCTCACGAACGTGATGAATGAAAGGAAATGAATGGTGGCGGCGAACCACCAGTTACAGGCGTCGACAGGATGGTCTCGGGTTCCACCGGGACGGACCCTGCGTGTACTTCCGATTGCACCCCTCGGCCTGCACTTGGCCCCTCGCTAATGCGAGGCAGTTTTCCCAGAGGCTCGCGCACTCCAGTACTCGCCGGAACGCAGGCGGGCTTAACTTCCGTGTTCGGGATGGGTACGGGTGTTTCCCCGCCGCTATGGCCGCCTTAACGCCGATCCGCGGAATCGAACCGCGCCCGGATGTGATCCGGGACACCAGTATCGGTGGTCCTCGACCGTGTAATACGTGCAATCCAGTTTGCGCCTGAACTCGTCCGTCGAAACGGATGGCGGAATGAATGGTGGCTTCGACCTGTTAGTACTCGCGGGCTAAACACCTCGTTGCCTCGGTGCGTACACCCCGAGTCTATCGAACTCGTCTTCTACGAGTGGTCTCAGCGGTGTCTCTTTTCCGGGTGGGTTTCGGGCTTAGATGCGTTCAGCCCTTACCCCGCGAGGCGTAGCTGCCCGGCATTGCCCTGTTGGACAACCGGTACACCAGTGGCCTCCGTCCATAGTTCCTCTCGTACTATACGGACGTTCCCGTCAGACACCATAGCACCCCCAGTAGATAGCAGCCGACCTGTCTCACGACGGTCTAAACCCAGCTCACGACCTCCTTTAATAGGCGAACAACCTCACCCTTGCCCGCTTCTGCACGGGCAGGATGGAGGGAACCGACATCGAGGTAGCAAGCCACTCGGTCGATATGTGCTCTTGCGAGTGACGACTCTGTTATCCCTAAGGTAGCTTTTCTGTCATCAATGGCCCGCATCAAGCAGGCTCATTGGTTCGCTAGACCACGCTTTCGCGTCAGCGTCCGTCGTTATGCCGGACACTGTCAGGATACCTTATGCTCTTGCACTCTTTTCCGGGTCTCCGACCCGAATGAGGTATCCTTTGGGCACGCTCGATATCTTTTCGAGCGTGTACCGCCCCAGTCAAACTGCCCGGCTACCGGTGTCCTCCTCCCGGAGTGAGGGTCACAGTCACTGACGGGTAGTATTTCACTGCTGCCTCGGTGGCCTGCTAGCGCAGGTACCTGTGTGACGGCTCCTACCTATGCTGCACATCAGCGACCGTGTCCCAGCGACAGCCTGCAGTAAAGCTCTATAGGGTCTTCGCTTCCCCCTGGGGGACTCCAGACTCCGCACTGGAACGTACGTTTCACCGGGCCCAACGTTGGGACAGCGAGGCTCTCGTTGATCCATTCATGCAAGCCGCTACTGAAGCGGCAAGGTACTACGCTACCTTAAGAGGGTCATAGTTACCCCCGCCGTTAACGGGTCCTTCGTCCTATTGTACTAGGTGTTCAGATACCCGCACTGGGCAGGATTCAGTGACCGTACGAGTCCTTGCGGATTTGCGGTCACCTATGTTGTTACTAGACAGTCGGAGCCTCCTGGTCTCTGCGACCTGCCCAATTGCTGGGCAGGCACCCCTTATCGCGAACTTACGGGGCTAAATTGCCGAATTCCCTAACGTCGGTTGTTCCCGACAGGCCTTGGCCTTCTCAGCCAGGGCACCTGTGTCGGTGCTCGGTACGGACATCATACTCGTCTTTTCACGGGCCCTAGGTAAGGCCGAGTTTCCCTATCCCACCGTTCACCCGCTTCGTGCCATTACGGCTTCCACGGGCTTTGATGGTTCGACTGGGCAGAGCCCAGCTCGACCGACCCCAAGGCGTCGACTTTCACTGTATGATGGCACGGGAATATTAACCCGTTTACCGCTCGTGTTATTCGAGTTGCGATAACACTGAGGACCGGCTAACCCTCGGCTGACGAACAGTGCCGAGGAACCCTTTCCCTTTCGGCCGTCGAGATTCTCACCCGACTTTCGCTGCTACTACGACCAGGATCTTCTTCTCTATTCGGTCCATGCGAGCTCTCGCCCGTACTTCCGCCCGAACAGAGTGCCAACCTACGCAATCGGAGTGTGAACTCCGTGGCTAGGTCTCGGTGGCAGACTTGAGCCCCGATCATTTTGGGCGCCCCGAACCTCGGCCGGTGAGCTGTTACGCTTTCCTTGGAGGGTAGCTGCTTCTAAGCTCACCTCCCGGCTGTCTGTGGCTCGGGACCACCTTTGATCTTACACTTAGCCTGCACTTGGGGACCTTAACCCAGCTCTGGGTTGTCTCCCTCACGGTCCACAGGCTTACCCCGCAGACCGGACTCCCTGCGTCGACAGCGTCCGTAGGTTTGGAGTTTGACAGCGGAGCCGACTCCTCTCGGAGGCGGTCTCCGCAATCGGTCGCTCTACCCCACGAACTACCTCGGCAGAGGTCATGCTTCGACATGTTTCGGTTGGAACCAGCTGTTGCCGGACTCGATGGGCCTTTCACCCCTACACGCAAATCACGGGAGGGTATTGTAAGACACCAACCCTAACAGGCCTCCACATAGCTTTCGCCATGCTTCACCTTGTTTGCGCGTAGATCGTCCGGTTTCGGGTCGTACCCGTTTGACTCCCCGCCCTTGAAGACGGCGGCCCTGGATCGGTAACCCGATCTGCGGCCATGTCGGTTTCCCTATGCCTTCCTGGATACTCCAGTTAGACTCGCCAAACAGGTACACTCCCTGGCTCGTTTTTCAAAACGCACGACTCGACACCGGCTCCTCGTTGGTCCTACTGTGGACTCTCGTCCAGCTCGTTCCCGACGAGGCCTTTTGTGCCCAGTCGCTCTATAACCATCTGATTTCAGGCCCTATTTCACCCCCCGTTGGAGGGTACTTTTCAGCGTTCGCTCGCGCTACTTGTTCGCTATCGGTCTCGGAGAGTACTTAGCCTTGGCAGTCGATGCCTGCCTCGTTCACGAGGGAATTCCAACCCCCGCTACTCCGGTACTGGCGCACGCCGTAAAGGACTGTGATACGGGGCTTTCACCCTGTCTCGCGCTCCATTTCAGGAGACTTCACACAGACGTTCAGGCGATGAGAGCCAGCCCACACACCACATTGCCCCGAAGGGCTTCGGTTTGGGCTATGCCGCCTTCACTCGCGGTTACTAACGGCGTCTCGTTACGATTTCTCTTCCTGTCCGTACTAAGATGTTTCAATTCCGGACGTTCCCCATTGCGCGTGGCAATTGCGGTGGGGATTCCCATTCGGAGATCCTGAGTTCTTAGCCTCCGTGCGGCTCCCTCAGGCTTATCGCAGCTTGGCACGTCCTTCGTCGGCATCCGAGCCGAGCCATTCACCAGATGGCGTAGCAGCCAAATGGCTGGACCACAGTTCCGTCGAAACGGAACCGTGACCCAATGATGATTACGTTCCCGTCAAACGGGTCGTAATCGATGGCGGACCACAGTTCCGTCGAAACGGAACTGCCGTCCAATGTTGATTACGCCCCCGTTGGAACGGGTCGTAATCGATGGGATCACAAAACCGTCGAAACGGAAACTGTGATCCAATGTTGGAATGCTCGTTCGGCGAACCGGACAAGCAATCCGATGATACCGCTCGTCCGTTCAAAACGGACGAGTCCAGTGAGCGCCTGGATTGCACGTACACACGGTCGTCATTGCACGCCCCCGTGGTGGGAAGTTCACACTGATGAACTTCCGTGTCGGGTGGCGAGCTCGACCCTTCCCACCCACGCTTTTGCGGGGTGGTGCATCAGTCGTTCGGGGTCGTCCGTTTCGTCGTGCCCCACTTAAGGGACACGATTCGACGTCCGAACCCGGGATGGACCCACTGGGATTCGAACCCAGGGCCTCCGCCTTGCAAAGGCGGCGCTCTCCCACTGAGCTATGGGCCCGCCTCCCTCTCGGGAGCGGTGTGGTGTTAGCCTTGATGGTTTGTTGGTGTCCGGTCGGGCACGATCGCGTGGCCCGGAATGGACCTGACGGATGTCAGGTCCGACTCTGTGGTGGGCCTGGCGGATGCCAGGTCCCGTTCGTTGGAGGTGATCCAGCCGCAGATTCCCCTACGGCTACCTTGTTACGACTTAAGCCCCCTTGCGGAGCCCAGATTCGACCACCGAATAGTGGCCTCATCCGAACCCCACTCGGGTGCTTTGACGGGCGGTGTGTGCAAGGAGCAGGGACGTATTCGCCGCGCGCTTCTGACACGCGACTACTACCGAATCCAGCTTCATGAGGGCGAGTTTCAGCCCTCAATCCGAACTACGACCGAGTTTCGGAGATTAGCGCCCCCTCTCGGGGTTGCATCCCACTGTCTCGGCCATTGTAGCCCGCGTGTTGCCCAGCACATTCGGGGCATACTGACCTACCGTTGCCCGTTCCTTCCTCCGCTTTAGCAGCGGCAGTCCCCCTAGTGTACCCAGCCATCACGTGGATGCTGCTGGCAACTAAGGGTGCGGGTCTCGCTCGTTGCCTGACTTAACAGGACGCCTCACGGTACGAGCTGACGGCGGCCATGCACCTCCTCTCAGCAGCTCGGGTAAGGTCATCAACCTGACCGTCATTACTGCTGTCGGTGCTGGTGAGATGTCCGGCGTTGAGTCCAATTAAACCGCAGGCTCCTCCGGTTGTAGTGCTCCCCCGCCAATTCCTTTAAGTTTCATCCTTGCAGACGTACTTCCCAGGCGGTCCGCTTCACGGCTTCCCTACGGCACAACGCAGGCTCGTAGCCTGCGTCACACCTAGCGGACATCGTTTACGGCCAGGACTACCCGGGTATCTAATCCGGTTCGAGACCCTGGCTTTCGTCCCTCACTGTCGGATCCGTCTTCCCGAGGCGCTTTCGCCACAGGTGGTCCGTCCGAGATTACAGGATTTCACTCCTACCCCGGACGTACCCCTCGGGTCTTCCGGTCCCAAGCCGGACAGTTTCCGCTGGACGCCCGCACGTTAAGCGTGCGGATTTCCCAACGGACTTGTCCGGCCAGCTACGGACGCTTTAGGCCCAATAATATCGGCCATCACTTGGGCTGCCGGTATTACCGCGGCGGCTGGCACCGGTCTTGCCCAGCCCTTCTTCCTGTACCACCTTACGGTACAGAAAAGCGAGGGCTCTATGCCCTCGCACTCGGAGTCCCCCTATCGCACTGTCGTGCAGTGTAAAGGTTTCGCGCCTGCTGCGCCCCGTAGGGCCCGGAATCTTGTCTCAGATTCCGTCTCCGGGCTCTTGCTCTCACAACCCGTACCGATTATGGGCACGGTGGGCCGTTACCCCACCGTCAACCTAATCGGCCGCAGCCGCATCCTGTGGCGCCGTAACGTTTCCAGCTCCCCACATTCCAGTGAGGGAGCGTTACCCGGAATTATCCTCAGTTTCCCGAGGTTATTCCGGTCCACAGGGTAGCTTGGCCACGTGTTACTGAGCTTTTCGCCACGGGTCTAAACCCGTGCAACTAGCATGGCTAAATCGGACTCCGATAGCAATGGCCTCCGGCAGGATCAACCGGAATGTTGCCGGGGAAAACCCCGGCGGCCAGAGAGAGTCACTCTGGTTGGCGGGTATCGGTAGGCCACGACGAACGTGGCCGACCGGATATCACCAAACCATCAAGGCTAACATCAGATCCCATCTGTACGGCGGACCGCAGGGGTGGAATCCTCATTTCCTTCGGACCCGTATGTTGTCGACGACAGGCCTTAAGCCCATCGAAGGGGTCCGACAACGATGGTCGAAACCATCGAAGCCGATGCCGAACGTAGATCCGTCACCAGAATGGCTTGGACCGGCGGCGATCGGGTGGCGGACTGGCACTCCTGCCATCCGCCGAACGCATTATACCCGAATCGCCGGGTAGTACATAAGGGCATCGAACCGGACCGAACCCGGCTCGATGTCGGCATCGTACATCAGTGGCGCCAGTCACCTGGGCCACCTCATCTTCACATCACATCCGAAGCCCGGGGTACAGAAAAGCCCGTCGAACCGAAGGCGGTTCGGGAGGGTGTTTCATGGCAGGACGGCGGCGGGATCGACACCCTCTTCCGGGTGCATCGAACCGGCCAGCGAGCGGGCTGAACGGGGCCGTTCAGAACTGCACAAGCCCGGAGTTCGCAGAGAAATCAGCAGGGAGCCGACGCTCATTCGAGCGGTTGCTCGTGGGATGAATGTCGCGCGGCTGGAGGACGGCCGGTCATCCCGCGTTCGTACGCCTGGTCGGGCCGTGTGTGTCCGCGCAGGTGTCTTTCGAACGACGGGCGGGTATGCGTTTCGAGTTCTCAGACCTCTTCGAGGTGTTCGATGCCTTTCTTCGAGACGTTACCCTTGGTGATCTGCTGGGGCATCCAGTCCGGCGAGTCCTCGGGCGATGTCTCCTCCCACGCCCAGGCCTCGTAGATGTGGACCTTGTCCGTGCCCTTCTCCCGGAGGCGGATCTCCACCCGCGGGGCCGACTCCTCGGAGTCACCCACGTCGGAGAGTCGCCTGGCGGCCTTCTTGGCTGCCTGCCGCGGCGTGTTGCCGCTGAAAACACTCGGTTCCGATCCGTCACTCTCTCGAAGGGCGAAGTTCCGCTTGCCGTCCTCTCGTACCATTGTTGTGTCCCATGCGAACCCAACACAAGAGTGTGGTATAAATATACCGGCGATTTCGGCCCGAATCCGGGGGCTGTCGGCACGTTTTCACCCCGCGAACGCGATTTCAGCTGGAGTGCCCGCCCGCGACGGGGTCCCCCGGCGCCACTCGGAAGAACTTAAGTAGACGGTGCGGCGAAGGTCCGGATAAGACATCGAGATGGTTCGAAAGAAGACGCTCAGCCCGTCTGGAGCGAAGGGAGAGGATGGGGACTACCACAACGCACACGTGAACCTCCACGAGGACGAACTGGCCGTCGCCGGCCTCGAGATCGGCGACGAGGTCTTCGTCCGGGTGCGCGAGGACAAGATCATCATTCAGAAAGCCGACCCCGAAGACGTGGAACACGACTTCTAGGGCATGTACCGACTCGCCCGCAACCTGCTTTTCACGCTCCCACCCGAAACCGCCCACGAGACCGTGGTGACCGCACTCCGGGCAGCACAGCACGGGCCCATCCTCGACGCGCTCGGGAGCCACCTGATCGTCGAGGACCCGCGCCTGGAAACCACCGCCTTCGGCCTCGACTTCCCGAATCCCGTCGGGGTCGCCGCCGGCTTCGACAAGAACGCCCGTATTCCGGAGACCCTGGGCGCACTCGGCTTCGGACACATAGAGATCGGTGCGGTCACCCCCGAGGGACAGGCGGGCAACCCACAGCCGCGGCTCTTCCGGCTCCCCGCGGACAAGGCGATCATCAACCGAATGGGATTCAACAACGCGGGCGCGGACGCGATCGCCGCCCGACTCGCGGGCCAGCATCCGGCCGTCCCGATCGGAGCCAACCTGGGCAAGAACAAGGAGACACCCCTCGAATCGGCCGCCGAGGACTATCTGACCGTCTACGAAAAACTCGGGCCCCACGCCGACTTCTTCGTCGTGAACGTCTCCAGCCCCAACACGCCTGGGCTGCGCGATCTGCAGGACCGCGAGCCACTCGAACACATCCTCTCGACGCTCGTGGATGCGGGCGCACACCCACTGTTGGTCAAGCTCTCGCCGGACCTCCACGAGGAAGCGATCGCGGAGGTCATCGACCTGGCCGAATCGGTCGGCCTCGACGGGATCGTGGCGACGAACACGACGATCAAACGACCGGACAGCCTCACCAGCCCGAACGCCGCAGAAGAGGGCGGACTCTCGGGCGCACCCATCAGGGATCGCGCGACGGCCACGATCCGGTTCGTCGCCGAACGCACGAACCTCCCCGTCGTGGGTGTCGGGGGCATCTTCGACGCCGAAGATGCCTACGAGAAGATCCGGGCCGGCGCTGACCTCGTGCAACTCTACACCGGCTTCATCTACCAGGGACCGACCGTCGCCCGCGACATCAACCGTGGTCTCCTCGACCGACTCGAAGCGGACGGGTTCGACAGTATCCAGGACGCGGTTGGCGCGGACCTCGACTAGTTATCGAAGCGCTCCGAGTTCGAACTCGAAGCCAGCCACCGGGACCTCCAGGTCGTGCTCGACGAGCACCGCCGGGTGGAGTTCGCCGATAACACCCACCGAATCCCCGTCGAGGCGAATTTCGGCCACCCGCCCGTCGATGAAGCTCGGGTGGTCCGTCGCCGGCGTCGTCAGGTCCACGCCGAAGTGATCCGCGAGCACCTGGAGGCGGCCCTTCGCGTCCTCGTAGGTCGCTTCAGGACCGGCCAGCACGGCCGCGACCGAGCGTCCCTCGGCCACGTTCGTGACCGTCGAGGAATCGACCTGCGCGACGAAGCCGATCTCCGAGAGGTGCTGTGGGTAGGCGCGATGGGTGTTGTTCTCCAGCACCTGCATGAGCGAGGGAAGCGCCCAGGTCCGCAGGTGGGTGAAGTCCTCGCTGTAGGACTCGATGAGCCGCGGCGGCTCACCGGCCCCGAAGGCGTCTGCCTCCCGGTCGAGGCCCATCCGGTCGAAGAGCTCCCCGTCGCTCGTGAGGTTGAAGTTCAGCAGATCCTCGAACCCGAGCCCGACCAGCAGGTCTCGCACGGCTTCCTCGTGACGCGAAGCCTCGGTTCGCCCCCCGACGGTACTCACGTCGGGGTACCGCGGGACGAGGTTGTTGAAGCCATACGCCCGGCCCACGTCGTCGATCAGGTCCACCGGGTGGAGCACGTCGACCCGGTAAGGCGGGATCGAGACCTCGTACGCCCGTGTTCCGTCCTCGGTCCGTTCCGCGGCGATCTCCAGCCCGGAGCGGTCGATCAAGTCATGCAGTTCCTCGGGGGAGAGCGAGAGACCGAGCGTGTCCTCGACTGTCTCGTGGGCGAGTGTCTTCTGGGAGAGCGAGAGGTCCGGCCGGACCACGCTTCGGTCCGGATAGTCCACCGTCACCGACTCGACCTGCCCACCCCGGGCATCGAGGGCGTAGACCATGATGGCGAGCATCTTGTCGATGGTCCACTGGTCGGTCCCGGTCATCTCGATGAACAGATCACGGGACTGGGTCGAGACCTCCGTGCGCCGACCGTTGATAACCGGCGGGAAGCTGAACAGCCCGATGTCGTCGTAGATCGCCGGGTAGCGCTCGTAGTCGCTCACCAGGTCGGCGTACTCCCGCCCCGTCGAGTGGTCGGTCAGGACCTGTGCCGGGGTCATCTCGGCGTCGCTATCGAGAGGCACGAAGCGGTCCCCCGCGGGTTCGACACCCTGATAGCGGATGGACTTCCCCGCTCCGCCGTCGGCGGGCGCGCCCTTCAGCATCGTCAGATCGTGGACGCCGATCGCGCCCTTGGCGCGCTTGCGACCCATCGTGGCGTGGAGCTTCTCCTGGAGCTGGATGATCGCCTCCAGGTCGGTCTCGTCCAGGTCCAGGCCGCGGACGATCGCTCCCGTGACGTAGGGGCGCTCGTCGGGCACGCTCTCGGCCACCTCGATCGTCCACTCGGGGTCGTTCGTGTCCGGCACGTAGATCCCGCTCAGGTCCCCGTACTGGTAGCGAAGCGACCGGGCGATCCCGGTGATCGAGAGCCGATCCAGCCGGTCGGCCTCGAACTCCAGGCGGAGTTTGCCGTCCTCGGTCTCGCCCTCGTACTCGATCCCGAGGCCGAACAGGTCGTCTTTGAGTTCGTCGTCGGTCTTCTCGGTGCGGCCGGTCAGGTCCCGAAGTTCGTCGGGATCGACGTCGACGACCGGCATCAGTACTCCACCTCCACGCCGCGAAGGAAGTCGAGATCGACGAGTGTCCCGTGGACGTCACGGATGTCCTCGAAGCCGGTTATGAGCATGAGCAACCGTTCGAGTGCCAGCCCCCAGGCCATCACGTCGGCCTCGACACCCAGCGGTTCGAGCATCTCCGGGCGGAAGATCCCGCTGTTGCCGATCTCGATGAGTTCGTCGGTCTCCGGGTGCCGCCCGAACAACTCGAAACTCGGCTCCGTATACGGGTTGTAGGTGGGCTTGAACTGCAGGTCGGTGATGCCGAACTGGCTGTAGAACTCCCGGAACGTGCCCATCAGATCACGAACCGTGAGGTCCTCGGCCATCACCCAGCCCTCGATCTGGAAGAACTCCAGGAGGTGGGTCGCATCGAGGGTGTCGTTCCGGTAGGCCTTCTCGACGCTGAAGTACCGCTGGGGCGGTTCTAACTCCCCGACCTGTTCGCCCGAGAGGTAGCGAGCCGAGAGCGAGGTGGTGTGTCCTCGGAGCGCCAATTCGGCTGCGAAGTCCCGGCTCCACGGCGAGTGATACCCTTCGCCGTCCTCGCCGACGCCCTCGCGATGGGCGCGCTCGACTCGCTCCAGCAGGTCCTCGGGCAACTCGTCGATCCGTCGCGGGTTCTCCAGGGCAAAGCGGTCCCAGTGGGTCCGGGCCGGGTGGTCCTGGGGCATGAACAGACAGTCGTTGATCCAGAAGTCCGCGTCGACGTGTGGCCCGGCCATCTCCTGGAAGCCCATTCCCACGAGCACCTCCTTCACGCGCTTTGCGGTCTGCCGGAGCACGTGCCGTTTGCCCGGCGTGGGTGTCTCCGCGGCGGCCTCCACGTTGTACTCGGCGAAGGTCACCGCCTCCCACTCCCCGGATTGCAAGTGGGCCGGCGTGAGTCGGTCGACCCGCTCGGTGGCCTCGACGCCCGCCATGAGTTCGGTCACGCCCGCCTCGGTCAGCGTCACTGCCCGCCGGGTGCGTTCGGTGACCTCGATCAGGTTCCGGGACGCCAGGCGATCACGCAGGGACTCCTCGGCGAGTGACTCGCCTGCAGCCAGTCGCTTCAGCGCCTGGGCCTCCTCGTCGTCGGCCGGATCGGCCTCGGGCGTCGCGGAGAGTTGCCCCGAGTCGATGCTGCCATACCCCTTCCGGGCGAAGTTCGAGAGCGCGATGTCGACCGCCGGGCCGTCGAGGGCGGCCGCGCCGAGCACTTCACCCATCGGAACGGGTTCGTCCGCGGCCCCGGCCTCGATGGCGGCCTCGTAGAGCCGAACTTCGGGCAGGCCGTCCGTGGCGTAGGTCGCCCCCTCCTCGGTGAGCGAGACCTGGGTCTCGGTCCGGTCGGTCACCGAGAGCAACCCCGCCTCTTCCAGGGCGAAGGCCGCGCCCGTGACGGTTTCTGGTTTTTCCTCGAGCTGTGCGGCGAGATCGTCGATGTCGGTCGGTTCGTCGGCGCTCGCCGCTTCGAGCACCGCGACCTGGATTGGTGGGAGTTTCATCGTCTGGAAAGTCTCAAGAGGTCGACGGACAGTCCTCAGGCCCCGAAAAAGAAACCGAATCCCGGGCAGATCGACTGGTCACCGGCGTGCTGTGCCCCGCTCGTGGATTCGGCGAGCATGGGCGTGAGTGTCACGAGCAGAGCTAAAAACGTTGCGAAGCACAGCCTCGGTCGGACCGACCGCACACAGCGGGCCGGTCAGATCCGGTCAGGTCGGACCTCGATCTCCAGGTCCTCCAGCACCGGGCGCATCTGTTCGCGGCGCTCCTGGTGGTCGGCCAAAAACGTCTCCATCTCCTCGGCCGCTTCGGCCTTGCAGGCCCCACAGAGACGGTCGCCGGCCGTACACTCCTCATAGACCCGCTCGGCATAGGAATCGTCGTCCCCGGCCAGAAGGTAGGCGTACAGCTCGTAGATCGGACACTCGTCGGGCCGGCCGCCCAACTCGCGCTGTTCCGCCGCGGTCTCCCGGCCGCCGGTCGTTCCGGCTCGAACCTTATCCGCGCCCTCCTCGGGGTCGTCGAGGAGGCTGATGTGACTGGCCGGGATCGAGGAGGACATCTTCCCACCGGTGAGCCCGGTCATAAAGCGGTGGTAGATCGAGGAGGGGCGGATGAAGCCGTAGCCGCCGTTCTCGACCTCGATTTCGCGGGCCAGGCGCTCGGCCGCCTCGTGATCCAGATCGAAGGCATCGACGTGCTCGTCGTACACCCGCTTCTCGCCGTCGATGGCCTCGATGAGCGCCTCGAAGGCGGTCTCGGTCGCGTTCCGGTCGAGGAAGCGCACCCGGGGCCGGAGCGGCTCCTGCCCGGCCGCCTGGAGCTTCTCGATCGCCCCCGCCAGCCCCGGCTGGTCGGCCTCGCCGTGGGTTTCCAGCCAGTCCGCGGCGTCACCACACCGGACCTGCTCGTCCGCCAGCGCCTCGTAGGCGGCTTCGACGTGGGCCAGTTCCGCCGGGTCGGCCTCGAAGCTGGCATACGCGGTCGTCACGCCGAAGTACCGCATCCGGGTCGCCAGATCGCGGGCCAGGCGGATGTGTGGGTCCTGATCCGGGCCGACCGGGATAACGGTGGGCTTCGGGGACTCCAGTTGCGGATAGAGGATGTCCGCCATCTGGGTGACGACACTCTGCATGTGTGAGACGTCGGTCTCGCCGTCGAAACCGTAGATCGCCCCCAGTTCGGAGAAGTTGGCCTCGATCCCCAGTTCGAAGGAAAGATCCTGAACCTCGCGGTGTTCGGACTGGCGATAGAGGGTCCCCGCCTCGGGGTCGAAGCCGAAGGCCAGAAGCGAGAGCAGGTAGTCCTCGGCGTGCTCGTCGATCTCGTCCCAGGAGAGCCCACGGGCGCTGTGGGCCTCCAGATCGGCGATGAGGGCGTAGGTGTCCCCGCCCTGCTGTTGGTGCCAGATGAGTTCGTCGAAGACGAGTTTGTGGCCGATGTGGGGGTCGCCAGTCGGCATGAACCCCGAGAGTGCGGCGAAGGGCTCGTCCTCGCGCATGGCCTCGATCACCCGATCGTAGTCCCGGTGCCCGAAGATGATCGCCCGCCGCATCAGATAGTGGGGGGTCGGCACCGACGGCAGAAGCTCCTCGAAGGCCTCGATGCCGAACTCCTCGAACAGCGCACGGTAGTCCGCGATCGTGGAGGAGCCCCACGGGTCGAGCGCGACCGAGTCCGCGCCGGCGGCAGCGTCCTCCGAAGTTGTATCCTCTGTCATGGTTCAGGGCGTCAGGCGGCCAACGGCGAGCCACCGTGTCGTGTCCCCGTTTTCCCCGTCGAGGCCATATACCATTCGCTTCCTGACCCCGTGGGCCATCCGCACGTCCAGGGCCAGGTCCCGCGGTCCGAAGACGAAATCCCGGGGCCGGGCCCGCACCAGGAACTCCGAGTGACCCAGTTCCGAGGCGGACTCGACGGTCCGGTAGACCCGGAAATCCGCGCCAAACTTGAAGCCGGTCCGGGGGACAGCGCCCCGATCACGCACGGTGCGATAGACCCGGAGCCGGCGGTCGAAGCGCTCGCCCTCGACAGCCCGCCCCCGTTCGAGGAGCGCCTCTACACCCCCGCCCCCCTCCAGGGAGAGCACCCCGCGAGCAGCGAGGTCGGCCGCTTCGAGCAGGGAGAGGTGGAGCACCTCGTGGCTCGCGCCCCGACCCGCGAGTGGCTGCCCATAAAAACCGTCCTCGTACAGCGATTCTGGTGGGTCCCACACGAGCACGCGATCGTCGAGGAGGGTTCCGACTGCGTTCTCGGGGGCGTCGAAGGTCGTCTCCCCGCCCGGATCGAACTCCTCGACGGCCAGATAGGTCAGATCACCCTCTTCGTCGACGATCGCGTACACGCCCGGTTCGAGGGTCCCAGCCTCGATCTCGGCGCGTTCGCCATACACCGTCACCCGATAGGCGACCTCGCCGTCGCCGGGGCCGCTCCCGCGCGGGTAGACGACGAAGTCGGGTCCGTCGGAAGCGGTCACTGCCGGGTCGGCATCCGGAACCCACCCCTCGCGGGCGGGCGAAAGGTAGAACCCCCGATCGCGCAGGTCGACGTACACCAGAAACCGGGGGCCAAAGCCGGGCCCGCGGGCGGTCAGGAACTCGCGGAAGCCCTGGCCGTCGACGGCGTCGAGATCCCCCCGGTAGAGGAGGTGGGCGGCCTCGACGGGCGCGAGTGCGATCTCGTTCCCCGTGAGCGGCCGGCCGTAGCCACGCGAGTCGAAAAAGCGCTGTCGCGCGTCCCCACCGACGTGTACCTCGCCATCGGAAAGCGTGGCGTCCATACCGGGGACTCGGTCGGGCCGGGCATCAATGCCGCGGCTCGGGCGGGGAATCGGCGTCCAGATCGCCCAGGGTGCAGTCCGGATCGAGACACCGCCGACCGTGGTCGGTCTCGAAGACGGGGAGGCCACAGGCACAGGTGCCATCGACGACACCGTCGGGGATGGGATAGTGCACCTCACAGTTCGGGCAGCGAGCGCCGAGTGTTCGCTGGCGGTCGATCTCCAGGTCCGAGCCGCAGGTCGGACAGGTCCACTCGCCGTCGAATCGCTCCCGAACGGCCTCGTCGATAGGATCACAGCGCCGGTCGAGACAGACCTCCAGGGCCGCCCCACGCGTCACCGAGATGGTCGGGAGCCCACAATCCGAGCAGGTCCGATCCGTGACGGTGGCGTCACGGGGCAGCGCGTAGGCGTCCCCACAGCCCAGACAGACGACCTCCCCGCCGGCGCGCACCATTTGCGCCCCGCAAGTGGGACAGGTCCCGACTGCGGGCCCAGCGACCGTGGCCGGGAACTCGGTGACGGTCACGTCCTCGCCGGTGACCCGGAGTTCGGTCTCCTCGATCCGGGCCCGCAAGTCGATGGCCTGCTCGGAGAGGGAGAGCTGAACCGACTCGGCGCGTGTGAGCCACCCGGCCGGTCGGTAGCCCGTCGCGTCGTGAACGAGCACGGTGTTGTCGGGTTTCACCAGCACGACGACCTGCCCCTCGGATTCGCTGGTCGAGTCGCCCTCGTGAGTAACAGTACACTGGCCGGCGATCACGCGGATCGAGTCCTGCATGGGCTCCACTGCCCCGGTTTTGGCTTATAAAGGTGCGCCGCTACTCGACGGCGACCGTCCGGGTCTCGGTCAGCGGCTGGAGCGGGTGGTCGGGGAAGGTAATCGTTACGGCGTAGGTGAGTTCGTCGTTGTCCGAACCGAACACGCCCACCGGGACCTGTTCTACGTCTGTCACGTAGTTGACCGACCGGGTCATCTCGACGCCGTTGACCGTCACCCGAATTCCCAGCCTCGCGCCGCCCCCGACGTTCCGAACCGCGACCTGCTGGAGGTCGTTCTCGCCGGCCGAAACGGTCTCGGGGAAGGCCCCCCAGTCGATCTCGACCCGGGGGAGTCCGGCCGCGTGGTTTGTCACCGAGCGGGCGACTTCCTCGCCCAGCCCGGCCTCGACGAGGCCGGAGACGCCCGCCTCGACGACTGCCCCGGGGTCGGTGAGTCCCGCCTGGGCGAGTCGTTGCCCGCGGCCGGCTCCGATCCCGTCGATCGCGGTGAGCCCGACCGCCTCGGGCGGGACCCCCGTCTCGATCCGGGCCTGGAGCCGTCGCGTGAGGTTCGCGCCGGCGGGGCGGTCGAACCGGTCGAAAAAGGCCCGGACCGCAGCCAGCAGCCGGAGTGCGTTCTGGCGGATGACCCAGGCATCCGACCGGAGTTCCGGCGGCAGGTCCCCGTCCATACTCGCTTGCAGGATCGCCAGCACCTTTCGAGCGCCCGGATCGAGCGAGCCACCGGCCGAACCCAGCACGCCGTCGATCGCCTCGCGTTCGGCCTCCCGGGCGCTCACGCTGTCGAACTCCTCGGCTCGGGCCACGGCGGCGAGCACCGGCTCTGCTGCCGGTTCGCTGTCCACGAGGTCGCGGAATCGCTTCGCGGTGGGAAGCCGGAGGTAGTAGCCCGAGGCGAGTTGCCCCAGCGGAGTCGAGGACAGCCCCAGGTCAGGATCGGTCTCGACGAAGCCGCGATCGAGCAGGTCATCGAGGACCGCACGCACCCGCTCGCGCACGTCCTCGTATGCCTGCTCGCCCGGGGCATACCCCGCTCGCTGGAAGTAGAAGGTCGTCTCCAGCCAGTCCATCACGTCCCCCAGGCCCTCGATCGTCCCCAGCGCGATCTCGGCGTTGACGTGTTCCGGAAGGCTCTCGGCCAGGCGGGATTCGATCTCCTTGCCGTCCCGCAGGAGCCGACGGTATTTGTCCGCCTCCGCCCGGTCCGCGACGACCCAGCCATAGCCCACGTCGTCGTAGCCGGGCCGCCCCGCCCGCCCGAGCATCTGGAGGATGTCCAGGGGACTCATGTCCACCTCGCCCTCCAGCGGGTCGTGCAGTTTGGTATCACGAATCACGACACAGCGGGCGGGCAGATTCACGCCCCAGGCGAGCGTGGAGGTCGAGAACAGGAGATCGATCTTGCCCGCCCGGAACCAGGCCTCGACGTGGTCCTTGTCCGACTTCGAGAGCCCCGCGTGATGAAAGGCCACCCCGTCGAGCACCGACTGGCGGAGCGTGTCGTTGTCAAGAACCTGGGTCTCTGAGTGGAAATCATAATCCCCGCGAGCCCCGACCGGGATGTCCCGCTCGGCGATCTCGTCGCGGGCGGTCTCCGCGGCTTTGACGGTGTCCTGTCGCGAGGAGACAAAGACCAGTGCCTGGCCGTCCTCGGTGAGATGGGGTTCGGCCAGGTCCAGCGCAGTGTACAGCCGCCGATACTTGTCCGCGAAGGCGTTCTCGCCGTGCGTGTAGGTTTCGACCCCGGCGTGGAGGTCGACCGGCCGATAGCTGGGCCCGAAGTCGAAGGTCGCGGCCTCGGGGGCCTCCAGCCAGGCGGCGACCTCCTCGATGTTCTCCATCGTGGCCGAGAGCGCGACGATCCGGGGATCGACGAGTCGACGCAGCCGCGAGACGACGACCTCCAGAACGCTGCCCCGCGACCGTGAGTCAAGCAGGTGCACCTCGTCGATGACTACCACGTCCACGTCGGTCACAAACGAATAGCGTGGCGTGTCGTGCTTGCGGGTGGCCGAATCGACCTTCTCCGGAGTCATCACCAGCACGTCCGCGCGCTCGGCCCGACGGGGGTTGAGATCCCGCTCGCCGGTGACGACATACACCGAGTGCCCGAGCTGTTCGATGCGTTCCCACTCGCTTTCCTTCTCGTTGGTGAGCGCCCGCATCGGGGCGATGAAGAGCGCGGTCCCGCCCGCAGCCAGCGCCTTGATGATCGCGAGTTCCGCAAGCGCCGTCTTCCCGCTGCCAGTCGGCGCGCTGATCACGACGTTGTCCTCGCGTTCGAGGACCGCCGGCAGGGCCGTTCGCTGCATCTCGTTGAAGGAATCGAAGGGAAATACGTCGGCGAATTCGGGCACGACCTCGGCGACGTCCATCTGTCGTGGGAGAGGAGTGGTCCGCGCAAAGGCGTTTCGTCCCGTCGGGGAAGGGAATACCTCAATACCCCTCCGCCGGAAGGGGCTCACATGTCCGGAGAGAATGTCACGCATACGGAACTCGCGATCGTCGGGGCGGGGACGGCCGGCTACGCGGCGGGAATCAGGGCGGGTCAGCTCGGGCTCGACGTCACGCTCATCGAGGCCGGAGCGTTCGGCGGCACCTGTCTGAACTTCGGGTGTATCCCATCCAAGGCACTGATCCACGCCACCGACGTGGCCCACGAAGCCAGCCACGCCGAGGAGATGGGTGTCTACGCCGACCCCGAGGTCAACTTCGCCGAGATGGTCGAGTGGAAGGACGGGATCGTCGACACCCTCACGGGTGCCGTCGAGAAACTCAACAAGGCAAACGGCGTGAACGTAATCGAAGGGACGGCCACCTTCGAGGACGAGCACAGCCTCGCTGTGGACCTGGCCGATGGCGAAACCGAGTCCTACGAGTTCGACAACGCGCTTGTGGCAACCGGCTCGCGGCCCATCGAGGTGCCCGGGTTCGAGTTCGACGGCGAGTACATCCTCTCCTCGAAGCACGCACTCGCCCTCGAGGAACTGCCAGAAGAACTGATCGTCGTCGGCGCGGGCTACATCGGGATGGAGCTCTCGATGGTCTTTGCCAAACTCGGCGTGGACGTGACCGTCATCGAGATGCTCGATGCGATGCTCCCGGGCTACGACCGGGATTTGATCTCGCCGGTCGAGGACCAGGCCGAGGCCCTGGGCATCGAGTTTGCGTTCGGCGAAGCCGCAAGCGACTGGTCGGAAGACGGCGACGGCCTGGTCCTCGAAACCGAGACCGAGGACGGCGAAGTCACCGCCTACGAAGCGGACAAAGCCATCGTGGCGGTCGGTCGCGAGCCGGTCACCGATTCGGCGAACCTCGAAGCCCTCGGAATCGACTTCGACGACCACGGCTTCGTCGAGACCGACGATCAGGGCCGGACGACCACCGACCACGTCTTCGCCGGGGGCGACGTGATCGGCGAGCCACTCCTTGCTCATGCCGGAACTGCCGAGGGGCTGGTCGCCGTCGAGGCCATCGCTGGCGAGGACGCCTCCATGGCCGACCGGGCCATCCCGGCTGCCGTGTTCACCGACCCGGAGATCGCCATGGTCGGGCTCTCCGCAGCCGAGGCCGAAGACGCGGGCCATAACACCCGGATCGGCGAGTTCCCATTCCGGTCGAGTGGCCGGGCGCTCACCACCGGCCACCAGGACGGATTCGTCCGGATCATCGGCGACGCGGACGACGGCCGGGTCCTCGGAGCCCGGATCGTGGGCCCGAAGGCCTCAGAGCTGATCGCCGAACTCGGGCTGGCCGTCGAGACTGGCGCAACGATCGAGGAAGTGGCCGAGACGGTCCACACCCACCCCACCCTCGCGGAGTCGACGATGGAGGCCGCGGAGAACGCCCTCGGCCAGGCGATCCACACGCTGAACCGATAGGCCCGACGGTCTTTTCCCCCACGACGCTGTATCGAAGGACATGACAACGGTGACACTGGGTCCCGAGGGTACCTATTCACACCGCGCCGCGACCGCGGTCGCGGACGATGAAATTGCGTTCACGGAGTCGGTTCACAGCATCGTGAGCGGCGTCGCCGGCGGGAAATTCGAGCAGGGAGTGGTCCCGATCGAGAACAGCATCGAGGGATCGGTCACGGAGAGTCTCGATGCGCTCGCGGACGCCGACGTGGCGGTGACCCGGGAGATCGTCACACCGATCCGCCACGCGTTGCTCGCCCAGGGCGAGGACTTCGCTACCGTCGCCAGTCACTCCCAGGCGCTGGCCCAGTGTCGGGACTACCTGCTTGGGACCTATCCGGAGGCCGACCTGGAGGCAGTCGCCTCGACGGCCAGCGGGGTCGAACGGGCCCGCGAGGACCCCACCATCGCTGGTATCGGCCACCCGGACAACGCCGGGGACGGCCTGCAGGTCCTCGCCGAGGACATCCAGGACCAAAACTCGAATGCCACCCGCTTTTTCGCCATCGCCGGCCCCGAAGCCCGCTCGGTGTCCGGGGGCAAAAGTTCCCTCATCGTCTACCCGAACACCAACTATCCCGGCCTGCTCCTGGAGCTTTTGGAGCCCTTTGCCGACCGGGACATCAACCTCTCGCGGCTCGAATCCCGACCCAGCGGCGAGCGACTCGGGGATTACGTCTTCCACATCGACCTGGAAGCGGGGCTCTACGAGGAACGGACCCAGGCGGCGATCGCGGAGATCGAGGAGTTCGCCTCGGAGGGCTGGGTCAAACGAATGGGCTCGTATGACGTCGAGCACGTCGTCTGAAAATGTGATTTGGGGGACATCTTTTTGCCGACTCGACACGTAGTTTCGATTGCATGACCCGACGATCCAACCCCTTCGAGGAGATCGAGCGTCTGCTCGAGCGCATGAGCAATCAGTTCGAGGATGTCGACCAGATACAGTCCCTGGAATCGGCCTGGCCAGGCCGACTCAAGGTCGATCTAGCGGAGTTCGATGACGCCTACGAGGTAACCGCGGACCTGCCCGGATTCGAGAGCGAGGACATCGACGTGGAGTTGCTCGACGACCAGCTTCACATCTGTGCCGAGCGGAAGACAGAAACCGAGGAAGCCGAGGCGGGGCGCTACATCCGCCGCGAACGCAGCGAACGCTCCGTCGATCGGCGGGTGAGCCTCCCCGAGCCAGTCGAGGCCGAGACCGTCGAGGCGTCGTTCAAGAACGGCGTGCTCACCGTCTGTCTCCCCAAGGCCGAGGGAAGCGAGGAGTCACACACCATCGAGATCGAGTAACGACCGGGCGCTGGTTTTGGCCGGCCGTGTCACAAGCCATTTTAGAGCGGCCGCGAGACCCATTGGTATGGACTACACCCCCCGGGACATCGAGCGGAAGTGGCAGGAGCGCTGGGCGGAACGCGGCCGGTACGAGGCCGATCCGGACGACGGGGAGGCGACCTTCGTCACCGTGCCCTACCCCTACCCAAGCGGGGGAATGCACATCGGACACGCCCGCACGTACACGGTCCCGGACGTGTACGCCCGCTATCGCCGCCTGCAGGGAGACAACGTCCTCTTCCCCATCGGGTGGCACGTCACCGGCACGCCCATCGTCGGGGCGGTGAACCGCCTGCAGAAGGGCGAGGAGGAGCAACTTTCGGTGCTGCGGGACACCTACAACGTCCCCGAGGACGAACTCGAATCCCTGGAGACGCCGATGGGTTTTGCCCGGTATTTCATCGAGAACCACTACAAGACGAACATGCAGTCCCTGGGGCTCTCGATCGACTGGCGGCGGGAGTTCACCACCAACGACGAGCGGTACTCGAAGTTCATCACCTGGCAGTACGAGACCCTGCGGGATCGGGGCCGCCTGGAGAAGGGCCTGCACCCCGTCAAGTACTGCACCGAGGAGGAAAACCCGGTCACGACCCACGACATCCTGGAGGGCGAGGAGGCCGAGTTCCAGGAGTACACGCTCATCAAGTTCGGTCACGACGGGGCGACCATCCCGATGGCCACCCTGCGACCCGAGACGGTCCGGGGGGTCACCAACGCCTACATCCTCCCGGAGGGCCAGTACGTCGAGGCGACAGTCGACGGCGAGGACTGGATCGTCTCGAAAGCCGCCGTGGAGAAACTCGAACTCCAGCAACGCGAGGTCATCGTCAACCGCGAGTTCGCCGGCGAGGAACTGGTCGGCGAGACCGTCACCAACCCGGTCACCGGGGAGGCGGTCTTGATCCTGCCGGCCGCGTTCGTCGATCCGGACAACGCCACGGGGATCGTGATGTCCGTCCCGGCCCACAGTCCGGACGACTGGGTGGCCCTCCAGGCGGCCAAGGCCGACACGGAGCGAATGGCCGAGTACGGGATCGACCCCGCAGCAGTCGAAGCCATCGAGCCCCGGTCGATCATCGACGTGGAGGGCTACGGCGAGTTCCCGGCCAAAGACGCCGTCGAGGAGTTCGGCATCGAGGACCAGGACGACCCGGCCCTGGAGGAGGCGACCCAGCAGGTGTACAACCGGGAGTTCCACGCCGGCCAGCTCAAGGCGATGTACGACGAATACGCCGGCGAAGTAATCGAGGACGTCCGGGACGAACTCGCTGCCCACTTCCAGTCCCAGGGGGCCTTCGACACGATGCATGAGTTCTCCGAGGACGTGGTCTGTCGGTGTGGCGGGACAGTCGAGGTCGCCAAACAGGAGACCTGGTTCCTGCGCTACAGCGACGAGGATTGGAAGGAAGAGACCCGCAAGATCGTCCGGAACATGGACGCGATCCCGGAGAACACCCGGGAGCAGTACTACCACACGATCGACTGGCTCAACGAGTGGCCCTGCATCCGCAACTACGGGCTGGGCACCAAACTCCCGTGGGACGAGGACTTCGTGATCGAGCCCCTCTCGGACTCGACGATCTACATGGCCTACTACACGATCGCCCACCGGATCGAAGACGTGCCCACCGAGGATCTCACCCGGGACTTTTTCGACACGCTGTTCTACGGCCCGGACGCGGTCGAAACCCCCGACGAGCGGGCCCTCGAACTGCGCGAGGAGTGGGACTACTGGTATCCCGTGGACTACCGCTGCTCCGCGAACGACCTCATCTCGAATCACCTCTCCTTCTATCTCTTCCATCACGCCGAACTCTTCGAGGAGCCCCAGTGGCCCCAGGGCATCACCATCATGGGCATGGGCCTGCTCGAAGGGACGAAGATGTCCTCCTCGAAGGGCCACGTCGTTCTCCCGACCGACGCCATCGAGGAGTACGGCGCGGACACGGTCCGCTTTTTCCTGCTAAACTCCGCGGAGCCCTGGCAGGACTACGACTGGCGGGCCGAGGACGTACAGGGCACCCGCGACCAGCTCGCCGGATTTTGGCGACGGGCCCAGGAGATCATCCAGAGCGAGGTGCCCGAGACCCAGCCGGAACTGGAGCGCATCGACCGCTGGCTGCTCTCCGAGCTACAGGGCATAATCCGCAAGGTGACCGACGCGATGGAGGGATTCAGTACCCGGCACGCGAGCCAGGACGCCTTCTACCAGCTCGAAGAGGTGCTGCGCTGGTACCGCAAGCGCACCGACCTCGACCGTCCCGGCGCACGCTGGACGCGCGCGGAAGTCCTCCGGACCCGGCTCCGGCTGCTCGCCCCCATCATCCCGTTCATGACGAACGAACTCCACGAGCAACTGGCCGGCGAGCCCGTCGAGGACGCCGCCTGGCCGGAGCCGGACCCCAGCCTGGAGAGCGAGGTCGTCGAGACCGAAGAGCGACTGATCGAGGCCGTCACCGAGGACGTGCGTGACATCGTGGACGTCACCGGCACCGACCCCACGGAGATCCGGCTCTTCCTGGCCGCGGACTGGAAACACCGGGTCTTCGAGACCGTGCTCGAAACCGGCCCCGATCAGGGCGCCGCGATGAGCGAGGTCATGTCCGATCCCGAACTCCGAGAAAAAGGCGAGGCCGTCAACGACCTCGTGGGAAGTCTGATCGAGGTGGTGCGAGAACGCAGCGAGGAAGAGATCGAGGCGCTCTCGGAGATCGACGAGACCGACCTGTACGAGGAGGCGGCCCGCTTCCTCGCCCGGACCTACGACGCGACAGTCGCGGTCGTCCCCGAGTCAGAAACCGAGGCGTCGAAAGCCGAACAGGCAGAACCGTTCCGTCCGGCAATTCTCCTGGAGTAGTTAGACCCCGAGCAGGTCGAAGTCGGTCCCGATTCCTTCCTCGGTCGCGTGCTCGTAGACCACGTGGGCCGCGGCGACGTCCTGAATCGCCAGGCCGGTGCTGTCGAAGACGGTGACACCGTCGATGCCCTCGCGGCCGGGCTTGTTCCCGGCGACGATCTCGCCGATCTCGCCGTAGATGTCCGCGTCGTCGATGACCCCCTCGTGGAACGGGACGTTGATCTCGCCCGAGTGAGTGCACTGCTCGTAATCGTCGATGACGATCGTCGCGTCCTGCATGAGGTCATCGGCCAGTTCCTGCTTGCCCTCGGCGTCGGCGCCCATCGCGTTGATGTGAGTGTGCTCGCCGACGTCCGCGGCGCTCACGATCGGCTCCCGGACGGGTGTTACCGTCGAGAGCACGTCGCAGCTCGCGGCCTCGCTGACCGAGCCGCCGCGAACGTCGAACCGGTCCTCGAAGTGATCGATGAAGGCCTGGACGGCCTCGTCGTCGACGTCCGAGACCACGACCTCCTCGATGTCCCGAACCGTCGCGACGGCCTCGAGCTGGGTGTAGGCCTGGATCCCGGCCCCGACGATCCCCATCGAGGAGGCGTCCTCGACGGCGAGGTAGTCGGTCGCGACGCCGGCGGCCGCGCCGGTGCGCTTTTTCGTGAGGACCGTCCCGTCGATCAACGCGAGCGGATAGGCCGTCTCCGGATCGCTGTAGATGACCGTGCCCATGACGGTGGGCAGGTCGAACTTCTCGGGGTTGTCCGGGTGGACGTTGACCCACTTGATCGCAGCCGCGTCCCAGTCCTCGGTTTCGAGGTAGGCCGGCATCGAGCGGAAGTCGCCGTTGTACTTGCGGAGATCCACGTAGGACTTCGCGGGCATCTGGGCGTTGCCGAGCTCGTAGGCCCGGAACGCGTCCTCGACACCGGCGATGAGTTCGTCCATGGGCATCTCGCGGTCGACCTGGTCACCGTTCAGAAGGCGCGTTGTGCGCGCTGGCATATCTGGAACTTTGACGAGGGCGTACTTATATGGCGGCGAATTCGTTTTTCCATCCCCCAACGCCCTGGTCAGTCCCAGAACACCGCGGCCTGTGCCTGCTGGGTTTCGGTCTCCGCAACCGCGGTGTAGGGCGCTTTGAGTTGGTCCGGACTGTACGCGTCGATCATGGAGATCGCCCGTGCGAACCACGTGAATAGCCCGCGGCGATAGATCGCCTGCTGGGTCTCGATCGAAGCCCCACGATAGACGTGAATCGTTCCGCCCGCCCGGAGGTTCCGAACCGAACGCTCCAGAATACCGGCCGCCACGAGCGGATCGAGGTGATTCGAGACGGTACTCTCGCTCAGATCGCTCAGTTCCGCGACCTCGGCGACCGTCGTGGGTTCGTCCATCAGCACACAGATACAGACGAGAATGCGGGTTCGGGAGAGACCAAAGATCTCCCGCCAGAGCGTTTCGAGATCGGGCGGCTCGATAATGGGCTCCTCGGGGTGAACCGGAGTCATGGCCTCGCCACAGCAGCGGAGTTCGTCCGGCCGGTGCACGGCCACGAGCGTGTTCGCACACGACTCGCACTCGAAGACCTGGGCCGCTGGAGTTGTCATAGCCACAACTTGTTCGAGGGACAATGTAAATTCGAGGGCCAGGACGGATGCCCGCGTTCGGCAGTCAAGCCCGTGAAATGTACCCCTACATAAGGATTGTGCGCTCACCAGCCCGAAACTGGCGAGCGACATAGACCTATGGTACCCTGGCTCGTACCCACGGGTGCAATGCCACTCAAACTGGACTGTCCCGTCGACGGCTGTGACGGGTTCTGTCAGGCCGGCACCGAGGAGGAAGTCATGGAACAGGCCCGCGAACACGTCGAGAGCGCCCACCCCGAGATGGAGTTGGACGAGGCGACGGTGAGCCAACTCCAGGACAGCATCTACGAGGTGTAGTCGGCGCGTCTTTTTCGAACGGGAGAACAGACGAAATCGGCAGCAGACGGTTCGGGCGTGGTGGGCCGTGTTACAGAGCTCACTTGCGGAGCGTAGAGGTCCGTTCGTTATTCTCCGCGAGGTTCGTTATTCTCCGCGAGGTTCGTTATTCTCCGCGAGGTTCGTTATTCTCCGCGAGCACTGAGTGCTCGCGGTCGCGCCCGCGGACTACCGCGCGGCCTGTGGCCGCGCGACAGGAGCAGGCGCGTTTTAGTGCAGGTTTTGCCGAGGGGCGCCGAAGGCGCCCCGCAGAGCAAAACGTGCGTTTACATCGCGCCGCCCATGCCACCCATACCGCCCATACCGCCCATGCCGCCGCCCATGCCACCGGCACCGCCGGGGCCGCCAGCGGGCATGTCGTCATCGTCGTCACCGTCGACGGCCCCACCCTTGAGGTCGCCGGCGGCGATCACGTCGTCGATGCGGAGGATCATCACGGCGGCCTCCGTGGCGGACTCGATCGCCTGGGTCTTCACGCGGAGGGGCTCGACGACACCTTCACCTTCCATGTCGACCACGTCGCCCGTGTAGGCGTCCAGCCCGGCACCGGTCGAGCCGCTGTCGTGCTGGCTGCGCAGGTCGACCAGGGAGTCGATCGGGTCGTGACCCGCGTTCTCGGCCAGGGTGCGCGGGACGACCTCAAGCGCATCGGCGAAGTGCTCGATGGCCAGGGCCTCGCGCCCACCGACCGAATCTGCGAAGTCCCGAAGCTCCAGGGCAAGCTGGGTCTCGGGGGAGCCACCGCCGGGGACGACCTTGCCGTCCTCCAGGGTGACCCGAACCACGTGCATCGAGTCCTCGATGGCTCGCTCGACCTCGTCGACGACGTGTTCCGTGCCGCCCCGCAGAATCATCGTGACGGACTTGGCTTCCTCGACGTCCTCGATGAAGATGCGCTCGTCGCCACCGACGTCACGCTGGGCGATCGAACCGGCCTGCCCGAGGTCCTCGCTGGTGATGTCACGGACGCTGGAAACCGGGGTCGCACCCGTGGCGCGGGCGAGGCGGGTCATGTCGTCGGACTTGACCCGCCGGACGGCGAGAATGCCCTCCTGGGCCAGGAAGTGCTGGGCCATGTCGTCGATACCGCCGTCGACGAAGACCACGTCGGTGTCGACCGCGACGAGGGCATCGACCAGCTCGCGGAGCTGGGCTTCCTCGCGCTCCAGGAACTCCTCGAGCTGATCGGGGTCGGTGACGTTGACCTCGGTGTCGATCTCGGTCTCCTCGACCTCCAGCCCGGAGTCGACGAGCGCGACGTTGGCGTCCTCGACCGCGTAGGGCATGTTCTCGTCGACGCGAGTCTTGTCGACGATGACGCCCTCGACCAGTTCGGAGTTGTCGATGGAGCCGCCGACGACCTTCTCGACTTTCACGTTGTCCGTGTCGATGCCAGTCTCGTCGGCGACCGACTGGACGGCCGAGACAACCAGCGAGGAGAGGGTGTCCTTGGCGGTTTCTGCACCCTTGCCGGTCATCGCCGTCGCGGCGATCTGTTCGAGGTGCTCGGTGTCCTCGGTGGAGATCTCGATAGCCTGCTCCTCCAGGAGGTCCTTGGCCTCCTCGGCGGCCTCGCGGTACCCCTGGGCCAGCGTGGTCGCGTGGATGTCCTGGTCGAGCAGGTTCTCGGCCTCCTTCAGGAGTTCGCCGGAGACGATGACGGCGGTCGTGGTGCCGTCACCGACCTCGTTCTCCTGGGTCTCGGCGACCTCGACGATCATGTTGGCCGCCGGGTGCTCGATGTCCATCTCCTTGAGGATGGTGACGCCGTCGTTTGTCACCACGACGTTGCCCGTCGAGTCGACGAGCATCTTGTCCATGCCTTTCGGGCCGAGTGTCGTGCGGACGGACTCGGCGACGGCCTTGCCGGCCGTGATGTTCATCGACTGTGCGTCTTCGCCGGATGTTCGCTGGGACTCCTCGGAGAGAACGATGAGGGGTTGATTACCCATCTGTGCCATGTTCGAGAGGGAGTTGTTTTGCCATTCTATATAAGTGCTTTGGACGAGCACGAAAACCGGCGGCCCAGCGCCCCAGAAGTGTGTAACCCACTCACATAGAACTGCCCTTTAGGAGGAAATCCTGGCACTCAGTCCGAGTACTCGTGGTAATCCATGCCCTGGCTCTTCAGCTCCTCGACGCGCTTTCGCTCCAGGAAGGAGTACACCGCACCGTGTGGCGCGCCGTCGAGCAGCATGTCCGCGGCGCTCCGCACGATCTCGACCTCGCGTGGCTGACCGATGATGCCCATGGTCGACCCGTAGATGACCACGCTCGCCCCGGTCAGCTCCTCCATCAGTTCGCGGGTGCGTCCACCCTCACCGATGAGTCGGCCCTTCTGACGTCGCAGGTCGTTGTCGTTCCGCGCGGCCCGCTCGATGTCGATGACGTCGAACATCCGGAGCTCGTCGTCCAGCAGGGTCAGCGCCTCCTCCGGCGAGAAGCCCCGGCCGATGGCTTCCACGATGTCCGTCGCCGTCATGGCCTTCACGGAGTCCCCCACGGACTCCACGCGGACGGCCCCGTTCTCGGAGTCGACGGTGAGTTCGACCTCCGCCAGTCGCTCGATGGTCTCGACCGTCTCACCCCCTTCGCCGATGAGGACCCCGATCCGCTCCGTCGGAATCTTCACGTGTTGCATGGGCGGACGTACCCACTCAGCGGGTTTAAGCGTTCGTTCCGCCGGGCTACGGCGGGGACGCTTCCGCGTCCAGATACGCCCGCAACGAGTCCGTCGTGACGTCCACGCCCAGATCGGCAAAAAACGAGGCGACGTTTTTGCAGTCCCGTTCGAGGAAGTCCTCGGCGTTCGGGTGGTGGACGGTGACCGCCTGGCCCACGTCGATCACGGTGATCTGGCCGTCGTGGACGACCAGATTGTACTCGCTGAGATCGCCATGCACCAGGCCCGCGTCGTAGAGCCGTCGCATGTACTCCCTGACGACCGAGAAGGCAGTCTCGGGGTTCTCGATCTCGACCTCGTCGAGGGTCGGTGCCGGCCCGTCCTCGTCACCCAGATACTCCATCACGAGGACGTTGCGCTGGACGGCGATCGGGTCGGGGACGGCCACCCCGGCCTCCCTCGCCCGACGCAGGTTCGAGAACTCCTTGCGCACCCACGCGATGACGACCTTCGTGGTGGTACCCCTGATCCCCTCGAATCGGGGGTCGCCGGCCAGGTAGTCGCTCATCTGCTGGAAGTTGCTCGTCGTCGTGAGATAGACTTTCACCGCGACGGTCTCCCCGTCCTCGCCGATGGCCTCGTAGACGTTTGCCTCCTTGCCCGTCGAAATCGGCCCCCCGAAGGCCTGGAGGTAGTCGTCCTGGACGAGTTTGTACAGGGCGGCGTAGGTGGCATCATCGAAGACCGAGCCCTCGACTTTGAACTGCTCGGTGTCCTTCAGCCGTTTCCGGAACTCGGAGAACTCCCGGTCCTGTCGGCGCGCGATCCGGTCGGCTTCGGTGTCCCGAACCTCGATCTCCTCCCACTCGGCGGAGTCGCCCGATTCGACGAACTCAGTCACGGGTCATTGGATGTGCCCTTCCTCGCGGAGTTGGTCGGCCTCGCTTTTCTCGTATCGCCAGACGATGTCGCCCTTCTCGTCCTGCCAGTCCCAGGGTTCGACCAGGACCACGTCGTCCTCGCGGATCCAGATCCGTTTCTGCATCCGGCCCGGAATGCGGGCAGTGCGCTCGACGCCGTCCGCACACCGGACCTGCACCCGGTTCGCTCCGAGCATGTTCTCGACCACGGCGAATACCTCGTCCTCGTCGGGCATCCTGAGGTCAGTCCGGCCACGCTCGTTCTCGCTCATGACTCCGGATTGGCGACACAAACGCTTAAACCCAATCACACGAGTCCGGGCGACCACCCATAGGAGCACCCCTTTACTTTCGGCCGCTCAAGGGACAGCGATGAGCGAGCCCACCCGGATCGCCTTCGTCTGTGTCGAGAACGCCGGCCGGAGCCAGATGGCGGCGGCATTCGCCAGGCGGACCGTCGAGGAGCGCGACCTCGACGGGATCGAGATCCACTCCGGCGGCACGGACCCCGCCGCGGCGGTCCACGACGTGGTGATCGAGGCCATGGCCGAGACGGGAATCGACATCTCGGAGAACCAACCCCGAAAACTCCCGCGCGAGACGGTCATGGAAATGGATTACGTGATTACCATGGGCTGTTCGGCCGACGACGTCTGCCCGGCCACCTGGCGGGGTGACAGCCGCGACTGGGGGCTTCCGGACCCGGGTGGGCAGCCACTCGACGTGGTCCGAGAGATCCGCGATGAGATCGCCGAGCGAGTCGAGTCGTTGCTCGAAGCAGTCCGAGCCGAGGACGAACCCACGTCGGGCGAAATCGAGCCCGAATTCTGATCAGGACCGCAGTTCTTGCAGTCGTTCCCGGCCGGGTGCGATGAGTTCGTCGAGGTGGGCGGCCAGCCCGGACTTCGCGTCGGCCGGGTGAAGTTCGCCCGACTCCAGATCAGCCGCGAGCGCCTCGAACGAGTCATAGACCAGGTCGCCGCCGTACTCCTCGGGACGGTCGATCCGCACCGTCTCGAAGCGGGGGAAGACGTGGTACTGGTACAGCTGGAGGACCGGATTGACCAGGTCGCCCTCGGGATCCCGGGTCGGCGGACAGAACGCCGCGTTGACCTTCTCCTCGATGTCCTCGCGGGAGTCTTCCATCGAGATGGTCAGCCCCGCACTGGAGGACATCTTCCCGTCGCCGCTCTCCAGATCCCCGAGAATCGGGGTGTGAATCGCCGGGCGCACGTCGTACTCCAGGCTGCGCAGGCCCTCGCGAGCGAGCATGTGGACCTTGCGCTGGTCCATCCCGCCCACGGCCAGGTCCAGATCGAGGTACTCGATGTCTAAGGTCTGCATCAGGGGGTAGACGACGTGTGAGACCGTGACCGTCTCGTCGCCCTTGATCTCGGCCATGGCGCGCTGGGCCCGGTTGAGCGACGTGTCGACCGCCAGGGCGTGCACGTCGAGCACGTACTCCTCGTCGAGCTGGAACTCCGAGCCGTACCGGAATTCGGTCTGCTCGGGGTCGAGCCCGTACGCGACGAACTGGGCCTGCATCTGCTCGGCCGTGGCCTGGATCTCCTCGAAGGTGCCCTTCCCGTTGAGATAGGCGTGGACGTCCGCCAGCAGCACGACGACCTCCATCCCGGCCTCCTGCAGGTCGATGAGCTTGTTCGCGGTCAGCAGGTGACCCAGGTGGAGCACGCCGGAGGGCTCATACCCCACGTAGGCCCGCTTCCCGTCGGGATCGGCGGCCAGGTCCCGAAGCTCCTCCTCGGTAACCACCTCCGAGGCGTTCCGCGTCAGGAGGTCGAACGTATCCATACAGCCCCGGAAACGGCCCGGCGGGTTAGTATTTCTGAAAGCACTCAGGAGTCGAGCAGTTCACTCGGGTCCGCGTCCCGCCGGTCCGCCCGGTGCTCGGAGATAAGCTGATCGACCATCGCGGCGTTCTGCGAGCGGGAGCGTTCCTCGGCGCGATCCGCCCAATCCGCGATAGCCGCCTCGATATCGTCCTCGCGGGCGACCGCCAGTTCGTCGACCTCCTGGATCGTGACCATCTCGGCGGGGGCGACTGGCACGTCGGCCTCGAAGAGCAGTTGATCGGCCACGTCCGAGATCCCGCCGTTCCGGACGACCAGCCGGGGTTCGTGCTCGATCAGTCGCTCGGCCGTCCGGCGACCCGCCCCGGAGGCGTCCCGCAGGTAGACCACATCCCCCGCCGCGATACCGTAGGCCGCCTCGGCGGCCTCGATGGCCTCGACGGTGAACTTCTCGATCACCTTCACTGGGGTCAACCCCTCCTGGGCCACGTCCGCGAAGTTCGAGTGATCGAGCTTCCAGAGGGCCTTCAGCCGTTCGAGTTTCTCTTCGAGGGTCTCCCGGGCCCGGCGCTGTTCGTCGAGTTCGGCCTCCAGGCGGTCGTTCTCCCAGCGGAGTTTCGACACCTCCCGCCTAGTCCGGGCCTCGGTGCGTTCCTCGCGTTTGGCGTCCGAGAGCTTGTCCCGAAGCTCCGCGATCGTCTCGTCTTTCGTATCGAGTCGGCCCTTGAGGTCCTCCACGTGTGATTGCAGCCGGTCGACCTGAGTCTCCAGGTCGTTGATCCGGCGCTGTTCGGGCGAGGGCTCGGCCGGTTCGGGTCCGGCGGATTCTTCGGCCCCCGTTTCGGGTTCCGCCCGGTCCCGGAGAACCGCCTCGACGGAGAGGTCCTCGGCGATCACCTCGCCCACGATCTCGTCCCGATCTGCCGACCGGGGCACCTTCCGGGTTACCCGCTCGATCGTGTCCGCGTAGTCGTCGTGGGCGAACAGTGCCGCCGCCAGGGCGTCCCGCTCGTGGTCGTTGGCCGTGGCGGCGTTCCGGGTTCGATGGAGCTTCTCGTCGACCGGGAGGTCCGCGGTGGGCGTCCAGGCCGCCGCGTCGAAGGAACGACGGATCTTCTCGACAGTCTCGGGTATCGGCGTGACGTCGGCCGCGACCAGCACTGGTCGACCGCGCTCGATGATCCACTCGATAACCGTCGCCATGTCCGCGGTTCGGCTGTGCCAGGTCTCCAGGGGCTCGCCGTCGAGGTCGACGATCCCCACCGCGGTCGTCGTCCCCGGGTCGACGCCCACAAAGACCCGGTCCCGGCGGGTGACAAGCGGTTCGAAGTCGATACCGTCCCGTTCGACCGGTTCGATCTCGATGCGGGTGTCACCGGAACGACCGCCCGAAACCGGGATCTCGCTCATTGGGGCCTCGACGGTGAAGACGGCATTCGAAAAACCGCCGTACTTCTCGGTGACCGAGCGCTCGAAGTCCAGGCCGGCCTCCTCCAGGGCCGAGGCCACCCGGCGAGCTTCGGTCTTGACGTGCCCGTGGATGCGCCGGGTGTATCGGTCCTCGCTCGACCCGCCCTTCCCGATGGAGCGGCCCCGGGAGACCTTGACCGTCGTCCGGTCCGTAAACGCCCGGACCGCAAACCCCACGTTGCGGGCGGCGAGTCGGGCTGCCGCCTCGGCCTCGGCCATGGGATCGGAGTCGTAGGGCACGCCGTGGCGGTTGGCCACCCGGGAGAGTGGCTCCGGGCGCTGATCGCCCGTGACCTGGACGAGCCGGGTCTCGGCGGGAAGGCGTTTCAGAAAGCGGACGAGATCGTCCTTGTCCGCCGCCAGCTCGTACATGTTGTCCGTCGCGAGGAGGGCCGGTTCGGTCTCCTGCACCCGACGCAGGAGTTTGTGATAGCTCACGGTCGTCCGTTCGAGGTCCGTCCCGTCGAAGACACAGAGGGCATACGACGGCGTGTCACCTCGCACGTCACCGCTCTGCACGTCGACGCCGAAGACCACGGCGTCGAGGGCGTCGGTCCGCGTACTCACGGACGGACATAACGGCGAGGCGAATAAGTTCGTTCCGGCCGGGGCAGCCCTGAGCGGACGTGTACGGATCGGACACTGCCGCCAGTCGGGAAAAAGGGGTGGATTGATAGCCGATGCCCGCAAACTTTGCCAACACTGGTGAGAGAGACCCGGGACGCGACTGGCCGACGGGCGAACGATTTGCCCGTCAAGAGCCAGTACGACCGACAATACGGGACTGGAAAGCAATTCGCGTAGCCGGGCAGCCACCACCGACACTCATATGTCACAGGAATGGAACATCGTCGTTTGCGTCAAACAGGTACCCGACGCCGACGACGTCTCGATCGACCCGGATACCGGAACGCTGAATCGCTCCGACGCCGAGGCCGTGCTGAACCAGCCGGATTACAACGCCGTCGAGTCGGCCCTCCAGTTGCGCGAAGCGGTCGGCGGGACCGTCACCGCCGTCACGATGGGGCCGCCCTTCGCCACGGCCGTGCTACAGGAAGCCGTCGCCCTGGGTGCCGACGACGGCGTCCTGCTGACCGACCGTGCCTTCGGCGGGAGTGACACCTGGCCGACGAGCCTGGCGCTTGCCGCGATCGCCGAGGAACTCGACGCCGATGTCGTGATCTGTGGCGAGGAGAGTACGGACTCCTCGACGGGGCAGGTCCCGCCGGGGATCGCCGCGCACAACGACTGGTCCCAGCTCACCTACGTCGAGGAACTCGAACCGAACCCCGAGGAGGACGAACTGATCGCGGTCCGTGACATCGAGGGCGGCCACGAGAAGGTCGCCGCGAGTCTCCCCGTGGTCGTGGCGGTCGGCTTCGGGCTGAACGAACCGCGGATCGCCGGCCTGCACCGCAAAATCTACGCCGAGAACGAGTTCGAGCCCCAGGAGTACTCCGCGAGTGACCTGGGCATCGAGGAGTCGGTCGGCCTCGCGGCCTCACCGACCTCGGTGGGTGGGATGGCCACCGCCGACCCGGTCGAGCGGAAACGGGAGATGGTCGAGGACGTCGAAACGCTCTTCGAGGAACTCGAAAGCACGGGGGCGATCTAGATGCCCGGGGAAGTCGACACCGAGGACTACGCGGACGTCTGGGTCTTCATCGAACAGCACGACGGCGAGGCCGCGAAGGTCTCCTGGGAACTGCTGGCGAAGGGCCGGGAACTCGCCGACGAGAAGGGCGAACGGCTCGTGGCACTGGTCATGGGCGACTCCGTGACACACCTCGCCGAGGAGGCGATCGAGCGCGGGGCCGACGAGGTCCTGGTGGCCGAGGATCCGATCTTCGAGCCCTACCTCCCCGGCCCCTACGGGGAGCAGTTCCGGTACCTCGTCGAGGAGCGTCACCCGGACGTTGTGCTCATCGGCGGGAGCCACACGGGCCGGGACTTTGCCGGTCGCGTGGCCGTCCCGACCTACGCCGGCCTGACTGCTGACTGTACCGAACTCGACATCGAACCGGACACGGGCTTGCTCCTGGCGAAACGGCCGACCTTCGGCGGGGACGCCATGGCGACGATCAAGTGTGTGGAGCATCGCCCGCAGATGGCGACGGTCCGCCCCGGAGTCTTCGACGCAGCCCAACCCGATCCGGACCGCGAGGGCACGATCACCGAGGTCGAGGTCGTCGTCGACGAGAGCCACCAGCGCTCCCGGATGATCGAACGAGTGGTTGGAGACATTACGGACATCACCGACGCGAACGTGGTCGTCGCCGGCGGGTACGGCACCGAGGGCGACTTCGGTCCGGTCGAGGATCTCGCTGCGGCCCTCGGCGGCGAGGTCGCCGCGACCCGTGAAGCCGTCGAGGAGGGCTGGATCGAAGCCGCGAGGCAAGTCGGGCAGACGGGCAAGACCGTCAAACCCGACCTCTACATCGCCTGTGGGATCAGCGGCGCGATCCAGCACCTCGAGGGGATGAACGACTCGAAGACCATCGTCGCGATCAACGACGACCCAAACGCGCCGATCTTCGACGACGCCGATTACGGTATCGTCGGGGACCTCTTCGAGATCTGTCCCGCGCTGACTGAACTCATCGAGCAGAAACGAGGTGAGACCGCATGACCGAGACGCCGAACTACGACGATCACTTCGACGCGATCGTCGTCGGGGCCGGCCTGGCTGGCAGCGCGGCCGCCCTGACGATGGCCCAGGAGGACCTGGAGGTGCTGCTCCTCGAACGTGGCGCCTCGCCGGGTTCGAAGAACGTCTTCGGCGGGACGATGTTCACGCCGCGGGTGCGAGACCTCGTCGGCGAGGACTTCGAGGACGCCCCGACCGAGCGCTACCTCGGTCGCAAGCAGTTCAGCCTGCTCTCACCCGAGGACGAGACAGCCGTCTCGGTCCGGCCCTCGGCGTGGCAGGACCCCCCGCACAACGACACGCACATGGTCCTTCGAGGGGACTTCGACGAGTGGTTCGCCGACCAGGCCGTCGAAGCGGGTGCGACCCTGCTCACCGAGACCACCGTGACCGACGTGATCCGTGAGGGCGAAGACGGCCCGATCGTGGGCGTCGAGACCGACCGCCCTGATGGGGCCATTCGGGCCCCAGTCGTGGTACTTGCCGAAGGAGGTAACTCCCTGGTTTCCGAGGCCGCGGGGCTCAAGGAACCCGACAAGCGCCAGGAGGTCGCCATCGGGGCCAAGGAGGTCCGGAAGTACGACCGCGAGACCATCGAGGACCGGTTCGGACTCGGCGAGAAGGATGGGGCCTCCCACCACTACTTCGGCGAGGGGGCCTGCGGTGGGGCCGTCGGTGGCGGCTTCATTTACACCAACAAGAACACCCTGGCCATCGGCGTCGCCTACACCATCAGCGACGCCGTCGAGGACCCACGGAAACCCGACGAGTTGCTGGACGACTTCAAGCAACACCCGGCCGTCGCGCCGCTCGTGAAGGGTGGGCGGCTGGTCGAGTACTCCGCGAAGGCCATCCCGGAGGGCGGGGCGTCTGCCGTCCCCGATCTGGCCCACGACGGGGCCGTGATCGTCGGCGACGCCGCCAGCCTCGTCCTCAACAACGGCATCCACCTCGAAGGGACGAACATGGCCATCGAGAGCGGGTACTGGGCCGGCAAGGCCGTCGCCGAGGCCGCCGCGGCCGGCCAGTACGACGCCACGGCCCTACAGGCCTACCCCGAGAACCTGGAGGACTCCTTTGTCATGGAGAACCTCGAACACTACGACTGGTTCGGGGACTTCGCCCACGACGAGAAGCAGTTCCTCTTCCAGGAACTCCCGAAGGCCCTCACCGAGGCCGAACTGGAGTTCTTCAAACAGGATCGCGAACCGAAGGAAACCCACGCTAAACGGGCCAAGAACATGGTGATTCGGGCCCTGGGCGGCTGGACCGGCGCGGCCAAACGTGCCTGGAAGTACCGGAAACTCCTGTCATGAGCACACCCAAAACACCCGACATCGAGACCCCGAGCATCGAGGATCGCCTGTACACGAACAAATACACCGACCACGAGGAGTCCCACCTGGGCGTCTTCGAGGAACAGACCTGCCTGGACTGTGAGACCTACGACTGTGTCTCTGTCTGTCCGGCCAACGTCTGGCGCGATGAAGGCGACGGTGACGTGCCCTTCATCGCCTACGAGAACTGCCTGGAGTGTGGGAGCTGTCGGTGGGCCTGTCCCTACGACAACGTGATCTGGGAGAACCCGCCGAACGGCACTGGCATGACCTACCGGTACGGCTAGGCCGACTCCGGATAGGGCACCTCGATCGTCCGGCCGTCCTCGGCCAGGACGATTTCGCCGTCGAAGGCATCCCTGGCCTCCCGCAGCAGGAGCCCAGTGTTGCCGGCGTACCGCGGTGAGACGTGGGTGAGTACGAGTTGTTTCACGCCGGCGTTGCTTGCCAGCCGGGCCGCCTCGCGAGCCGTCGAGTGGCGAGTTTCCCGGGCCCGACCGGCCTCGTCGTCGGCGAACGTGGCGTCGTGGATCAACAGATCGGCGTCTTCCGCCGCTGATTCGACCGTGTGGGTGGGCCGGGTGTCCCCCGTGTACACGACCGTCCGACCCGGTCGAGATGGACCGACGACCTGGTCCGGGTCGACGACCGTCCCGTCTTCGAGTTCGACCGACTCGCCCTCGTGGAGCCTGGAGAACAGCGGGCCAGCCGGGACACCCAGTTCTTCGGCTCGCTCGCGGTCAAAGCGACCCTTGCGATCGGCCTCGACCAGGGCATAGCCCACCGCCGGAGCGTCGTGATCGACCGCGATGGTGCGGATCGTATACTCCTCACGGTCTCTAATGGTCGATCCCGGCGAGACCTCTTCGACCGAGACCGGGAAATCCGGTTCGTGACCGATCGCGTGAATCAACTCGACCACGCTGGTCCGGGTCCCCTCGGGCGTGTAGATCACGAGCGGTTCGCTCCGGCCGTTGAACCCCCAGGTCTGGATGAGTCCCGGGAGCCCGAGGACGTGATCGCCGTGAGCGTGGGTCAGAAAGACCGCATCGACGTCGAATCCGGTCCCAAAGCGCATCATCTGGCGCTGGGTGCCCTCGCCGACGTCGAAGAGGAAGGCCTCGCCGGACCGGCGCAGAAAGATCGAACTGGGGTTGCGGTCGGTCGTCGGAATCGCCCCGCTGGTCCCCAGAAAGGTGACGCGTAGACTCATAGCGGGGGTTCGGCCGGTTCGGATAAACGCGTTTGGACTTCGGGCCCCGAACCGACCGATTCTTACCCGCCGGACGGGTAGTGCCCGGCGATGGAGCGGCCCCTCTGGATCGACCGCCACGCCCCCGAACTCTCGGAGTTGCCACAGGAGCCGGTCCGGGAGCGACTGACCGATGCGGTGAGCGATCCGGTCAACCTGGTCCTGCACGGACCGGCCGGCGTGGGCAAGACGGCCGCGGTCAGAGCGCTCGCCGAGGCGGCCCACGAGGACCCCGAGGGCGATCTGATCGAGATCAACGTCGCTGACTTCTTCGGGATGACCAAGGCGGAGTTGAGCGAGGACCCCCGTTTCGAGCGGTTCATCACGCCCAAGCGCAAGCGCAACTCCTCGAAGGCCGATTTGATCAACTACGTCCTCACCGAGTCCGCGAGCCACCCGCCAGTTTCGGGCTCCTACAACACGATTCTGCTCGACAACGCCGAGGCCATCCGGGAGGACTTCCAGCAGGCCCTCCGGCGCGTGATGGAGCAGTACTACGAGGCGACCCAGTTCGTGCTCACGACCCGCCAGCCGAGCAAGCTCATCTCGCCGATCCGCTCGCGCTGTGTCCCGATTCCCATGCGGGCCCCGACCCGCGAGGAGACGGTCTCGGTCCTCGCGGACATCGCCGAGGCCGAAGGGGTCGACTACGACGAGGAGGGCCTGTCCTATCTGGCCTCCTACGCCGAGGGCGACCTCCGGGAGGCGATTCTGGCCGCCCAGACCGCCGCGGAGAAGCAGGGCGAACTGCTCGGGACCGCGGTCCTGGATCCCCTCCAGGACGTGGGTCTGGCCGACCGAATCGAGGAGATGCTCGCGGCCGCCGAGGACGGACAGTTCACGGACGCCCGCTCGATCCTCGATGACCTGTTGGTCGAAGAGGGCCGGTCCGGGGAGGAACTCCTCGAAGAGCTACTCGCGGTCGCTCGCACCCGATACAGCGGGGACCGCCTCGCCACGCTGCACGCAAAAGCTGGCGAGATCGAGTTCGACCTGACCCAGGGCACCAGCGACCGGATCCACCTCGCCCACCTGCTCTCGACTATCTCGGCTCCAGAACGTGAACGAACCGCGTGAGCGAGCGGTGAACCCGGCGGTCGTGTCGCTCGCGTAGCGTCCAGCCGGCCTCGCGAACCAACTGATCGTACGCCCGATCGGCGACGACCACGGCCCGCGAACTGACCCGCCTGGCCTCCGTGAGTGCGCCCCGGACCAGCTGTTCCAGACCGTGGGTCGCGATTTTCGACTGCCGACCGTAGGGAGCGTCGAAGACGACGGCGTCGATGCTGTCATCGGGAAGCGGCAGTGCAGTGGCATCACCCCGACCAACCAGGAACGGCCCGTCGAGGGCCGCCTGGAGGTTCCGTCGCGTGCCGTGGACCATCTTTGCCTGGGCGTCAAACCCGATGGGGACCCCACCCAGCCGACCCGCTTCGATGAGCAGACCGCCCGTCCCACACATCGGGTCGAGCACGCGATCCGCGGGACCGACCCCGGCAAGGTTCAAGACGGCCCGGGCCAGTCGGGGATCCATGCTCCCGGGCTGGAAGAACGGTCGGTCGGTCGGCTGGCGGCCGTAATCCCGGCGGGCAGTGAGTACCTCCCAGCCCAGCACCGCCAGGTCGTCGGCAAAGAGCGCCACGAGCGTGTGATCCGGGTTCGAGAGGTCAACGGCAAAGCCTCGATCCACGAGCACCTGACCGAGTCGCCGCTCGGCCTGCTGGGTGTCGATCCCGGCCGTGCCCCGAATATCTCGGGCTCGAACCGCGACCGACCCCGAGCGGGAGATCGACGCGGATTTCAGTACTGACGCCGCCGCTTCAGGGTCCCCAGCACTCGTTCCCACGGCCTCGCTGACCCGTCGAGTGAAGGCCAGCCCCCGGGCGCGATCCGGACTCACTGACTCGGCCCGCCCGAGCCCCGGCGCGAGAATCTCGACGTCCGTAGCCGCCGCTCTGGCCTCCGCGGCCGAGAACGGGTCGTCCTCGCCGGCAAACTCAAGGACGTACACGATCGGTCAACGGGTGGCCACGTTCCTGAGCGTGTCGGTCCGGCCCGACTGACTCATCAGTTACCGTGAACACCTGCCATCGACTACAAATATTTATAAGCCTTAAATACAAGTTTAAAACGCACATGACTGATCCCAAGGAAACCATCAACATCGAGAACGTGGTCGCCTCGACCGGGATCGGGCAAGAGCTCGATCTCCAGTCGGTCGCCATGGATCTCGAAGGGGCCGACTACGACCCCGAACAGTTCCCCGGACTGGTCTACCGGACCCAGGACCCCAAGTCGGCCGCGCTGATCTTCCGCTCCGGCAAGATCGTCTGTACCGGCGCGAAAAGCACGGATGACGTCCACGAGAGCCTCCACATCGTCTTCGACAAGCTCCGGGACCTCAGCATTCAGGTCGAGGAGGAGCCCGAGATCGTCGTCCAGAACATCGTCACCAGCGCCGATCTGGGCCGCCAGCTCAACCTCAACGCCATCGCGATCGGCCTGGGTCTGGAGAACATCGAGTACGAGCCCGAACAGTTCCCCGGACTGGTCTATCGACTCGACGAGCCCGAAGTCGTCGCGCTGCTGTTCGGCAGCGGCAAGCTGGTCATCACCGGCGGGAAACAGCCCGAAGACGCCGAACACGCCGTCGACAAGATCGTCTCTCGGCTGGAAGAACTCGGCCTGCTCGAGTAGTTACTCGACGAGTCGCTCGATCTCGGTGATGAGGATGTCCGTCGCCCCTTCTGCTTTGAGTCGGGTGACCGCCCGGAAGACCTCACTCTCCGGCACCACGGCGTGGATCGCGACCTGATCGGTATCCGCGATGTCCATCACGGTCGGGCCGCCCATCCCCGGAATGACCTCTTTGATCCGTTCGAGGTTCGCCGCCGGCGCGTTCAGCATGAGATAGCGGCGATCCTCGGCCGCGAGCACGGATTCGAGCGCGCGGTCGATCTCGGAAGTCTTCCGGTCGTTCAGCACGTCCTCGTGGGCGAAGAGGTGCGCTGAACTCTCCAGCACCTCGTCGATGATCGCGAGGCGGTTGACCGCGAGGGTCGTCCCGGTGCTGGTGATGTCCACGATGGCATCGGCCATCTCGACGTGGGGCGTGAGTTCGGTCGCGCCGGTGACCTCGACGATTTCGGCGTCGACTCCGGCCGCCGCGAAGTGCTTTTTCGTGATGTGGGGGAACTCCGTCGCGACGGTCTTGCCGTTCAGGTCCTGAATGTCCGTGATCTCGCCCTCCTCGGGAGCGGCGACGACGATTCGGCACTGGCCGAATTCGAGGTCCAAGAGCGGTTTCACCACGTCACAGTCGGCCTCCTGGGCCTGGTCGAAGCCGGTGATCCCCAGGTCGGCCGCACCGTCGGCGATGTACTCGGGAATGTCCGCCGCCCGCGCGAAGAGGATCGTGATCTCGGGGTCGACCGTGTCGGCGTACAACTGTCGGTCCTCGCCGTCGACCACGTGGATGCCCGCCCGGTCCAGCAGGTCGACTGCCGGATCGTGGAGCCGGCCCTTGTTCGGTATCGCGATACGCATTAGCGGCCTCTTATAGGCGGGTGCGTATTTGCGTTTCCATCGGACGGCCGAGTACGCAAGCGGCAGATTCAGGGCCGCCCACCGAGAACCGGCGGCCATGTCGACAACGCTCACCAACGGGCACGTCCTCCATCCCGACGGCTCGGTCTCGCGGGCCGACGTTCGTTTCGAACAGTCCACCGGCGAGATCGAGGCGGTCGGCCAGGGACTCGCCGCCGACCGGACCCTCTCCGCCGCGGGCGGCCTGGTCATGCCCGGGCTGGTGAACGCCCACACACACGCCGCGATGACGCTCCTCAGGGGCTATGCCGACGACAAGCCACTCGATGCCTGGCTCAGCGAGGACATCTGGCCGGCCGAGTCGGCCCTGGAACCGGCCGACGTCCGGGCCGGCACCGAACTGGCGCTCCTGGAGATGATTCGGTCGGGCACCACCGCCTTTGCGGACATGTACTTCCACATGGACGAAGTCGTGGCCGCCGTCGAGCGGGCTGGCCTGCGGGCCCGACTCGCCCACGGGATCGTGACGGTCGGCAAGGACGAGGAGGCAGCCACAGCCGACCTCCAGGAGGGCATCGACTTCGCACGCCGGGCGGACGGCGAAGCCAAGGGCCGGGTTCAGACCGCCATCTCACCTCACTCGTTGACGACCGTGGACGAGTCGACGCTGCGAGAGGCGATCCAGGCCGCTCGCGAACTCGGCGTCCCAGTCCACCTCCACGCGAACGAGACCACCGAGGAAGTCGAGCCGATCGTCGAGGAGCGAGGGGTTCGCCCACTCGCCTACGGCAGCGAGCTGGGACTGTTCGACTCCCAGGACTTCTTCGCTCACGGGGTCCACCTGGACGAGACGGAACTGGAACTCCTCGCCGACCGTCAGCCCAGCGTGGTCCACTGCCCGGCCTCGAACATGAAACTGGCCTCCGGAATGGCCCCCGTCGAGGCCCTGCTCGATGCGGGTGTCCCGCTCGCACTTGGGACGGACGGGGCCGCTTCGAACAACGACCTCGACATGTTCGACGAGATGCGAGACGCCGCGCTTCTGGGCAAACTCGCTGCGGACGACGCCAGTGCAGTCCCGGCCGAGGCAGTCATCGAGATGGCCACCGCCGGTGGCGCACGGGCACTCGGCCTTCCGGGGGGCCAGGTCACACCGGGTGCGGCTGCGGACCTGATCGTCGTCGACTTCGAGGCGCCGCGGATGACGCCCGTTCACGACCACGTCTCGCATCTGGTGTATGCGGCCCAGGGGAGTGACGTGCGCCACACGATCGTCGACGGGACGGTGCTCATGCGCGATCGAGACGTTCTGCCCCTCGACGAGCAGGCCGTCCGGGAGACGGCCCAGACCCGCGCGGAACGCCTGGCCGACCGCGCCTGATCCCGGTAACGTTTAAAGCGCGCTGGCCCTCCATCCGGACATGACCGTTTCTCCGATCAGCGACCGGCTCGCTGACGTCGAGTCCGCCGTCGCCGACGGCCGGACGAAAATCGACTGGGCGTACGAACACATGCCGATCCTCCAGTCCCTGCGGGCGGACTTCGAGGCCGAGCAGCCATTTGCGGGACTCACCATCGGAATGGCCCTCCACGTGGAGGCCAAGACTGCGGCCCTCGTCGAGACACTCGCCGCGGGCGGGGCAGAAGTCGCCATCACTGGCTGTAACCCACTCTCCACGCACGACGACGTGAGTGCAGCGCTGGACGCCCACGAGGCAATCACCTCCTATGCCGAACACGGCGTCGACGAGACCGGCTACTACGACGCCATCGAGGCCGTCATCGCCCACGAGCCCGACATCACCGTCGACGACGGCGGCGACCTGGTCTTCCGGATTCACGAGGAACACCCCGAGCTAATCGACTCGATCATCGGCGGCTCCGAGGAGACGACCACCGGGGTCCACCGGCTCCGCTCGATGGACGCCGACGATGCACTCGACTACCCCGTCTTCGCCGTGAACGACACGCCGATGAAGCGGCTGTTCGACAACGTCCATGGCACCGGTGAGGCTTCCCTTTCGAGCATCGCCATGACCACGAACCTCTCCTGGGCCGGCAAGACCGTCGTCGTCGGCGGGTTCGGGCAGTGTGGCCGTGGCGTCGCGCGAAAGGCCGCCGGACAGAACGCCTCGGTCGTCGTCACGGAGGTCGATCCGCGGCGGGCCCTGGAAGCCCACATGGAGGGCTACGAGGTCCTGCCGATGGCCGAGGCCGCAAAGAAAGGCGATGTCTTCATCACCACCACGGGCAACCGGGACGTCATCACACCCGAACACGTGCAGCACATGCAGGACGGCGTGATTCTCGCCAACGCGGGGCACTTCGACGTGGAGATCGACCTGGACGGTCTGGCCGACCTCGCCGTCGAGCAGCGGGCGGTCAGGGACGGTGTTCGGGAGTACAAACTCGAAGATGGGCGCCGGATCAACGTCCTCGCCGAGGGGCGGCTGGTAAACCTCGCGACGCCGGTCTCGCTTGGCCACCCCGTCGAGGTCATGGACCAGAGCTTCGGGATCCAGGCCGTCGCGGTCCGGGAACTGGCGACGAACGGCGACGCCTACGACGCCGGCGTCCACGAGGTTCCCGACGCACTCGATCGGGAGGTCGCGACGATCAAACTCGAAGCCGAGGACATCCAGATCGATGAGTTGACCGACGAACAGGCGGCGTACCTGGACAGCTGGTCACAGGGAACCTGATCGACGGCGAGTGAACTTCTTCGGCTGAGAAGCAGCGCAAAAACGCCCCGTTCGAACCGCTGTGCCCGATCAGGCGTAGCGTTCCAGCGCCGGATCGTCGAGGGACTCGATGACGGCGCCGGCCGTCTCGTCGAGGAGTTGTTGGCCTTCGGCCGTAATGTCCCGGCCCTCACCCTCGCGAGTCATGAGCAGGCCCTCGTCCTCCAGGTCCTGGAGAATCTCGCGGATGACCTTCTGGGACCCGTCGCTGCGCTTGCTCGGGGCGACCGCGTAGCGGTTCGAGCCGCCCTTCGTGCCGCCGTAGGCCGTCGAGAGACTCTCGACGCCGATCGGCGCGTTCATCGCGACCTTCCGAAGGAGACTGGCGGCCCGGCGGGCCCAGAAGTCCTCCTGCTCGGGCGGCAGTTCCCGGTTCGCACCGGTCTTCGTGTAGTCGGCCCAGTCGGGCGCCTCGATTCGGTCCGCGAGCTCCCCGGCGAGCGCGTCGATGAGCTCGTCCGCGGGGGCGTCGTAGAGAGTTGCCATGCCCGCGGATTCTCGATGGCGCTGTTTAAACTATTCGTTCGGCGTTCAGGCTGGACCGGGCGACTTTTTGAGTGGGCTCCCGAGGAGCGAGCATGGACGAACAGGCGGCCCGGTCGGTCGTCGAGGGCCTCGTGAACGCCGCCGGAGACGACGCGGCGGTCGTGGACGGAACGGTGCTCACGATCGACATGCTCCACGAGCGGACGGACTTCCCCCCAGGAACGAGCCGGTATACGACTGGCTGGCGATCGGTGGGTGTCTCCCTCTCGGATGTCGCCGCGATGGGCGCGACCGCGACCGCCACCGTCGCCGCGTTCGGCGTCCCCGAGTTCGATGCGGACGTCCTCGAAACGTTTCTGGAGGGGGCACGGGACGTCTCGACGGCCGTCGGCGCGCAGTACGTCGGGGGCGATCTGGACCAGCACTCGGAGTTCACCGTGGCGACGGCCGCGATCGGAACCACCGAGCAGCCAGTCCGTCGGTCGGGTGCCAGCCCAGGCGAACTCCTCTGTGTCACGGGAACGCTGGGCCGGGGCGCGGCCGGCGTCCGGGCCTTCGAAGCGGGTGCGATCGGTCTCGGGAACGACCTCTTCCAGTTCACCCCCCGGGTCGAGGCCGGCCAGGCGCTCGCCGGGGTCGCGACCGCCATGATGGATTCCAGTGACGGGCTCGCTCGCTCGTTGCACCAGCTCGGGGCGGCAAGCGACGTGGGTTTTCAGGTCGACGGCAACGCGATCCCGGTCGCCGACACCCTCGATCGGTTTCTCGCTGTCGGCGAAACCGGCAGCGAGGTGGCTGGGACATACGGCGGGGATTTCGAACTCGTCTTCACGATTCCAAAAGCCGAACTCGAAGCCGTCCGATCGGCGCTCTCGGTTCCTGTGACAGTTATCGGCGAGGTCCGGCCAGCGGCTGCCGGGATCGAACTCGACGGCGAGCCCCTCCCGGACCAGGGCTACACCCACGGCGAGTCTACAGACCGGTGATCTCGATCGGGACCGGCGTAAAACAGAGCAGTCCGAGGGCGAAGGTTGCCACCCCGAGGAGCTGTCGCCGGCGATCGAGCGGGGTGTCGACGACCGGCGAGGCAGAACCGATCCAGGCCGCGAGCATCGCCATGAACCCCCAGATAACCCACACCGTGACCATCTGGCCGGCGTCGGTCAGCGCGTAGAGCCCGCCGGCCAGCCCGAAAAGCGACAGGGGCACCAGCGGGGCGATCCGCTCCTGGGCCGGCCCGACCATCGCCCGCAGGAGGTGGCCCCCGTCCAGTTGGCCCACCGGAATGAGATTCAGGAAGGTGATGAACATCCCGACCCAGCCGCCGATGACGACGGGGTTGACGACCAGCCGGGGATCGGCATAGGAGAGTGGCTGGCCCATTACGGCGGCGATCGCCTGCAACAGGAGCGGGTAGTTGAACTGCACCTCCACGGTCGACTCCGCGGCCATGACCCACTCGGGGACTTGCACCGGCGGCAGGGACAGTCCGATGACGGTCACGACGACGGTCGCAACCAGGCCCGCCAGTGGGCCGGCGACCCCGATGTCGAAGAGCGCCCGTCGATTCGGGATGCGGCCCTTGACCTTGATCACCGCGCCCATCGTCCCGATGATCGACGGGAAGGGGATGAAGTAGGGGAGGGAGGCCGGGACGTCGTAGTAGCGACTCAGCACGTAGTGACCGAGTTCATGGGTCCCCAGCACGCCCATCACCGCGAGCGTGAACGGGAGGGCCTGCAGGATCGCCGGCGAGAACAGGTCCTCGACGTAGTACCACTGCGTGCCGACCAACAGCGTCGAGAAAATGGTCGCGACCGCGAGGATCACGTTCGTCCAGGGGACCCCGTCGTCGGTTCCCTGGGGGGTCGCCACGAGCACGTACTCACCCAGGCGGCGCTCCAGGCGGACCTCGTAGCCGGCCGCCCGAAACTCGGGCCAGACGGCCTCGACGAGTCGCTCCCGATCCACCAGCGGGTCGCCGTAGTAGTGGATTCCCTCCTCGGCCTCGCTCACCTCGTACACGCGGAAGACCGAGCGCATGGCCTCGGGCGAGGGAAGCCTGTCCGGAGCGGCCGGCGGCATGGGCGGCGATTCGTATTCGAACAGTAAAACGGCGTCGCGTTCGGAGAAGCGACCCGTACGGGGCGAAACGATGGTGGAGCGATCTGCACGTGGGAGTTCCCACGTCGGGAGCCTGGCCCGAACGGCTGAATGCTGGCAGTCTCAGTAGGTTTCGACTGGGACACCCAGCCGTTCGAAGTCCTCGACGTTCGCCGTCAGGACGGCGTCGTCAAGAACCGAGGCCATCGCAGCGATATACGCGTCGTTTGGACCAACGCCGGCGTGGCCGCCGGCCTGATCGTCAGCCGCCGCAAGTAGCTCCCCTGCCGTTCGAGCGATTTCCGCATCGACTGCAACCCGTGGATAGCCCAGCATGCGATTGCGCACCTCCTGACTCGTCGTATCGCTTCGCGCTGTCCCAACACCGTAGTAGACCTCGGCGATAACTGGCGTCGGCAACCATTGCATTTCCCCGTTTTCGACGAGTGTTGTGCCCTTCGCAAACGCACCTGGATCTTCTGCCATCAAATCGAACAGATACGAGGAGTCGATGATCATTCGCCAGTCTCGTTGGTTTCAAACGCGTCGTGAGCGTTTTCGAGGCGGTCCCGATCACCGTTCCGAAAGCGCTCGGCCGCTTCTTTGGCGTTTCTGGCCTCCGCCTCCGTCAGCAACCCGGCGACATCGCCCGGGGGCGGGCCGCGAGTCATCCGGCGAAGTGTCTCTTCCATCGTCTCCCCCTCGTTCTTGTGGGCGCTCAGCCACTCGTGGTATTCCTCGGAGACGCGGATGGTTTTGACCATGGCATATATTAGGATATATGAGTCGAAGAGTGTTACGGCCACTCCCGAGCACGCTCACCGAGCGCGTACGCGAGAGCGGCGAAAGGTAATTACAGCTGTATACAGTTTGCATACACATGAGCACGTCACTTCGGGTTTCCGAGGAAACGAAAGCCATCCTCGAACGGCTGAAACGGGAGGACGAAACCTTCGACGAACTGCTGGCACGGCTTGCAACGAACGAACAGCCGATCAACGTCGGTGCCTGGAGTGAGGAGCAGGCAGACCACGCACGAGAGGCTGTGAAACGCTCCCGGGAGAGTTTCGAGCGATAATGTTCCTGGACTCCTCGGTTATCATCGACATGCTCGAAGGCGTGCCGGCGGTCGTCGAGTACGTCGAAGATCGCGGACAGCCCTACCTCACGTCCACACTGTGTGTGTTCGAGGTCATCAATGGCGAAGTCGGCTTCGGGGCCACAGATGTCGTCGCGATTCGCCAGGAGTTCGGTGGGGTTCGAGCGCTCGATCTCACTGAACAGATCGCCCTGGAAGCAGGCCGGATGCAGAGCCAGTTGATGGACGACGGGGAGCGGATGGCGACACGGGATCTCTTGATTGCCGCGACAGCCCGATCGACGGGGGACGAACTCGTGGTCTCCGATGGGGATTTCGAAACGCAACTGCTCGCGGATCTGATGGACGTGACCTATCTAGGCGAATCGTAGTGGTGGCGACTCTTCTCGATCGTCTGAATTGAGGTGTATCGCAGCCGGTTTCAAGCGATTTCAAAGGTCCAGGACTGCTCACGATAACACGCCTGCGGTCCACCGTCAAGCACGCTCACCGAGCGCGAAGCGCTCGGGCCGAGGAACCCCCGAAGGGGGTGACGACGGCTTTTGGTCTGCTCACGAAGCGAAGCTTCGTGGCAGTGCCAGACCGCTTTGCGGTCTGGCTTGCAGTCAGAAGCAGCGCTTCTGACGACATCCAGCAGGAGCTCCGCTCCTGCGCGACAGATTTTGCCAGCGAGGTCGCTCCGCGACCGAGCGCAGCAAAAGGTGGGTGTGAATGGGCCGGCGCGAATTTGAATCTCGGTCACAAATCAAAGATTTGTTCCCTGATTCAAATTCCCGTGGCAATTTCCCACCGCCGAGGGACTCGCGGCGCGACCTGCCGGGTCGCACCGCTCGTCGAAAAAGCGGTGGGAAAATGGGCCGGCGCGAATTTGAATCGCGGTTACGGCCACCCGAAGGCCGAAGGATACCAAGCTACCCCACCGGCCCGCATCCAAAGCGAAGGCACGACACGGGTTTAACGTTTCGAAAGCGCCCTAGAACGAGTAGCCGTCGGTGTCCAGATAGTTGTGCACGACCGAAATCGTGTGATCGGCGTGCAGGGCTTTGGGCCCCACGCTGACCCGGTAGTCGGCGTACTCCCTGAGAAGCTCGCTCTCCGCAGCGGTGAAATCGAGGTGATCCGAGAGCACGAACGCCGGATTCTCCGGCGGCTCGACGCTCGCGAGCGGGTCCCCGTCCTCGTGGAGCTGGACGATCGCTCCCTCGCGGGCCGCCGCCTTGAGCACCGGTTCGAAGCCCCGATTCGAGACGTAGATCCCCGGGGTCGATTCGACCTCGCTGTGGCCGATGGCGTCCGCCCGGGCCTCCAGGGCCTGGCGCAGCAGGCTGGCGATGTTCCGCTCGTCGGGGTTCATGTAGCGGAGCTCCACCCCCTCGATCTTGATCGTGACCGTATCCGAGAGCACCAGATACACCCGGACGTTCTCCCGGATCGCATGCGAGAGGAAAAACGCCGAGTTGACACACCGGGCGAGCACGTCCAGGCGACCCGCCCCGCCCGCGAGGTCGTCGAGGTCGAAATCCGGGTCCGTCGGGGCGGTGTGCCCGAGGACGATGAAACGGCGCATACCCTACCCACGGGGGCCGCTCACGAAGGCGTTTCGCCTCTGACGGCCTGGCGCTGCTCGGAAATGAGATCGAGTTCGGGCTCGACGTCCCCCAGCACCAGCAGGGCCCAGTACCGGAGGTAGGTCTGGACCGGCACCTGGACCAGCGCCCAGGCGACGATCCCCACGATCGCGAAGGGGATGGCGAGAAGCCCGGCCCAGAGCGGGCCCGCGGCGATCAACACCGCCACGACCGGCAGCGCGACTGCAATGCCGATCACCGCCATGGCGATCCCCACGACGATCCCGATCCCGATCATCAGGAAGAGCCCGACGAGGAGATAGACCAGAAAGTCCTTCCAGGCGGCCTTGAAGACACCCCAAAACCGCTTCCAGGCCGAGATGACACCCCGATTCTCCAGGAGCATGATCGGGGCGACGAAGGCGGTCGTGAACACATAGACGATCGAGCCGAGGATCCCGAAGACCAGCAAGACCGGCATCACGAGCAGCAGAACCAGAAGCGGCCCGCCCGGGGCGACACCGGCGAGGATGGGACCGAGGGTGAGCAGGAGCACGGTCCCGACGATCAGGAGCGTGAGCAGGCCGAACACCAGGCGGAACGCGAACAGCCGCGTCCCGAGTCCCTGGAAGGCACTCACATACCGGCGAACCCGTACCTCGTCGGTTCGCAGCGATTCGAGGAAGGCAAACTCGAAGGTCGCCGCGAGCCACTGGACGACGAGCAAGACGAGAAGCCCGACCAGGGCCACCAGCGCGATGACACCGAGATGTTGTGAGAGCAGGGCCCCGAGTTGGTCCATCGTGAGGTCTCCACCCGGGGTCTGCCCGGGGGTAGTCCCACCGTTGAAGGGCATCTGGACGTTCCCCGACGGGGCACCGCCACCGCTAGTGCCCGCGACGAACACCGAGAGGAGCGCCAGTCGAAGCCAGCGTCCCCACTCGATGGGGAAGAGAAAGGCACGCGTCGCTCGATACGCGTCCGAAAGGTCATCGACTGCGTGGAGGGCCATCGTGTGGACCGTCAACCGGCCAACACATAGATGTACCTCTTGAAACCGGACCGAAGCATACGAACCCCTGCCTGCGTAACGGGAGAGCATGACGCTACTTCGGGACGCGGCGGCGGTCCTCGAGAACGGGCCGGTCTGTGATCCCTGTCTGGGGCGGCCCTTCGCCGACCTGAGCCACGGCCTGACGAACGCCGAACGGGGCCGGGCCCTGCGGGTCGCCGTGGCCCTCGACGCGGACGAGCCCTTCGAGCCGAGCGAGGAGTGCTGGGTCTGTGAGGGGGAGACAGCGGCCTTCGAGGACTGGGCCGATCGAGCCGTCGAAGCCATCGGCGACGTGGAATTCGAGACCTACCAGGTCGGGACGCGTCTCCCACCGCTGATCGAGGAGAACGAGACCTTACTTCGGGAACTGGCCGGGCTGGACGAAGCGGCCGGCGAACGGCTCGGGTCGGAGATGAACCGCGAGGTGGGCAAGCGGGTCGGACAGCAGACGGGAGCCGAGGTCGACTTCGGACGGCCTGACGTGCAGTTGCTCCTCGACGTCGACGCTGGAACCGTCGACGTGACGATCAACTCCGCGTTCGTCTACGGCCGCTATCGCAAGCTCGAACGGGGGATCCCACAGACCGAGTGGCCCTGCCGGGAGTGTCACGGCAGCGGCACCCGAGCGGGCGAACCCTGTGTGTACTGTGACGGAACCGGCTATCAGTACCCCGAGTCGGTCGAACAGTTGACCACACCGCCGGTCGAGGCGGCCATGGACGGCCGCGACGCGACCTTCCACGGGGCCGGTCGCGAGGACATCGACGCCCGGATGCTGGGGACCGGTCGGCCGTTCGTGATCGAGGTCGCTGCGCCACGGGAGCGATTTCCGGACGTCGATGCGCTCGAAGCCGAGATCAATGACTTCGCCGACGGCAAAGTCGAGGTCGAGGGACTACGACTCGCGACCTACGAGAGTGTCGAGCGGGTGAAACGCCTCCCGGCCTCCAAGACCTACCGGGCGACGGTGAGCTTCGAGGAGCCGATCACCGAGGACACACTCACGGCGGCACTTGAGGCCCTCGACGGGGCGACCATCGAGCAGGAGACCCCGACCCGGGTCGACCATCGCCGGGCCTCGAAGGTCCGGACCCGCTCCGTCTACGCCATCGAGGGTGACCTCGACTCGCCGACCGAGGCCACCGTCGAGATCCACGGCGAAGGCGGACTCTACGTGAAGGAACTGGTCAGCTCCGACAACGGGCGGACCGAACCGAGCCTGGCCGGCGAACTCGGGGTGTCCTGTCACGTCACCGCCCTGGACGTGCTCGCCGTCGAAGGCGAGGACGAATCCTTCGAGGACGAGGCCTACTTCCGGACGGCCCCAAGTCCCAAGAGCTAACCCGGCACCGAGCGAGGAAAGCGTATGCCCTTCGGGGTCGACGAGGCTGGCAAGGGACCGGTGCTCGGTTCGATGTTCGCGGCCGCTGTCGTCGCCGACCCCGAGGATCTCCCGGACGGGATCGCGGATTCGAAGACACTTACCCCACAGCGACGGGAACGGCTCGCGGCGACACTCCGGGCTGCGGAGGCCATCTCGATCGGCGTCGCGGAGATCCCGGTCGCGAGGATCGACGATCCCGAGACGGACATGAACACCCTGACCGTCAGCGCCCAGGCCCAGGCCATCGACGCGACCGGGGTGAGCGGAGAAACAGGGTACGTCGACGCCGGGGACGTTGACGCCGAGCGGTTCGGGCGACGGGTCGAGAAGCGAGTTGACACGGACGTGCGGATTCAGGCCGAACACGGGGCCGACGAGACCTATCCCCTAGTCGGGGCCGCAAGCGTGATCGCGAAGGTCAGCCGGGACACACATGTAGCGGCGCTCCGTGCCGAGTACGGGACCGACCTCGGCAGTGGCTATCCAAGCGACGAACGCACCCGATCGTTTCTCGAAGCCTACGTAAAGCGAACCGGCGAATTACCCGACTGCGCGCGTCGCTCCTGGCAGACGAGCAGTGATATTCTTTCAGCGGCCACCCAGACTGGCCTCGAAGACTTCGATTAGTCCTCGGAGACGACCAGGTGGCGCAGAATGTCACCGTAGGCCGGGCGGGTGATGAAGACCCCGATGAGGACCCCGACGATGGTAATGATGGCAAAGCCGGAGAGATCACCCAGCGAGAGCACCGTGAGCGGACTCATCGCCACGATGGTCGTGGCGGCGGCCGCCCCGATCACCCAGAAGGCCTTCCGGAAGCGACTCTGGAAGACCCGACCGGTCGCCACGTTCCCCTGCTGGAGGATCTCGTCGGCGATGATCACCAGGTCGTCCACCCCCGTCCCGATGACCGCGATGAACCCGGCGATGTGTGAGAGATTGAGCGGGTACTGGACGAAGGCGACGAAGCCGAGCAGGAGATAGACCTCCGAGAGGGCGGTCACGACCATCGGCGCGGCCACCTCGGGCCGACGATAGCGGCCGTAGACGACCAGGCTCACCGCGATGACCGCCAGGATACCGACGATCAGCGAGTTGCTCTTGAACCGGTCAGCCAGCGCGGGCGAGAGCGAGAGGCTGTCGGAGTTCTCGAAGTCCAGCGGTGCCGGCAGTCGCCCGGCCTTCAGGCTGAGTTCGAGGTTTCGGGCCTCCTCCATCGAGGTGGTGGTCATGGTGAAGGTGGGGCTCTTGGCGAAGTCGCCACTCCGGAAGTCCTCGCCCAGTCCGGGCTCCACGCCCCCGACGAAGACGGGGTTCCCGTTCAGCGTCGTGACCATACAGTCCCCCTCGATGCTCTCGATCGAGTCGTGCTCCTCGGCCGCTGCGGTACAGGTCGAACCGTCGCCGAAGCCGAGTTCGACCATCTCCTGGGAGAAGGACTCCGCACTCGCCTCCGCGATCGTGACCTGCACGCCAGGTTCACCGTCCTGGTTTGTCGTCGCCGACCCGACGCGGGCAAACTCGTCCTGGTTCAGGACCTGTGTCGGCTCGTAGGCACCGCTCTCGTTCTGCGAGACCGCGTAGATCCGGACGACACCGCGGTCCTCCAGAATCCTGACGAGTTCCTCACGGTCCCGATCGGGGGCCGTGATACTGATAACCTGTCGTCCACCAAGCGTGATCTTCTGGACCGAACCCCCGCTGAGTGCGGACTCGCTTAGCTTCTCCTCCACGCGTTCGACGAGATCGGTGGCCGTCTCATCGGTCACTCCGTCCCGGACCGTGCCGGGGTCATAGCCCTCAGCTTCGAGTGCGCTCCGCAGTTCGTCCCCAGAGACGTCCTTCGTGAACACTTCGACGGTGTTGGTCTCGTTTGCGACCCGGATGTCGATCGGGTCGATTTCCAGGCGATCGGCGAGTGAGGCCGTGAGGGCCGTCTCCTCCTCGACAGAAACGCGCACCTCCTCGGCCGTGATCCCGACCGGTGGGGCCCGAATTCGGGTCCCGCCGCTGAGTTCGATACCGTACTGCAGGTTCGTCGTCGCGTCCGATTCGGCGACCTGTTCTCCAGTGCTGCCGGCCGGGGCCCCCGGGACGAACAGCGCGACCGAACTCAGGACGACCAGGACCACGAGCAGGACCAGGCGCCAGTTCTCGCGGATGGCGCTCATCGGGCCACCCCCTCGTACTTGTACCAGCGAAGCAGGGAGACGTTGAACATGTACGTGTTCAGCAGATCAGTCGTGAGTCCGATGACCAAGATCAGTCCGATCGAGGCCATGAGGTCGATCCCGAAGAACGTCGCGGCGACGGCCATCACGGCCATCGCGGCGATCGAGGTCACGGTCATTGTCACCCCGGTCTGCATCGCCCGGTAGGTCGACTCGTAGAAGTCCCCGGAGCGTCGGAGCACGTGGTTGGTCAACAAAATGTCCGAGTCCACGGAGTACCCGATGAGCATCAACAGCGCCGCGACGGTCCCAAGCGAGAGTCTGATACCCAGCAGGTTGAGGACGGCGATCGGAACGAGCATGTCGGAAAAGGCCGAGACCACGATCGCCAGGCTGGGAATGAACGTCCGGAAGAGAGCAAAGGCGAGCACACTCATCCCCAGGAAGGCGATCGCGAGCCCGATGATCGCCCACTTCTTGTTCTCGTCGCCGAAGATCGCGGATGTCTCACCACTCCCGAGGACCGTGAGGCCATCAGCGCTCTCGGCGGTTGCCCTGACCGAATCAACATTCGCCGTCTCGAAGGTCACGACGTAGGTGTTCTGTCCCTCGATTCCCTGGACGGAGACCACCGGTTCGTCGAACTGGGCGGCGATATCCGCCTGTGAAAGTGAGGATTCGACGGTGAGCTCTGAGCCACCGGCGAAATCGACCCCCATATGGGCCGGTGACCCGGTGATCGCCCACATTCCGCCGACGATCAACACGGCGACAACGAGGACCGCCAGCGGGACCGCCACGAGCTGGCGGTTCGAGTACCGGCTGTAATCGACTTCCGGGACCTCGAACTGCGGCATATCGGCGTGTGAGGCGGGGCCCGGGTTAAGACTTCGTATCTCCGTTGACAGTCTCCTCGAGGAACCGATCGGGGAGGCGGGTCTGTACGGTCGACGGGACCCGTTCGAACAGCCACTCGGCGGCCGCGACCATCGGTTTGCGGACCAACGTGTACACGACCGAGACGAGCAGCAGCGCCCAGATACCCAGCGCGATTGGGCCCTCGACGGTGACCAGTACTGGCACAGCCACGATCGCACCCAGCGCGAGGTCCTCGGGCGCGCCGTCGTAGCGCACGTACCGGCGAGGTCGGAGCCATCGCCGGTGATAGTGGCTGTAGACGGCCCGCTGGGAGCGACCCCGCCAGGGGCGGAGTTCGAGTCCACCACCAGCCGCATCCATGATCGAGTGGGCCGCCGCGGCGAGGAGGAAAAGAGCCAGCGCCCAGGCGACCGGCGTGGCGACCACCAGTGCCAGCAAAACCGCTGGGACCGCTGCGAGACCGAAGTAAACTGGATAGTGCAGCGTCCGGCGATGGCCAGCGTACAGGTCCAGGTCGGGAAACACGCCGCCAGCGGCAGCCGCGATAAATCCCAGAAGCGTGACTTCGGGAACCGCCACGGCGGCCGCCGCTGCGATCGCGATTCCCACGAGCGCGTGGGTGGTCGCCATCATCGTGGCCATCCTACAGCGCGAGCGGGTATATGACTGTCGCCTGTTCGAGGTCAGAATGGCGAGTTATAGGCCCCCGGAACTTACAGGCCGCTAGCCGTGCTCCTCACGGGACTCATCCGTGCCATCCAGGTGGCGATCGCCCTGGTCGTCATCTACGGGACGGTGACAATGGATCTGGTCGTCGTCGTGAACGGCCTCCTCGGCCTCGGGACGACTCTACTTCCGACGGGCCTGAAACGGGCCTATGGAGTCTCCTTCCCGACCACAGTCGTCCTCTGGGTCGCCGTCGCGGTCCTCCTCCACACCCTCGGCATGGCGGGCCCGTACACCACGGTCTGGTGGTGGGATCACCTCACCCACACCCTCTCGGCGACGCTGGTTGCGAGTGTGGGCTATGCCTTCGCCCGGGCTTTCGAGGAGCAGGCCCCGGGAATCACGCTCCCTGCGGACTTCCTCTTCGTGTACGTGGTCCTTTTTACGATGGCCGCGGGGGTGCTCTGGGAGGTCCTGGAGTTCGTGGGGCGGCTGCTCGCAAGCTGGCTCGGCCACCAGCCCTTGCTCGTCCAGTACGGGCTCCAGGACACGATCCTCGACCTGCTCTTCGACGCGGTGGGTGCGATCGTCGTGGGCGTGTTGAGCCGCGGCCGGGTCGACTGGCGCGAGACGCCGATTCGGGAGCTGGTGCAACGCACGCGCTAGGGAGAACCGGAAAACGCCTTAGGCCCGCGGTCCACCCGAGGGTATGGAAGTGACCATCGAGAGCGCGCTGGCCGAACACAGCCCTATCGGCGTGCCGCGAGCCGATCTGGAGGAACTCGACGCGGCGGTGCGTTCGGCCGCCGAGCGCATCGCGACCGGTCGGGAACAGGACGAACACGGCTATGCAGCCCTGAATCTGCCCGACGAAACGGACCCGGAACCGATCGAAGCGGCCGTCGAGTCGGTCACACCGGCGGAGAACTGGCTGACGATCGGAATCGGCGGGAGCGCATTGGGCGCGGCGACGATCACCGAGGCCCTGGACGGCGACGGAGCGACCTACTCCCTCGATAACGTCGACCCCGCCGCGATCGAGGCTTTGCTCGCGGATATTGACCTCTCCGAGACCGCGATGAACGTCGTCTCCCGCTCCGGGAGGACCGCCGAGACCCTCGCGAACTTCCTGGTCGTCCGTGAAGCCATGGAGACAGCGGGGGTGGAGTGGACCGAGCGGACCGTCGTCACCACCGGCGAGTCGGGGCCACTCGCGACCCTCGCCGACCGCCACGACCTCCCGACGCTCACCGTCCCGGAGGGGGTCCCCGGACGGTTCTCCGCGCTCTCCGCTGTCGGCCTGGCCGCCGCAGCCTTCCAGGGGCTCGATCTCGAGGCCATCCTGGCCGGCGGTCGCCAGGCCGAAGCGAGCCTCGCGGACTCGCTGTTCGAGTCCCCGGCCTACGCCTACGGCGCGACGATGTACGCCCTCGAAGCGCGGGGCGCGAACGTCGCGGCGATGATGCCCTACGCCGAATCCTTGGAAGCCTTCGCGGAGTGGTTCGCTCAGCTCTGGGCCGAGAGCCTGGGCAAGGACGGGCGCGGGCAGACCCCGGCACGGGCCCTCGGTGCGACCGATCAGCACTCGCAACTCCAGCTCTACCGCGCCGGTCCGAAGGACAAGGTCGTCACGCTCGTGCGCCCACGCGAACGGCCCTCCGTCCCGATTCCGGAGACCGACCAGGACGCCATCGACTACCTTGGCGGCAGCGACCTCCGGGCACTGATCGATGCGGAGTTCGACGCGACCGAGGCCAGCCTCCGGAAAGCCGGCGTGCCGGCCATCCGGATCGAGATCGACGCGCTCGACCCGGCCGGGATCGGCGAACTGCTCTACACGATGGAGGCGGCGTGTATCATGGCCGGCGAACTCGCTGGCGTCGACACCTTCACACAACCCGCCGTCGAGTGGGGCAAGGACACCGCCCGAGCGCTCCTGCGCGGCGAGCAAACCCTCGAAACGGTGGACGGGCTTTCGGTTCGCACCGGGCCCGAGTCCCAGTAACTCATGAGCCGGGATCGCGGAGACTTCGCGCCCGCCCTCGGGTTCGTCCTGGGTGGGCTCGGCCTGGGGACTGGGTTTCTCCGGTGGACGAACCTCGTCGCCGTCGGCCCGGTAGAGAGTCTGCCAGGGGTGCTCTTCGGCCTGCTCTCGCTCGTGGGCTTTGCGGCGCGACGCTACGGAGCCACCGATCGCCGGTGGAGTCTGCTCGCGGGCGTGGGCGCTGGGGGCCTGGCAACCGCCGCCGGGGCCGCGACGCTTCACCCATCGGCGATGGCCGACCCGGGAGTCGGCCCCGGGGTGCCAGTGGCGTTCGTCGTCGGCGTGCTGGGAGTCGGCATCGCCTACGCCGACTATCTGGGACAGGATCGGGCGCAAGTCTTGGTTCGCAGCCACGCCACCTCGACGGCGCTGTTCATCGGACTCACCGGCTTGCTGGTCGGGTTTGCGTTCTCGACGGTCGCCGTCCTGGCACTGTTCCCCGGTGGCTCCATCGCCAGCAACGGGGTTGCGACCGCGGCGTTCAGCGTCGGGCTGGGCGTGGTCGCCGTGGGCTATGTCATCCGGACCGATCGGGGCTGGGACTTCTTCGACGTGGCCTGGCCGACCCGACGGGACTGGCTGTACGTGATCGGGGGCACGATCGCGATGTTCGTGATCCTGGGGGTCTCGGGCTGGCTCGCGGAGCTCGTGGGCGTTCCATCCGTGGAACACGGACTCATCGAGCAGGCCCGGGAGGATCCGGTGATTCTGCTCGCGTTCATCCCGCTCTCGTGGCTCGCGATCGGGCCGGGCGAGGAGCTGCTCTCCAGGAACGTCGTTCAGAAACACCTCTACGACGCGTTTTCCCGCCCTTCGGCAGTGATCGTGGCGACGGTCGTCTTCACCGTGATTCACCTGCCCGCCTATGCGACCGGCCCACCGCCGGCGATCTTCGCGACGCTCTTGCGGCTGTTCGGGATCTCGCTGGTGCTGGGGGTCGTTTACGAACGAACGGAGAACGTCGTGGTGCCCGCCCTGGTCCATGGCACGTACGATGCCATCCAGTTCGGCCTCGCCTACGTGGCGATCACCGCCGGCGTGCTGGGCTAGTTCGGGTTCTTGCGGGCCAGGTCGGCCCCACAGATCGGACAGCGGTCGTGTTTTTCGTCGAACTCCTTTCCACAGCCCTGACACTGCCACAGCCAGTCACGCTGTTCGGTGATTCCCTCCTGGGCGATGACCTCGATGGCCACGTCGAGTGATTCGGCGACGTTCTGGATGGCATAATCGTCGGTCACCAGGGTCCCGTCGAGTTCGAAGGCCGCGGCGAGCAGGCGCAGGTCGGTCTCGGAGAGAGTGTCCAGGTCGCCGGTGGACTCGGCGGCGCGTTTGACCCGATCGAGCACGTCGGGGTCGGGAATGTGGACGTGCATCCCCGCGCCCTCCATCGCGTCGTAGCGATACCCGGCCCCGTCGACCAGTTCTTCCCGAACGGCGGGAATGGTCGCGACGGGTTCCTCCGTGTCGAACTCCTCGATGAACGCCGACGCGTCGAGGACGTACATCTACCGGTCGACGACGATGTAGTCTTTGACCGCCTGTACCCGGGCAACCGGGATCTGGAAGCGGCCCGACTCGTCCTGCGGGAAGTCGACGTGGGCCGAGCCCTCCTCCAAGGGTTCGACCAGGAGGTTCTCGATCCGACCCGATTCCAGGTCCATCGTGACGTTGTACAGTTTTCCGAGTTCGGTGCCGTCGGCCCCCATCACCGACTTGCCGGAGAGGGTCTCAGCGAGCATATCGGCCATACGCCATCGGACTCGACCCGCGACCATAAATGCCCTGGGCTGCCCGGGCCGGGTGACGATGCTCTTAACTGCCGCCCGTTGATCTGTAGGAGTAACCGGGTTCTTTACTCGCATGTCGCCTGACCCAGCCCAAACCGACGCGTTTCGAACCCCCATCGTGGCCGTCCTGGGCCACGTTGATCACGGCAAGACGAGCCTCCTCGACAAGATTCGGGGCTCGGCCGTGATCGAGGGCGAATCGGGAGCGATCACCCAGCACATCGGCGCGACCGCAGTCCCGCTGGACGTGGTTTCGAAGATCGCCGGCGACCTGGTCGACCCCGAGGAGTTCGACCTGCCGGGCCTGCTCTTTATCGACACGCCGGGCCACCACGCCTTCACCACGCTGCGGGCCCGGGGCGGGGCGCTGGCGGACATCGCCATCCTCGTCGTGGACGTGACCGACGGCTTCCAGCCACAGACCCACGAGGCAGTCTCGATTTTGCAGGACAGCGAGACGCCCTTCGTCGTCGCCGCGAACAAGGTCGATACGATTCCGGGCTGGAATCCCAGCCCCGACGCCCCGATCCGGGCGAGTTACGAGGCCCAGAGCGACCGCGTGCGCGGGGACCTCGACGAACGGCTCTACGAGATCATCGGCGACCTCTCGGATGCGGGCTTCTCCGCGGACTTCTACTGGCGGGTGAAGAACTTCCGACAGAACGTGGGCGTGATCCCGGTGAGCGCGGAGACCGGCGAGGGCATCCCGGACCTGCTGGCGGTCCTGATGGGGCTCTCCCAGCGCTACATGGGCGAAGAGATGGAGGTCGACATCTCGGGCCCCGGTGCGGGCACCGTCCTCGAAGTCACCGAGGAGCGGGGCTTTGGCTCCACGCTGGACGTGATCCTGTACGACGGCACGATCGAGGAGGGCGACGAGATCGTCGTCGGCGGGACCCAGGGCCCGATCGTCACGACTGTTAGAGCGTTGCTCCAGCCACGTGATCTGGCGGAGATCCGCACCGAGAAGCGCTTCGAGCAGGTCGAGTCGGTCTCGGCCGCGATGGGGCTGAAGATCGCCGCGCCGGATCTCAAGGAGGCCCTCTCTGGAGCGCCAGTCCGGGTCGTCGGGGACCGGGAGACCGAGGCCGTCGTCGAGGCCGTCCAGGAGGAACTCGCGGAGGTGGCCGTGAGCACCGAGGAGGAGGGCATCGTCGTCAAGGCCGACACCCTGGGCAGTCTGGAGGCCATCGCCAACTCGCTGCGCGAGGCCGAGATTCCGATCCTCCGGGCCGAGGTCGGGGACATCGCGCCCCGGGACGTGAGTGTGGCATCCACAGCCGACGAGGACACCCACCAGGCGATCCTGGGGTTCAACGTCGACGTACACGACGACGCCGCGGAGTTGGCCGCCGAGTCCGACGTCCGGCTGTTCATGGACGACGTGATCTATCAGCTCATCGAGGACTACGAGGCGTACGTCGAGAACATCCACCGACGGCAACGCGAGGCCGTCTTCGAGAACGTCGTCCGGCCCGCCCGGTTCCGGATCCTCCGGGATCACGTCTTTCGGCAGTCCGGGCCCGCCGTGGTCGGCGTGGAGGTCGCGACGGGCACGCTGGGACGGAACGTTCCCGTTGGCTACTTCGAGAACGGCGAGTTCGAGCGCGTGGGCGTCCTCAAGACGATCCAGGACGAGGGCGAGGACCTGGACGAACTTCGGGCCGGTGAGCGCGCCGCGGTCTCGATCGACGGCCCGACAGTGGGCCGGGACATCGAGGAAGAAGACGTGCTCTGGGTCGACCTCCCCGAGAATCACGCCAAAGTGCTCGAACAGGAACTCCGCGAGGACTTGCCGGCCGACGAGCGGGAGGCGCTCGCCCAGTTCCTGGAGACCCGGCGCGAGCGCGAGCCATTCTGGGGGAAGTAGGCGTTTTGTGTAATCAATTGTTTACACAAATTCGGAGGTTTTAGCCGGTGGTCGGGGTCAACCCCGCCAGACTGCTCTACCAATCTGATAGATAGCCGCTTCGCCAGTTCTCGCGCGTCACTCAAACCGACGGACACCACCCCCAAACGACCCCGTCAAGATTACAGAGCGGACGGGTCCCTATCGCTCCATGGTAGGGGGTGGATTTGAGGGCGCCAAGCGTTACCTAAAGTCCATATTCTCGGGATTGAGCGGTATCATAGCCGCGGCGTCATCTTCGGTAAGAGGGTCACCAATTCGACTATGCTTACTTCCCCGCTCAAGAGCCTCCTCAAATGTCAAATCCATACTGAGCGGAATATCCGAGTAACTCTCCACATGCATTCCATACTCCTCACCCACTACGTCGGTGAAAAATACGAACAGGTCAATAGCGATATGGTCAACATCGTTCCATTCCCGACTAAGCCTCTGCATGACTTCGGAGAAAGGGGCATCGTAGGGTTCAGACCCGCCACTGAACGGCTTGAGTTTGATCACACCATCAAGTAGAATATTCATCTCTCCCGCCTCAACGGTACTTTCTCCTACCTTGTTCATATCGGGCGGCTTGTCGTCATGCATCGACGTAGTAGGTTTACGAACCATGGGGTTTAGCGCTGAACTGACGACCGTTCCAGCCCCTTGGTATCCAGGCTTAAATTGGGGACCGTCGCCACCAAACTCTTGTTCGTAAATCACACACTGTGAATGGATATTGTCCGCGGGACCCTCGCCACTATTGTCTATACTAAGTTTCAGGGTATCGTCGTCCCCCCGATGGCTGTCAAACGTTAGTCTCGGCTGATGGTTTGCCGCCATCAAAGCGGTCTGTCTCTGCATCAGCCTATTTTGAGTTCGCTGAATCGTATTCTGTTCGTCCTGAATATTCCTCATACTGAAATAGACCAAAAACAGTCCCACCGTCAAAAGTAGTGAAACAACATCCGCGACATCAACAGACCAAAAATTGGGAGGAAGCGACTGCAATATAGTCGGCATACAAGCATGCACCTACCTTGATGAAATAAGCGTTTTCCCTCTGCAGGTTACATGGCTCCCCGAATGGCCCACGGCGGTGTGACCGTTCTTGAAAGTCAGTGGAAACAACTTGTAGAGACTTGACTATCATCCGTCGTCTCTGCATATTGTTCCCATATACCCCTTGGCGTCACCTCGTGGGGGATCTCATCAATTAAATTATCAAGTGAATATACTTCTCCCTCACTTTCTACAATCCGACGAGCGTGACTATCGAACAAATTTTGAGCATCCTCATATTTGCTATACTGATCTCTCGTATGATGGTTGCAACTTGGACATTCCCAAAAGTCTGGCCCTCCACCCGCAGTGGCCACAGCAACAGGAGCGCGATTTTCACCGTCATACATCACTGTCTGGCAATTTGGACAGATTGCTTTGTATTCCACGTCAATATCAGATATCCTTTCATCTGATATTTCAGCTGTTCCTCTCCAACAACTTCCCTCCACCTCAATACACCCCTCAATTTCTGAGACTTTAGCATCACCATTGATGTCTGTCCCAGTTTCTTCGTCCGGCGCAATATCCCTCTCTGACTCGTTTTCCCCTTCCCAAATGCCCCTCACAATCCACCCGCTCATAGCCCCGATAGCGAGAATTCCTGTGCGGGCCATCCAGGAGAAAATGACGTTAATCGGTAATCGATCAGCCAAACCAGCAAATAAGGGCGGATAAAAATTGGCAGCAGTGGGAATTCCGATTAGAACAACTGTAACCAAAATGGAGATAATCGTCCACCTGCTCATGACATAGACCACTTCACGGACACGCCAAATGCCAGGCTCTTCAGGTTATTTGTTTGTTGTTCACTTCTCATTTTTATCCAGTCTTGGAAAATCACGAGCGACCAGATGGTGGGCTACCATTGAGAGGTCCTTTCTATACATAATCCACAATCCAAACAATGAGTGGACATAAGATATTGTATTAACGATTATCTATACAATTCCACACACCTTTTGGGAGAATGGGAATTTAAAGGGCACACACAGTCAGTTTTGGACACCAGCACCGAGAACAAGCGCCGCCGCTTGCCAGACCTTATATGAATATAAGGTTCTAATATTGTTTCAATTGGTATCAGGGGAACCCTTATGTGCACAACCATGAACGATAGGGATGTGATGCAACACACCACGGAATTCCACCAGATCCGGGAGTGCCCCAACTGCAACAGCTACTGGCGACGAACCGGCCGCCACGCGGTCGGCCTGGTCGACTACAAGCAAGACGACACCTGTCCGACGTGCCAGGCGAGTTAGTACAAGAGCGACTGCTGTCTCAGGTTCCTCGGGACAACTCGGGTTTTTCGGACGGTCTCGACGTTTTCAAGCGAGCTATCGTGCCATTGGCGGCACGTCGTCACCGATCGCCTGCTTGACCTGCAGCGCCGCGCTCGCGGCCAGGCCGCGGGCGACCTCGTCGACGTCCTCGACCGGGATGAGGTCCTCCTCGCTGTCCATGTCGGGGGTGAAGCCCGCGCTCACGGGGTTGCCGACCGGTGGTCGGACCGAGATGGTGACCTGGGGCCCCGAGTTCGACTGGCCGACACGGGAGCCGACCTGGTAGTCATCGGGCAGAAAGCGACGGGTCGCCCGCTCTACGTCGGAGACGCCCTCCTGGAGGGCGCGCCGCGCCGCGGGAGAGAGTTCCGGAACCTCCTCGTCGCCCGGACGGCCCGCGTACGGCGTATTTCCATACATTACCCACGCATAGCCGGGCGGGCTGGGTAAACACTTCGGTCCCAGCAGTCAGAGAATCGGCTCGGCGGTCCCGTAGGCCGCGATGACGACGCTTGCAGCGTATTCGCCGCTCTCGGCTTCGATGCTCGTCGTCTCGACCGCCGGACCATCCATCTCCCAATCCCGCAGGTCCTGACCCGCCGCGATCCCCTCCCGCACCCGGGCCTCGACCGTGGCGCGGTCGGTCGGGCCAGCCGACTCGTAGAACAGTCCCGGGCCGTCCCCGGTCGTCCAGGCGAGGCCGGCCGAGGCAACCCCGGGTCCGGCGACGGTCGTGGCAGCCTCAACGACGGTCAGCCGGTGGCCGATCGGCCCCAGGTCCGGGGCCGTCCCGACTCGCGAAACCGTGGCGTCGGCCGGAATGACCGAGGAGACCGCGACGAGGTTGTAGTTGTGCACGTTCGCCGCGGCCAGGGCGGCGTCGTACGCGGCGGTCTCCGTGGGGCCGCGGCCGGTCCCCCAAACGATTCTGATCTGACCCATCGACTCGGAGAAGGCCGGTCCCGAATTAATCCGTGTCGGTTGCGAGCTACTGGATGTAGGCCGTGTAGGCGGGCGAGTCGCCCTCGGCGGCGGTCTCCAGCTTCTCGACGGCGTCCCGGAAGTCCGCCATTTCGACTGTCTCGCGGTCGTCCCGAATCGCGAACATCCCGGCCTCGGTACTCAGACTCTCCAGTTGCGCGCCGTTGAAGCCCTCGGTCTCCCGGGCCAGGCGGTCGAAGTCCACGTCGGCTGCGATGTTCATCGACTGGGTGTGGATCCGGAGGATCTCCGCCCGCGCCTCGCGAGTGGGCTCTGGCACTTCGATCAGGCGGTCGAACCGACCGGGCCGCAGGATCGCCCGATCGAGCATGTCAAAGCGGTTGGTCGCGGCCATCAGCCGGACCTCACCGCGGTCCTCGAAGCCGTCCATCTCCGAGAGCAGTTGCATCATCGTCCGCTGGACCTCGGCGTCCCCGGAGGTCTTTGAATCCGTGCGCTTGGCCGCGACGGCGTCGATCTCGTCGATGAAGATGATCGAGGGCTCGCGCTCGGCGGCCAGCTCGAAGAGGTCCCGGACCATCCGGGAGCCCTCGCCGATGAACTTCCGGACCAGTTCGGAGCCGGCCATCTTGATAAAGGTCGCGTCGGTCTGGTTGGCCACCGCCTTGGCCAGCATCGTCTTCCCGGTGCCGGGTGGGCCGTGGAGGAGCACCCCACTCGGTGGCTCCACCCCAACCTTCTCGAAGCGCTCGGGCTGTGTGAGCGGGTCCTCGACGGCCTCCTGGACCTCGCGGATCTCGTCGTCGAGGCCGCCGATGTCCGCGTAGGTGACATCCGGGCTCTCCTGGATTTCCATGGCCTGGGCCCGGGCGTCGGTCTCGTCGTCGAGGATCTGCTGGACGGCAAAGGAGTCGTTGATGGCGACACGATCGCCCATCTCCAGTCGCTCGGCGAGCTCCCCTGAGACCTCGGTGAGGACCTCCTGGTTGTTGCCGTGCTGTTTGACGATGACCTCGTCGCTTTCGGTCCGATCCTCGACTGTCGCGAGGTAGAGCGAGGCCGTCTTCAGCGTCTCGTTCTCGCGCTGGAGACTGTCAACCTCCTCCTGGAGGTCCTCGCGACGCGACGTGACCCGGTCGAGCTGGGCCTGTAGTTCCCGGTGGACCGAGAGAATATCTACGTAGTGGGACTTCAGCGCCTCGAGACGTTCGCGAGGCGGCGATTCTGGGTCCAGATCGAGCGTTGGGCGATCCGGAAGGGAGGGACTCCGAGACATTTTGGCGTGAGTACGGTCCGGATAATCAAGTCCCTTTGGGTCCACGGGGTATCCTCCGCTCTTTATCCATCCGCTTGCTCCTCGGTGTCGGGCTCGACCGGCTCCTCGGGCGGGGCCTCTGGCACCTCGAAGACGTCCGCGACGGTTCGGAGGGTCTCGTAGTCCTCGGCGACCGCCGCCTGCTTGATCGACCGGGTCGGCGTCGAGAGCAGCTTGTTGACCAGCGCCGAGCCCAGGTCGTCCAGGATCTCCCGTTCTCGCTCCGTGAGCCCGCCGTTCTGGTTCAGTCGATTCTGTGCCCGATTGACCTCCGCCTGCCGCAACTCCTCGGCCCGATCGTAGATCGTCGAGAGCATCTCGTCGGCCTCGCGTTTCTTCAGGTCGCGTTCGAGGGCCTCCATCTCGGTGTCGACGATCCGCTCGGCCTCGGTGGCCGCCTCGGTCCGGGTCGCCATCGCGCTGTCGACGATCGAACCGATGTCGTCGATGTCAAAGAGCGTCACCGAGTCCAGATCCCGGGCCGGGTCGGCAACGTCGGGGGGATTCGCCAGGTCCAGCACGGTCACGTTCGTCTCGTCGAAGGTCGCCGCATCGAGGATCGGGTGGGGGGCGTCGGTCGCGGTCACCACGAGGTCGACCTCCGAGAGACTGCCGTGAATCGCCTCGAAACAGATGGGCGTGCCAGCCACCCGCTGGGCGAGTTCCTTCGCGGAGTCGTAGGTCCGATTCGTGATCAACAGTTCGGCCCCGCGGTCCGCAAGCGGTTTGGCGACGAGTTTGCCCATCTCGCCGGCCCCGATCACGATCGCCCGCACGTCGGAGAGATCGCCGAGCTGGCGGCTGGCGAGTTCCGCGGCCGCGGTCCCCATCGAGGGGTTGCCCTCGTTGATCCGGGTCTCCGAGCGGACCCGTTTACCTACCCGGATCGCCTTCTCGACGATGGGGCCGAGCGTGCCGTTCAACTGGGAGAGCCCCTCCTCCTGGGCCCGGGAAACCTGGCCGAGGATCTCGTCCTCGCCGACGACCATGCTCTCCAGGCCAGCCGCGACCCGCAGGAGGTGCCGGGCGGCCGCCGGGCCCGAGAGCCGCTGGATAGTGTCGGCGGGCAACTCGATGTCCTCGACGACCGCCTCGCGGGCCGTGCTGGATCCCGTGACGTAGTACTCGGCCCGGTTGCAGGTATGCAACACGTAGACTTCCTCCGCCCCGGCGTTTGCCAGCCGATAGCGGAGTTGCCCCACGTCTCGTTCCGTCAACCGCCGGATCTGGTCGACGGAAGCCCGTTTGTGCGAGACGATCAGGGCGTGAAGATCGTTCATCGTCACTGATTCTGTGTAGTCCTAGTCGGGCGGGGCGATATAAATTCGCGGCTCTTGGTCCGCGGAGAACTGGGCTTTTATCCGTTGCTCCCCTACCCCCGCCAATGGCACACGGACATCCGGGTGGCCACCCCGGTGGCGGCGGTGGGCGGAACTACGCGCAAACCCCGCTCATCGCGACCTGGGAGGTAACACAGGCCTGTGATCTGGAGTGTGATCACTGCCGAGCGGACGCCCAGCCCGATCGCGACCCGAACGAGCTCTCGACCGCCGAGGGGAAGGCCCTGATCGACCAGATCGCGGACTTCGGGCACCCGCCCCCGGTCTTTGTCATCTCCGGTGGCGACCCGCTCAAGCGCCCGGATCTCTACGAACTCATCGAGCATGCCACCGACCAGGGACTCCCCACGGCGGTGACCCCGGCCCCGACCTCGCTTCTGGACCGCGACGTGCTAGAGACCTTCGCGGACCTGGGGGTCAAACGCATCGCGCTCTCCCTCGATGGAGCCACCCCGGAGAGCCACGACACCTTCCGCGGCGAGGAGGGGTCCTTCGAGCTGATCATGGACCGGGCCGAGATGGCAAAAGAAGCCGGCCTGGGCATTCAGATCAACACGACCGTCACCGCGAACACCGCCGACGAACTCCCCGAAATCGCGGATCTGGTCGAAGAGCTGGGGGCGGCGATGTGGGAGGTGTTCTTCCTGGTCCCCATCGGTCGGGGCACCGAACTCGACCAGCTCGAACCCGAGGCGACCCGTGACGTGATGGAGTTCCTCTACGAGCGCCAAAAATCGGCCCCGTTCCGAACCATCACCGTCGAAGCGCCCCACTACCGCGTGGTGGCAAAGGAAGTCGAACAGGCCGCGACGGGCAACGACGTCCGGGTCGGCTCGACGCGGGCCGGGAAGGGCTTTGTCTTCGTCAGCCACGAGGGCGACGTGTTCCCCTCCGGCTTCTTGCCACTCACCGGGGGCAACGTAACCGAGACCTCCCTCGTGGACATCTATCGGGACGCGGACCTCTTCGAGATGCTCCGGGACGATTCCCAGCTCACCGGCACCTGTCGCACCTGCGAGCACCGCGAGCTCTGTGGCGGCAGCCGCTCACGGGCCTACGCCGTCACGGGGAATCCGATGGCGAGTGATCCACTCTGTCCCTACGTCGAGGAACTGATCTCCGAAGACCCACCCGAAGCCTGAGATGTGGGCTCACACCACAATGGAGGCGGATCGCCCGTGACTGTCGGCGTCGTCGGGGCCGGCATCTCCGGGCTCGCACTGACACATTACCTCCAGCAACAGGGCATCGAGACGGTGACCTTCGAGGCGACGGACCGTCCAGGCGGCATGATTCAATCCCGGACCGTCGACGGCCGGGTGCTCGAACTCGGTCCCCAGCGACTCCGGCTCGCGGGCCCGGTCAAAGCCCTCGTCTCCGAGCTGGGCCTCACGGACGAACTTCGCGAGGGGCACACCGACCAGCCACTCTATATCTACCACGACGGCGCGTTCAGGGAGGCCCCGCTCTCGGTTCGGGCCGCGGTCACCACCGATCTGCTCTCCTGGCGCGGCAAACTCCGGGTCCTGGCCGAACCCCTGACCAGGGGCCCACAGCCCGGTGAGTCCGTCGAGGCCTTCCTCACCCGGAAGTTCGGTCACGAGGCCGCCCACCGCGTGTTCGAACCGCTCTACACCGGCCTCTATGGCTCCTCGGCGGACGAGATGCTGGTCGAGTACTCACTCGGCAAGGCCCTAAAGCGCCATGGCATCGAGGGCTCGATCCTCGCAGCCGTCATCCGCTACGTGTTGCAGGGACGGGACCCGCCCCCGATCGTGACCTTCGAGGACGGCCTGGCACGGTTGCCGGTGGCCATGGCGAACCGCTATGCCGACCGGATTCACTTCGACACCCCGGTCGAGGCGATCGAGTCCGCCGGCGACGGGTACGAGATCCACACGCCAGACGGCCCCACCGCCGTGGACGCGGTCGCGCTCACCACACCGGCCCCGGTCGCAGCGGACATCCTCGAACCGCTGGAAGAGACCCTCGCCGGGACCCTCCGCGAGTTCAACTACAACCCGATCGTGATGGCCCACCTGCACTCCGCAGCCGAGTTGACCGGTCACGGCTGTCAGATCCTCCCCGAGGCGGGGTATACCACCCTCGGAATGACCTGGAACGCCAGCATGCTCGACCGGGACGGCGTCTACACCGCCTACCTGGGCGGGAGCGAGCGGCGACAGCTGCTCGACCGCTCGGACGAGGAGATCGGGGCGATCGCGGCCCGGGAGTTCGAGGACCTGCACGGCGAACCGGCCGACGTCCTCTCCGTGAACCGCTGGGAGCCCGGCATGCCCGCCTACGACCAGTCCTGGACCGCACTGGACCGGCTCGATCCACCAACCGGGATCGACTTTGTCACCAACTACACCGAACGAGCGGGGATCATCGGCCGGATCGCCGACGCGAAACGGACGGCCGAGCGACTGGCCGAACCGTGACCCGATCGATCCGCCGGGCCCAGGAGCACGATCGGGACCAGTTACTCGCCGTTCGCCGGGCCGCGATCAGCGGCCTGACGGAGAGTGCGGCCGAGCAGGCCTGGATCGAGGCGGACGAGCCAGTTCGAGCGGCACTGGCGAGTCCGGACACGGCCGTCTTCGTCGTCGAAGACCACGGATCGATCGCGGGCTTTGGCTGGCTCGAAGCCGGGGCCGCCCAACGGTTCGAGCCACCCGTGGACGGCCAACTGGGCGGTGTCTTCGTCCATCCACACGCCGCCCGATCCGGGATCGGGACGCTCCTCGTCGAGGCCATCGAGACCCGGGCCGTCGAGTCCGGCCTGGAGGCGCTCGGACTCCTGACGCCTGCGGACACGGTACCGTTCTTCGAAGCCCAGGGATACAGCCAAGCGGAGGTCGCCGGATCCGAAAGCAAATTCCAGCCGATGGAAAAGCGACGCTGATCAGGCGAGCAGGTCGGCCATCTCCTCGATACGCCGTTCGTACTCCCCGATCGCCGTCTCGATGGGTTCGGAGTCGGCCATGTCGACCCCCGCCGTCTGGAGCACATCGAGAGGGTACTCGCTGCCGCCCAGTCGGAGGGCATCGAGGTAGTCCGTCGCGGCGGCCGAATCGGATTCGATGCGGTCGACGATAGCGACGGCCGCACTCAGCCCCGTCGCGTACTGGTAGACATAGAAGTTGTAGTAGAAGTGGGGAATACGCATCCACTCCGTCCGGATGTGCTCGTCGAGGTGGGCCGGGGCGTAGTACCGCGCCTTGCGCTCACCGTACAGTTCGTCGAGTCGGTCGGGCGTCAGGGGTTCGCCCGCGGCCGAGCGCTCGTGGATCTCGGCCTCGAAGGCGGCAAAGAGAGTTTGGCGGTACAGGGTCGAGCGGAACCGCTCCAGGAACTGATCCAGGACGTGCGCGCGGAAGTGTTCGTCCTCGACTGTCTCCAGGAGGTGATGGGTCAACAGCGTCTCGTTGACCGTCGAGGCCACCTCGGCGACGAAGATCTCGTAGTCGGCATCGACGTAGGGCTGGGCCTCGCTGGCCAGTTCGGAGTGCATCGAATGGCCGAGTTCGTGGGCCAAGGTATACAGCGAGGTGACGTCGTCCTGCCAGTTCATGAGGATGTAGGGGTGGGTGTCGTAGGTCCCACCCGAGTAGGCGCCCGAACGCTTGCCCCGGTTCTCGTGGACGTCGATCCACCGGGACTCGATGCCCGCTTCGACCCGGTCCTGGTAGGCCTCGCCCAGCGGGGACAGCGCCTCGATCACCATCTCGGTGGCCGCCTCGTAGGAAATCTCCGGGCTCTCCCCGGGCGCGGCGGGCGCGTACACGTCGTACATTTCGAGTTCGTCGACACCCAGCGCCGTGGCCTTCAGGTCCAGGTGGCGGTGCAGCGTCTCCAGGTTCCCCTCGACAGTCTCGACGAGCGCGTCATAAACCGACACGGGGACGTTCGAGCCGTCGAGCGCTGCCTCGCGAGCCGACTCGTAATCGCGGATGTCCGCGGTCTTGACGTGTTTGCGGACCTGATGGTTCAGCGACGTCCCCAGCGTGTTCCGAACCGTGGCGAGTTCCCCGTAGAAGGCCTCGTGGACGCGCTCTCGGAATTCTCGGTCGGGACGCTGCAACAGGGAGGTGAAATTCGACTGGGTGATCTCGACCTCTCCCTCTTTTCCCTCGACGGTCGGGAAGGTCAGATCGGCGTTCGTGAGCTTCCCGAACACCTCCGAGGGAGCGGAGAGAACCTCCCCGAGTTCGGAGAGGACCCCCTCGACTTCGGCCGAGCGGGTGTGGGGTTTGAGCCGGAGGACGTCATCGAGGTAGTGCTCGTAGGTTGCTAGTTCCGGGGTGGAGTCGAGCAGTTCGGTCACCCGCGATTCGGGCAGTTGCTGAATTTCCGGCCCGATGAAGGAGTTCGCACTGTTGAATTCCGCGGCGAGGGTCCGGGCCCGGGTCGCCCGCCCCTGGGCCGCCTGATCGCGGGTGTCCTCGTCGGAGCGCATCCGGGCGTAGGCCGCGACCTGATCGAGTTCGCGGGCGAGTTCGTCACGGGTCTGCAGCGCCGCGAGCAACGTCTCGCCGTCCTCGCCCAGCCGACCCTCGTAGGCCCGGATCTCGTCGATCCGCTCCGAGACGGCTTCGAACGCGGCCTCCCAGTCCGCAGTCGACTCGTAGATCGCTTCCAGATCCCAGGTGTACTCGGTCGGGATCGCCGCTCGCTCGGGGACGCTGTCCATACCCGCCGTGGTACGGGCGCGGGGTTAAGGGTTGTCGCCAGTCGACCCGCCGATCCCCTGCTGGAGGGTTCGACCGACGGCGGCCCGGGTTCGGTCCGCACGAGCGCGCCGCTCGAACACAGTCCGGGCCGCCTCGACCGCATCCGGGTCGGTGTCGAAAGACTGGTCGTAGTCCACCCCGGTCAGAACGAGGGGATAGGCTGGCGCAGGCGGGAAGCCCTCGGGCCCGGGCAATGGTTCAGGGGCGAGCACGCGATCGATGAAAGCGAGATCGCGCTCGCCACGGAGCACCCGGTCGTAGAGCGCGAGCAGCCGTCTGACGAGTTGTCGCGGGAACCCACCCGCCCGGACCCGGACCCGGAGGTAATCGCCCGTCCGATCACTTCGGACCGAGAGGTCTCGAACCGTGCCCGCATCCGCCGCCGCGAGGTTGTGGAAGTCGTGCTCGCCGGCGAGCCTGGCCTCGATTTCGGCCCGGCGCTCCGGATCGTCGCTGGGGGCGTGTAGCAGGTAGGTGTACTCCCGCCACCGGGCGTGGTGGGTCGCGTGAAAGTCAGCCGGGACCGGCGTGCTGGCCCAGACGTGCACGTCCTCGGGCAAGTAGGCGGTGAACGCTTGGGCCGAGAGCCACGCGGGTGCGTCGAAGGCGATCGTCTGGGCCAATGCCGAGACCCCAGCATCGGTCCGGCCGGCCGCCGCATATTTCGACGGGGCGCCCTCGAATTCGATGCCGTGGTCCGCGAGGGCGTCGAAGAGTGCGCCCTCGACGGTTGGAAGCGACGGCTGGCGCTGAAAGCCGTGGTAGGCCCGGCCGTCGTAGGCAACCCGGTAGGCCCGCATGCGCTCCTACTCGAAGTCCGCGAGGCGCGGGGCCTCGTGGTCGCCGGGGAACGCTTCGATCGGGACCTGGGCCTGATCACCCGAGGCCATGTCCTTGACCGTGACCATCCCCTCGGTGAGGTCCTGCTCGCCGACGATGACGACCGTCTCGGCGTTGATCGAGTCCGCGTACTCCAGTTGCGCGCCGAACGAGCGCTCCGAGACGTCGGTCTCGACGACGTGGCCCCGCTCGCGAAGGGCCCTGACGATCCGGGCCGCCTCGGACCGCGTGTCCCCGATCTGGAGGACGTAATAGTCCGTCGAGAGGGCCTCCTCGGGCCAGACGCCGGCCCGCTGGAGGAGCAGCGAGAGCGGTGCCAGTCCGGGCGCGACACCCACCGCGGGGGTGGGCTGGCCACCGACGCTCTCGATCAGGTCATCGTAGCGCCCACCCCCGAAGACCGCCCGGGAGACGTCCCCGGTCGAGTCGAAGCACTCGAAGACGACCCCCGTGTAGTAGTCCAGACCGCGGGCCGTCTCCAGCGAGAGGGTGATGTATTCCCGGACACCGAAATCCTCCGCGGCCGCGAGGACCGCTCTGAGGTTCTCGACAGCCGCCTCGACGCGGTCGGTGCCGGCGAACTCGATTAGTTCGTCGAGGTCCCCATTTTCAAGGAGGGCCTCGAACTCGACGGCCTGCTCCCGGGAGAGGCCGGCGTCGACGAGCAGATCGTGGTATGCGGCCCGCTCGATCTTCTCGCTTTTGTCGACGGCCCTGATCGCGGCCCGGGTGTCCACGTCACCGCCCATCGATTCGAGCAGGCCACCCAAAATGTCCCGGTGGGAGATGCGGAACTCGAAGTCCGCGGCGGTCAGGCCCAGCGCGGTCATGGCGTCGGCCGCGAAGGCGAGAATCTCGGCGTCTGCCGTGGGGGCCGTGGAGCCGAAGATGTCGGCGTTGAGCTGGTAGAACTCGCGGAATCGACCCTGCTGGGGCTCCTCGTAGCGCCAGAAGGGGCGGGTCGAGTACCACTTGATCGGCTTCGTGAGTGCCTGCTGTTTCGCCACGACCATGCGGGCCACGGTGGGGGTCAGTTCCGGGGTCATGGCGACCTCGCGGCCCCCGTCGTCGGTAAAGGCGTACAGTTCCTCGACGATCTCCTCGCCGCTCTTGTCGACGTACATCTGGGTCCGCTCCAGTGCCGGGGTGCCGACCTCCCGGAACCCGTACTGGGACGCGGTGGCCTCCAGCGTGTCGATCATCGCCCGACGGGCGGCCATCTCCTCGGGGTAAAAATCACGAAATCCCTTCAGCCGGTCGTACATAGAGCCGAGTTGGGCCACCCGGCGCTTGTACCTGTCCCTTGCCTACCGCCGCGAGATGTTGAAGCTCTTCGAGTCGGGTTTCATCTCGCGCAGCAACTCTTTCATCTTTTCCTCGTCGATCTTCTCGCGCAGTCGGCCGGACTGGGCCAGCGCGACGATCTGCTGTTCGACCTGCTCGCCGAAGCTCTCGCGGCTCATCTTGACCGTGTTGAGTCGCTTGCGAGCCCCGTCGGTGAGATGCTGGCGGAGCACCGCCTTCCGCTGGGCCTCGGCCTGCTCGCGCTGGGCCTCCATGGCCTCCTCGCGGCCACCGTCGCCGCCGCCCTGCTGTTCCTGTAGCTCCTGTAGTTTCTGCTCGCGAAGCTCCTCCAGACGGTCGTCATCGGGGTCCTGGCTCATGGTGTGGGATTGTCGACAAACGCTCAAAACCGTTACGCACCGGTCAACGCTCGGCCGGGAACCAGGCGAACTCGTGGTCCGCGATCAGGTCGATCCTGACGGGATCGCCCTGGGTCAGTCCCGCCGTGTGGTTGTGTCGCACTTCGACGGCGGTTCCATCACCCAGCTGCACGCGGTAGCGAACCGTCGACCCCTCGTAACTGCGACGGTGGACGGTCCCGTGGGCGCTGTCCGGTGGAGCAGCGACCGCGTTCACGTCGTCGGGCCTGAGGATCACGTCGACCGGCCGGCCGGCATCAGCCGCCGAGAGCCCCGGGAGTTGTCCCAGTGGAATGGGCCCGATCGACGTCGAGACGGCCCCGTCTTCGACCTGTCCAGCCAGGAAGGTCGGGTTCCCGAGGAAGTTCGCGACAAAGCGAGTCGCCGGGTTCGAGAACACCGCTTCGGGGTGACCGACCTGTTCGAGGCGGCCGTCGTGGAGCACGGCGACCCGATCCGAGATGGAGAGGGCCTCAGTCTGATCGTGTGTGACAAAGACCGTGGTCACGCCGGCGGTGTCGAGGATGTCCCGCACTTCCTCGCGCATCCGCTCGCGAAGGTCCCGATCCAGGCTGGAGAAGGGTTCGTCCAGGAGCAACAGTTCCGGTTCGGGCGCGAGTGCGCGAGCGAGCGCCACTCGCTGCTGTTGTCCGCCGGAGAGGTCCGTCGGCGAGCGATCCTCGGCCCCGGCCAGGCCGACGAGATCGAGGAGCTCCTCGATCCGGGCCGTCCGTTCGGCCGCCGGCCAGTCCTCGATCCCGAACCCGACGTTCTCGGCCACCGAGAGATGCGAGAACAGCGCGAAGTCCTGGAAGACCAGGCCCACGTCCCGGTCCTCTGGCGGCGTCGAGCGGGTCCCGTCCGCGACCCGTTCCCCGCCGATAGCGACCTGGCCGGAGTCGGGGGCTTCGAGCCCAGCGATCGTCCGGAGTGCCGTGGTCTTCCCACACCCCGAGGGCCCCAAAATCGAGAGCAACTCGCCGTCGCGTACGGCCAGCGAGACGTCCTCGATGGCGGGCTCACCCTCGAAGGCCGTCGTCACCGAATCCAGTTCGAGAACCGTGCGGGCCGCCGCTTCCGTGCCCGCCTGTTCCGCGTGGCTGTGTTCGACGGCGGGCGAGGAGGTGTGTGTTGCCATAGGTGGAGATCCGCAGCCGGATTCGGTTCGTCGTTGGCCACACTTGTTTAGGTAGCCCTAAAAACGTCCCGATACGGGCACGGCGCCGTTTTTTGGTTCGCCTAAAACCGCCACGCCTAAGTATGTTTTAGGGCGACCTAAAACCTGGAATGAGCGACACAGATCACACGGATACGACAGCACAATCGGGGAGTCGGGATCGGACCTGGAGCCGACGCCGGTTGCTCGGGACCGCCGGGGCCGCCCTCACGATGAGTGTCGGGCTGGCCGGCTGTCTCGGTTCGGGCGGATCGGACCCCTTCGAAACCGACGAGCCCCAGGGCGAACCGGTCGACGGGGAGGGAGTAACCTGGGACGATCTGGGTGATCTGGAGGGCGAGTTGACCGTCTACTCCGGGCGGACTCGCGATCAGATCGATCCGCTGTTCACGAAGCTCGAGGAGTTCTACCCGGATTTCTCGATCGCCCGGGACTACGACAGCAACGAGGCCCAGCTCAACAGCCTCGTGGAGGAGGGGGAGTCCACGCCGGCCGACCTGTTCTACACCCAGTCCTCGGGCGCGCTCGCGGCACTGAAATCCGAGGGGCTGGCCCGAACACTCCCGACCGACGTTCAGGATGCCGTCCCGGAGAACAAGCGCGATCCCGACGGCCAGTGGACGGGGGCCTCCGGGCGCGTGCGAGCGGTCCAGTTCAACAGCGACACCTGGAGTCGGTCCGAGTTGCCGACCGACATCTTCGCCTACGCCACGGACGAGCGCTTTGCCGGCGAGATCTCCACCCGCCCGAACTCCGGCACCTTCCGCTCGTTCATCGTCGCCATGCTCGAACTGGAGGGCGAAGAGCGAACCCGGGAGTGGATTCGGGGCCTCCTCGAAGACCAGGACGTCACCCTTTATTCGAGCGGCACACAGCAGGCCGAAGCCGTCGCGAACGGCGAGGTCTCCGTGGGCCTTGGTAACCAGTACTACGCCGCCCGCGTCATCGAGAGCCAGCCCGAGATCTCCCTGGACGTGACCTTCACCCGGAACGACCCGGGGAGCCTGTTCAACGTCTCCGGGGTCGCAGTGCTCTCGGGAGCCCAAAAGCCGAATCTCGCCGCCGAGTTCGTCCGCCACGTCCTCGCCGTGGAGGGCCAGCAGTTCTTCGTCGACACGAACGGCGAGTACCCGGTCGTCGACGGGGTGGCGTACGACGGCCCGCTCCCGAGCCTCGAGGCCCTCGAACCGCCCACCTTCGACCTCAACGAACTGGGCGACCTGGAGCCGGCCATCGACCTCCTGCGCGAGGAAGGGATGACCGTCTAAACTCGATGCCGCGACTCCCCGATCGACTGTTCGAACGGTTCCAGAGGCTCGATCAGCTCCGCGAGACGCACTCGCCGTTCTATCTGGCGGCGCTCCTGCTCGGTGGATTCGTCGCCGTCCTCGTGGTCGCCCCGCTTTTCTGGCTCGTCCTCCGGGCCGGCACGGTCGAGCCCGCACGGGCGATCGAGCTACTGAGTTCCCGCCGCAGCGTCCTGATCGGGGCCCGAAGTATCGCGCTCGTGTTGGGGACGACAGTCGCGTCTGTGCTGCTCGGGGTGCCACTGGCCGTACTCACGACCCGGACCGACCTGCCCGCCCAGCGTCTGTTCTCCGTCGTCATCGCCCTGCCACTGGTGATTCCCAGTTACATCGGGGCCTTCGCTTTCGTCTCGGCGTTCGGTCGCCACGGTGAGGTCGGCTCCCTGCTGGGCCTGAATTTGCCCCGCATCGACGGGTTCGCGGGGGCGGTGCTGGTCATCACGCTGTACACCTATCCCTACGTGTTCCTCGGAACGCGGGCCGCGCTTCGATCGATGGACGCCTCGCTGGTCGAGGCTGCACGGAGCCTGGACGCCGGCCCCGTCGAGGCCTTCCGGCGCGTGACCCTCCCCCAGATCCGGCCCGCGATTTCCGCCGGCGCGCTGCTCGTGGCCCTCTATGCGCTGTCCGATTTCGGCACGCCGGCGTTCATGGGCGTCTCCGTGTTCACGAGTGCCATCTACATGGAGAGCGAGGCGTTCAACGTGGGATATGCGGCGTTGCTCTCCCTGCAGTTGCTGACCCTGGCGGGCGTCATCCTCCTCGTCGAATCCAGGACGGGTCGCGCCACCGGGCAGACCGCCCGCCGACGAGGGAGTCCGATCGAACTCGGGTGGCTGCGGTACCCGGCGATGGCGCTCGTGGGGCTGCTCGGTGCGGTGACGATCCTGCTCCCGGTGGGCCTTTTCCTCTCCTGGATGGTGCGCGGGACCGGCGGAGCGGTCCCCTCACTCGCCTTCCAGCCCCAGCACGCCCTGAACTCGGTCGGGTTCTCGCTCGCGGCCGCCCTGGTCGCGAGCGTGATGGCCCTCCCCGTGGCGTATCTCGGAGTCAGCGGCCGGAGTCGGCTGGGCCGACTCCTCGAACGGGGGACCTACGTGGGCTTTGCCGTCCCCGGAGTCGTCATCGGTCTGGCCCTCGTCTTTCTGGGCTCCTCAACCGCTCCGTGGCTCTACCGGACGGCCCCGCTGTTGGTGTTCGCCTACGTCGTGCGATTTCTCCCCCAGGCGGTCGGGACGACCCGATCGGCCCTGGAAGGGTTCGACGACCAAATCGCCGAAGCCGCTCGCACCCTGAACGCCGGCCCCTGGCGGACGTTCAGGAAAGTGGTCTTTCCGGAGATCGCACCGGGGGTACTCGCGGGTGCCGCCCTGGTCTTTCTCACGACGATGAAGGAGCTCCCGGCGACGCTCATGCTCCAGCCGATCGGGCGTGACACCCTGGCGACCATGATCTGGGCCGCCCACGGGAGTCTTTACTACCGGTATGCGGCGGTCCCCGCACTGGTGCTCATCGTCGTCTCGGGGGTCTCGATGCTCGTCCTGCTCGCCCAGGACGAAAGCGGGATCTGAGCCCAGGACGGTGGAGTTTAATGGGCTGAGCCGCTATGCGCCTGTAATGGCGATGTGCCCACTCGCGGACGACTGTCCCCACTTCTCAGAGCAGATCGACGGCATGGGATGTCAGCACTTCGGGGACCGGGGCGGGATGGAGTGGTGCAAACACTACAACCAGCCCATCGAGGACCTGAAGACCGCCCCGGTGGTCCCCGGCGAGGAAGTAATCGTCGAGGTCACCGACATGCACGAGAGTGGGGCCGGTGTGGGCCACCACCAGGAGACCGGTTTTGTCATCATGGTCGACGGCGTGCTGCCCGAAGCCTGGGTCGAGGCCACGGTCGACACCGTAAAATCGAATTACGCCCGTGCGAGCCTCGAACAGAAACTAGACGGCCCCCCAGGCGACGATGGAGACACGGAGGTGGAAGGGGAGGACACCGCGGAGACGGCCGAAACGAGTGATGACGAGACGGAAGCCGAGGACGCGACCGAGGAACGGAAAACGCGCGCGAAAGACGATCCGCGACTGGGCAGTCGGGAGAACTTCTGGGGAAGCTAAGCGTCGGTTGCCTTTTTGGGCCGGGCGATCAAGTGCTGGCAATGACCGAGGTCCCAGACGTCACTGCGATCCTGGCCCGGGCCGGTTTCGACCCGTCCGAAAGCGTGTTGACCCGACGACAGGCAGAGGTCCTCGCGCTCCGCGAACGAGGACTGCCACAGGCGGCCATCGCCGACGAACTCGGCACCTCGCGGGCCAACGTCTCGAAAGTCGAGACCAGCGCCCGGGACAACATCGAGAAGGCCAGAGAGACCGTCGCCTTCGCCGAAACCCTCCAGGCACCGGTCCGGATCGACGTGGATCCCGGGACGGATCTCTACGAGGTGCCGGACCTGGTCTACGACGGCTGTGACGACGCCGGGGTGAAAGTTCCGTACTCCGCGCCCGAGGTGATGAAACTGGTGAGCGAAGCCGCCGGGGACGCCATCGCCGGCCGCGAAGTGAAACAGCACATTCTCGTCGGGGTCACAAGCGACGGCACGATGCGCGTTCGGGTCCAACCCGAGGACTGACTCACCAGGTTTCGACGGTTCCGTCCTCGATATCGGCCAGACAGGACTCACAGTCCGGATCCTCGGGCTCGAAGCAAGTGGGTCGTCCCGAGTCGATTTGCACAGCCCGCCGTTCTGCGTGTTTTCGGCACACGATCCGAGCGCGCCCGTCTTCCTCGCGTGGGAGCGTGCCCTCGATGCGCCCGCCCGAGAACTCCGACGACGCCGCGCCGACGGTGCGGCCCACCCGGCGAGCCGCCTGTTTGAACAGCGTGCCGAGATCCGCCATGGGACACCTACCGGATCGAGGGCTTTCAACCTCCCGCCCAGGTACCCAGGTTTAAGAACGAACGCGGACTATCTTGCATCGTCACCCACTGGGGACCGATCCATCATGAGCGACATACAATCCGCGGCCGAAGACATTCACGAGGAATTCACCGAACACCTGGACATCCAGATCGAGGACGTGGCCAACCGGCTGGACCGACTCGTCACCGAGTACAAGGTCCCACTCTCCGAGGCCCGTCGCAGCGTGGAGAATCACTACCTGGAAGAGGCGGGCCTCGAACGGGAGGACCTCTCGGCCGGCAGCGAGACCGAGGTCTCGGTCGCGGACATCGACCAGCCCGAAGAGTGGGTCAGTCTGACCGCCCAGGTCGTCGAACTCTGGGAGCCCCGCAGCGATGCAGTCGGGCAGGTTGGCCTGCTCGGCGATGCGAGTGGGACCATCAAGTTCACCGCCTGGGCCAAGTCCGACCTCGAATCTCTCGAGGAGGGGGAGGTCTATCGCCTGGACAACGTCGTCACCGACGAGTACCAGGGCCGATACTCGGTCAAACTCAACAAGACGACCGAGATCACCCACCTCGAGGAGGAGATCGAGGTCGGGAACAACGACACCACCATGGAGGGCGCGCTGGTGGACATCCAGTCCGGGAGCGGGCTCATCAAGCGCTGTCCCGTCGAGGACTGCACCCGAGTGCTCCAGAACGGCCGCTGTTCGGAGCACGGCGACGTCGAAGGCGAGTTCGACCTGCGCATCAAAGGGGTCCTCGACGACGGCCGGGAGGTCCAGGACGTGATCTTCGACCGGGAGATGACCGAATCACTCACCGGGATCGACCTGGACGAGGCAAAGCAGATGGCCCAGGACGCGTTGGACACCACCGTCGTCGTCGACGAGATGGAGGATACCCTCCTCGGCCGGTATTACAGCGTCACTGGCCCGGTTATGGGTCGCTATCTGCTCGCGAACGAAGTCGAAGAACTCAAAGAACCAGTCGATCCGGACGACGTCCTCATCCGGGCGAGGTCGATGTAGATGGCCGAAACCACGACCCCGACCCGGGAGCCAGCACGCCGGGTCTTCGCGACGGAACTCAACGACTCGACGTTCACGTTCAAGGAGAGTGACGACGAGCGAGCGCCGGTGTACGTCCTGCTGCCGACTGGTGAGCAGGCCAACCGGGTGCTCGTCGTCGGGACGCTGACCGAGACCGAGGACGTGGGCAACGAGCAGGAGTACTGGCAGGGCCGGGTCGTCGACCCGACGGGGACGGTATTTGTCTACGCCGGTCAGTACCAGCCCGAGGCCGCAGGGGCACTCCGGGAACTCGAAACGCCGACCTACGTGGCCGTGGTCGGAAAACCGCGCACCTACGAGACCGACGACGGCACGGTGAACGTCTCCATCCGCCCCGAGTCGATCACGGTCGTCGATCAGGCCACCCGGGACCGCTGGGTGCTTGAGACCGCCGAGCGGACCCTCGACCGGCTCGAAAACCTGGACGCGGAGACGAACGAGTACGGGGTTCGGGCTCGCGAGGAGTACGAAGACGGGCCCGATCGCTACCGATCGGCCGTCGTCGAGGCCCTGGAGGGCCTGGACGAGACCGACGCGGCGGCCGAGGCCCCGGACGCGTAGTCGGGGCGTCTGACGAACCCTTAAGGAGCCGGGCACGATAGTCACCCACATGGGGAAGAAGAACAAGACGATCTCCTTCCGGGTCAGCGAGGAGGCCTTCCAGGCCCTCAGAGACATCGCGGAGGAGCGTGACATCTCCCTCTCTGCGGTCTTTCGGGACTACGTCGATCAACTCGTCGCCCACGAGGGGAAAGTGCGGGTCGTCCCGGAGAACGAGGTCCGGGAGACCGACGCCGAGGAGTTTCCCCCACGGGTGGAGGTCCCCAAGAGCTTCGTTCGGGAACACGAGCGCCTGGAGCTGGAGGCCCAGCACCTTCGCGATCAGCTCCAGGAACACAAGGAGTACATCACCCGCCTCCAGAAGCGGGTCGAGGAGGGCGATGCAGTCGAGGAGGTCGTCCAGCTAGAGGACCTCGACGAGGAGTTCGGGTCGGAGCAGGAACCCGACCGCTATCAGATCGGATAGTCAGAGCAGTTCGTGTTTTCGCTGGGCCGCCAGTTGAGCCTGTTTCTCCCGTCCGTCGACCCGGGCGATCTCCTCGACGGCTTCGAGGTTCCGGACCGCGTCGTCGAGAAACGAGTAGATGTCTCCCGGATACGCATAGAGCATGTAGTCATCGGTCATGACGTCGACGATCGATTCGGGGTCGAGGTTTCGCGCCCGCAGATCGAGGAGATAGCGGATGAACTTCCGCTCGGGGTGCCCACAGTAGGGGTTTGACTGACAGGAACAGTCAAGAAAGTCCTCGGCGAAGTCGAGCACTCGCTCCCGGTTTGCCTCGTCGAGTTTCTCCAGTTCGCCCTGGAAGAGCAGGTCGAGGGTCGCCCCCGAGAAGGCCGATTTCGGGAAGGAGACCTCGAGCTGGGAGGCCAGTTGTCGATGGTTTTTCACGTAGATCTTGTCCGTGATGGCCACGCGTAGTTCGCCGTAGCCGAGAGCGGGCCAAAAGCGTGTCGGGAGCCCCCGACCTTTCGTAACGTATTTGGGCGCGAACCCCTTGCGTTCAGCCGTGTCCGGGTTAGGGTAGTGGACTATCCTTCAGCCTTGTGGAGGCTGAGACGCGGGTTCAATTCTCGCACCCGGACCTTCTTTCGCGAACAATACACGAGCCCGTGCTCCGTCAGGAGCCGGGCGAGTGCGTGAGCGGTGAGAGCGTCCTGGGAGAGAATTGAACCCTGGAAGGCGCGCACAGCGAGCGAATGCGAGCGAGCACGCCTACATTCGGTTCAATTCTCGCACCCGGACTTTTCCCGACGAGCAAAGCGAGGAGTGGAAAAACCGGAAGGCGAGAATTGAATCACGCGAGACGAGCAGCAGCGAGTCTCGCCATCGGGTTCAATTCTCGCACCCGGACGGTTCCCGACGAGCAAAGCGAGGAGTGGAACAGCCACCAGGAACAGAATCTGCCGCTGGTAGGCGATTTCCGGCCTGTCGCGGAACCCTTATTTAAACAACCAGCCAAGGGTAGAGGGACATTGGCTGCCATGGATCACGAGCTACGTCGCCGATGCCGCGACGAACGGGGCCACACTCCCGGGCCAGGAGATCCTGGCGGGGGACAGCAGAACCGCCACAGAACGGCCGAGGGAGGAGCCACATGAATCAACCGGGAGGGGGAACCGGGACACGAATCTATCCGCTGGTCGGGGACGAGGAAGTGCGGACAGCCTTCGAAGCGGCAGTCGGATCGACGGATCGGTTTCGCCTCGTCGAACCCGAATCGGGGCTGGAGGGGGCGTTCGATCTGCTGGTGGTCGACGAGAGGGGCCTGGAGAACCACCGGTCGGAACTCGTTGCAAAACGCGAAGCCGCAGGCTCCGAATCCCGACCGACGCTCTTGCTCGTCTCCGAGTCCCAATCCGGCACACCAGACATTCCCGAGCCAGGTTCCGAGCCGATCGACGACCTGCTGGTGGGCCCGATCGAGCCGGACGAACTCGCCTGGCGACTCGAGAGTCTCACCCAGTCGGCCGCGACCCGAGATCGACGAGAGCGAGACGAACTTCGTCAGGGCCGGCAGTACGAGTACGCCGTCGAAGGGGCGACGGACATGCTGGCAGCGGCCGACACCGACGGGCGGCTCCTGTTCGCCAACGCCCAGTATCGGGACTTTCACGGCCTGGATCGTGGGGACGTCGCGGGGACCACACTCCAGTCGCTCCTCGACGAATCGGACTACACGGACCTGCAGCCACGGTTCGATCGCGTCCTCCAGGGCGAACGGGTCCAGTACGAGATGCAGCGGGTCCGAGCCGACGGTGAGCGCCGGGCGATCGAGTCCTCGATGTCGCCCATGGAGAACCCGGCAGGCGAGATCGTCGGGGTCGTCTCGGCCATCCGAGACGTGACCGAACGGCAGGCGAATCTGGATGAGATCAAGCGACTCTCCGAGTACCGGCGGGTCGTCTCGTCGGTCAACCACGAACTGGTCAGGGCCGGGCCGGACGGGGAGATTCTGCCCGAAATCGTCGACGTGCTGGCCACCAGCGACCTGTTCGGCTGTACGTTTCTCGCGCTCGTCGAGGGGAACGAGGTCGAGTTCCTCTGCCAGGAGGGCAGCGATATTGCCACCCCCGAGATAGAACGCCTGCACACCGAATCCTACATCGAGGCCGTCTTCGAGGCCGGAACGCTCCGGATGGACGACGTCACACAGTCGCCCTTCCAGCAACACGAGCCGGACACGGAATCCCACAGCGGCGTGGCGATCGCGATCAGCCACGACGACCGACGGTATGGGATCCTCACCGTGCACTTTCCGCCAGGCCAGCCACCCGCCGACCGCGAGGTCGACCTGCTCGAAGAGCTGGCCGGAGACATCGGCCTGGCCCTCCACGATCAGGAGTTGGAGACGGATCTGGCGACCTTCGAGGAGATCGTCCAGCGCATCGAGGACCCGATCATGCTCCAGGACCGGGCCGGGAACTTCCAGGTCATCAACGAGACGCTGACCGAGTACGCCAACATGTCCCCCGAGGCCCTCTATGGACAGGACGAGTTCGCGTTCATGGACGAGCAGACGGCCACCGAGATCGCACGCCACAAAGCCGAAGTGATCCACGGCAACGAACCACGGACCTACGAGGTCGAGCCGAGCTTTCCGAACCGTGGGAACCGGACCTTCCGGACGACCCGCTACCCACACTACGACGAGGACGGTGAGATCGACGGCACGGTCGCGATCTGTCGGGACGTGACAGACATCCGAGAGCGGGAGCGACAGCTCCAGGTATTCGACCGAGTGCTCCGACACAACCTGCACAACGAGATGAACGTCGTCCTCGGTCACGCCGAAACCATCGCGAACACGGCCGAAGGCGAGATCGCGGCCGCCGCCCGTCGGATCGAAGCCGCCGGGGAGACGCTGGTCGAACTCGCCGACAAGGAACGGCAGATCGTCGAACTCCTCGAACGTCGGGAACCACGGCGGATCACCGACATCGGCCAAATCGTCGAGACCGTCGTCGAGGACTTGCGAGCCACCCATCCCACGGCCCGGATCGACCTCGATGTGCCAGCCCAACTGTACGCGGTTACGACTCCCTGTATCGAGGACGCCATCCACGAGGTCATCGAGAACGCCATCCTCCACACGACGGACCGAACGCCAGAAATCGAGGTCCGGGGGGTTCGGGAGGGGGAGCGCGTGACGCTGCGGGTCGCGGACAACGGTCCCGGCATTCCCGAGATGGACCGGCAGGTGCTCGAAGGTGCGGAGATCACGCCCCTCATACACGGGAGCGGACTGGGGCTCTGGTTGGTGAACCACGTCGTCAGCGAGTCCCAGGGGACACTCAACTTCCAGGAACGAACCCCGCGCGGGAGCATCGTCGAAATCACCCTCCCGGGCGCGGAGTGATCGGTTACCAGCGGGGGGCCTCTGGAGACTCTTCGGCGAAGCGATCTTTGACCGCCGCGCCGCGTTGACTCGGGTTTCCGCCGCTCGACTTGATGATCTCGAAGGCCGTCATCAGGTCGGTCCGCGAGATGAGGCCGGCCAGTTCGTTGTGCTCGTCGACGACCAGCAGCCGCCCGATCTTCTCCTGCTGCATGCGTTCGAGGGCCGTCGCCGCGTTCGCGTGTACCTCGACCGAGTGGAGGTCGGTCGTCATCACGTCCGCGACCCGATGGGCGTCGCGTTCGACGGGATCGATCTGTCGAGCGTCCGAAAGAGTCACCACGCCGACGATCTCCTCGCCCCGTTCGACCGGGAAGCCAGTATGACGCTCGCGGAACATCTTCTCGACGAGGTCGGCCACCGTCGTTTCGGGTTCCACCGTCGAGACCGATTCGGCAGGAGTCATGATGTCCGCCACCGTCACGCCCTCGAACGCCGCCTTGAGCGTGGTCTGCTGGGACTCCCCGGCCGCACCGATGTAGATGAAAAAGGCGATGCCGATGAGAATGATGTTCCCACCGAACAGTCCGGCGATTCCCATGAGGATCGCCACGCCCTTGCCGACTTCAGCGGCCAGCTGAGTCGCCCGAGCAAACGAACGCTTGCGGGCCAAAAGCGCTCGGAGGACCCGACCCCCGTCCATCGGGAAGCCCGGGAGCATGTTGAAGACCGCCAGCGCGATGTTGATCAGCGCCAGGTAGGCCAACAGGAAGAGGAGCACGTCCGGGCCCATCGGGAGCAACACGAGCACGATCCAGAGGCCCACACCCAGCCCGACACTTACGATCGGGCCGGCGATGGCGATCAGCAGTTCGGTTCGCCAGTCCTCGGGCTGCTCGGAGAGCTGGGCGATGCCGCCCAGAAACCAGAGCGTGATCGACTCGATCGGGAAGCCATAATGCATCGCCACGAGCGCGTGGCCGAACTCGTGGAGGAGCACGCCCGCAAAGAGCCCGATGGCGGCTGCCATGCCGACGATTGCGGGCATGGAGCCCGCCGTGAGGATCGCCGCGTCGAGTTCCAACCCCCAGAGCTGGTTGAGGAGCGCGACCAGCTCGCCAACCTGCGAGCCGATGAGCCACGCGAAAATCGGCAGCACGAGGAGAAACGTGATGTTCAGTTTGACCGGGATGCCGAAGGCACTCCCAATCTTGAAGCTGCGCATACTCCAGTATTCACGACGCGTGCGGTTAAATACCAATGCTGGTATAGTCCTCGCCGCCAAAAGCAGGGCTATGCCGGAACCAGTCATCAGACACCCCGAAGAGATCGAGTACGAACCCCAGTCCGCCGCCGAGGGCCTCAAGAAGGGGGTGTTGATCGGGAAAGCCCAGGACGCCCCCAACTTCCGCATGCGACGGTTCACCCTCGACCCGGGCGAGACGGTCCCGAAGCACACGAACGCGGTCGAACACGAGCAGTACGTCCTCGAGGGCGAGTACGTCGTCGGCCTGCGCGAGGACGGCACCGACACCGAGTACGAGATCGGGCCCGGCGATTCACTGCTGATCCCCGCCGGCACGGTCCACTGGTACCGAAACACCGGGGACACCCAGGCCGCGTTCATCTGTGCCGTGCCGAACGGCGAGGACGAGATTCAACTGGTCGAGTAGAGCCGAGGTGCTGAAATACCCCCGACTCCGTAGGCCGGGCCGTGTCCCGGCAGGCAACACGCGTCGAGACGCTGTTCCTCCACGAGCGCCAGGGTGACTACCTCGTGGTCGCCCAGCGGGACGGCGAGCGGCTGTTTCGGGCGACACTCGATCTGAAGGAGACCGCCGCCGGCCCCCGCCCAGCCCGCTTTCGTATCAAGGGCGACCACGACGAGGAGCCCCGGGCCCCAGAGGAGTTCGTCGAGATCGCCCGGCGCGCAGAGCGCATTCGCATCTCCCAACAGACCTCCGCCCGCGGACGGGCGGAACTGGAGGAGATGCTGGGCGGCTATCAACTGGACGCCAAGGCCGTCCGAACCTGCCGGCTCTGTTCGAACCAGTGGCGCTACTCCCCGATCACCACCGACACCGCGGTCAAATCCGGGAGCGAGTACATCTGCCGGGAGTGTGCGGTCCGCGAACTGGAGCGTGAACTCTCCTTCTCCGGGGGGTTCTCCGGCGCCGCCGAAGCCCGGCTCGAAGAACTCCTCTTCGAGGTCGGAGACCTCGATCGGATCGTCGATCTCCTCCAGGGGGAGCTCGATCCCGACCTGACGAAGTTCGACGAGATCTCGGCGACGACCGAGGACATCGAGGACGTCCCCGTCACAGACCTGGATCTGCATCCCGACCTCCAGAGCATTCTCGAAGGACGGTTCGACACGCTGCTGCCGGTACAGAGCCTGGCCGTCAAAAACGGGTTACTCGACGGCGAGGACCAGCTGGTGGTCTCGGCGACCGCGACGGGGAAGACACTCGTGGGCGAGCTGGCCGGTGTTGACCGACATCTCAAAGGGAAGGGAAAGATGCTCTTTCTGGTGCCGCTCGTGGCCCTGGCCAACCAGAAGGAGGAGGACTTCGAGGCCGACTACGGCCACCTGGCCGACGTGACGATCCGGGTCGGCGCGAGTCGGATTCGCGAGGACGGCATCGCCTTCGAACCAGACGCGGACATCATCGTCGGCACCTACGAGGGCATCGACCACGCCCTGCGAACGGGGCGTGATCTGGGCAACATCGGCACCGTCGTCATCGACGAGGTCCACATGCTCCAGGACCCCGAACGAGGCCACCGCCTCGACGGCCTCATCTCGCGGCTCAAACACTACACCGAGACTCGAGCGCGGGGCGCGGGGGATACCCAGTGGATCTACCTCTCGGCGACGGTCGGGAACGTGGGCAAACTGGGCGAGGTACTGGAAGCGACCCCGATCGAGTTCGAGGAGCGCCCGGTCCCGATCGAGCGCCACGTCACCTTCGCCGACAACCAGGAGAAACCCCGGATCGAGAACAAACTCGTCCGGCGGGAGTTCGATCACACCTCCTCGATGGGCTATCACGGCCAGACGATCATCTTCACCAACTCCCGGCGGCGGTGTCACGAGATCAGCCGCCGGCTGGATTACGCCTCGGCACCCTACCACGCGGGTCTGGATTACGGCAAGCGCAAGCAGGTCGAGCGGGAGTTCGCCGATCAGGATCTGGCGGCCGTCGTGACCACCGCCGCCCTGGCCGCGGGGGTGGACTTCCCGGCCTCCCAGGTGATCTTCGACTCGCTGGCGATGGGCATCGAGTGGCTCTCGGTCCAGGAGTTCGAGCAGATGCTCGGGCGGGCGGGCCGCCCCGACTACCACGACCGCGGCCGGGTCTATCTCCTCGTCGAACCCGATGCGGTGTATCACGGCTCGATGGAGCGCACGGAGGACGAGGTCGCGTTTACCCTCCTCAAGGGCGAAATGGAGGACGTGGTGGCCCACTACGACGCTGACGCCGCCATCGCGGAGACGCTGGCGAACGTCACGGTCGGCGGGTCGGCCGCGAAGCGACTCAACGACCGGATGCTCGGGGAGATTCCCACGAAGCAGGCCCTCTCGAAGCTCATCGAGTACGGGTTCATCGACGGCCTGGAGCCGACCCCGCTGGGTCGGGCGGTCACCACCCACTTCCTCCAGCCCGACGCGGCGTTCACGATCCTCGATCACGTCCGGACGGGAACTGACCCCTACGACATCGTCGCGGATCTCGAACTGCTCGACGAGGAGAATTAGAGGACCGCAAGCCCGGCCGCAGCAGGGCCGAACAGGATCCCGAAGTACGCGAGCAGCAGCACCAAGATTGCCCCGGGAATCCCGCCGATGGCCACGACCAGGACGACGATCGGTGTGATTGCCACCTCGAAGCCGAGAACGCCCGCGACCGCCAGGACCAACAGTCCCAGGACGGCGTTGATGATGAACGGTTTCAGCGCGCGGAGCACCAGGTAGGCCACGATCACGGCGACCGCGACCGCGAGCAGCAAACCGAGTTCGATGGGTGTCGCCATGGCCCAGTCAAGGTGGGCCGTGGGAAAGTGTCTATCGTCGGTTTGGGCGATTGGCGCCGACTTTGGCCGATTTTGCCCGGCTGGAGCGAAACCCTCTTTTGGCCACCCGGAGTAATGCGGGCAAGGGACCGTAGGGTAGCTTGGTATCCTTCGAGCTTTGGGTGCTCGTGACCCCGGTTCAAATCCGGGCGGTCCCATGGACCTTTTTCATCGTCGGGTGCGCTTCGCGCACCACTCCTCGAAAAATCTCCACCAAAAAGCTCGTCGCTCACTGCGTTCGCTCCGAGTGAACCGCCTCGCTTCGCTCGGCGGATGCAACTCCACCCACTTTTCGACGAACAAAGTGAGGAGAAATGGGACCACGTCGTGGAGCGAAGCGAAACGACGGCGGTCCCACTTTTCGGACAGCCACCGACGAGGACCGCGTAGCGTGTCCGAAGTCGTGGATTCGCGGTCGTGGTGGGACCATCCCGGATTTGAACCCAGGAAACCGAGCGAGGGACGAGCGAGGTTTGCGCTGGTTCAAATCCGGGCGGCCCCCGTTTCGACGAACGCAGTGAGGAGAAACAGGGGCCTCGTCGTGGAGCGAAGCGGAACGACGGCGGTCCCACTGCACCTTTTACTGCGTCGGGTGCGCCGTTGGCGCACCGCTCCTTGTAAAATCTGCACCAAAACGTTCTCGTCGCTCACTCCGTTCGCGACGAGTGAACCGCCTCGCTTCGCTCGGCGGATGCTAACTGGGAGTAAAATTTGATCCGTTGGCGAGAAGGCGCTGTTGAAATCCCTCGCAACGGACCTCTTCCAACGCCCGTGTTGAGGAAAGACCACGAGTGAAACAGTAGCAGGCTTTGAGACTGATATCTCGTCCAAACCTTGATTACTCCTTGGCGTCAACGCTGTCAACAAAGAGATGTCACACCAGATCCGCCTTGCCGATGACGTGTACGAACACATCAAGGCAAACAAACGCGCCGATGAGTCGTTCAGTGACGCCGTCGAACGCCTAATCGGTGGTCGATCGCTTCGAGATCTCCGTGGCATCTTCGACACGGAGGAGGTGAACGAAATGCGCGACGCCGTCGAGGCCGCCGACCAGGAAGACCGCGACGAGGTTCGAAACATCACAGACCGGTTCGAATGATCGTCGATACCAGCTTCATCCTCGATATCATCGACGACGAAGCGGCCGCTGTCGAGAAGGCGCGCACGCTCGAAGCCGAAAGCGTCCCGCTGGTGATCCCGACGATGACCGTCCTGGAACTTTACATCGGTGTCGGGAAGGTAGCGAATACAAACGAGGAACGGCAACGAGTCGAAGCGATCCTCGAATCCTATCCGTTGGTTGATCAGACGCCAAGCATCTCGCGGCGCGCTGGCCGCCTTCTCGGAGAGCGAATGGCCGCCACCAACCAGGGGGAAGGACCAGGAATCGGCAAGGGAGATGCAGTGATCGCTGCCACAGCGGTGGAGCGGGACGAGCCAGTCCTCGCTGGCGACGATCACTTCGGGAAAATACCGGGAGTTACTCACGAAACGTATCGGTGACTTCGCGGATTGGCTCGGTTTCACCCCTCGTTAAGTGGCACCGCAAATTTCACAGCCACGTCTGAAAAGCCGTGGAGAACTAAATACCAGGCCACTCGAAATGCGGACCATGCTCCGCTGGCCCACAGCCCTCTCGGCCGCGAACCCGGCCGTCCACCGGTGGGCCTGGGTCCTCACGCTCTGCTTTTTCCTCGTCGGGGACGTCATCACGACGGCCATCGGGATTTCCACCACGGGCGTCACGGAGGTGAACGCCTTTCTGGCGACCCAGATCGCGAGTCACGGCGTTGGCGCGATGCTGCTGTTGAAGGTGGTGTTACTGAGCGGGAGTTATCTCGTCTGGCGCGCGCTCCCGGACGAACAGGCAATCGCGATTCCAGTGGGGTTCGCGATCGTTGGGGTAGGAGTTACGGGGTGGAATTTGGTGGTTGTTGGCATTAGTTTATAATTATCAGATTTTTGCGATTTTAATAGATATACAATTTTAATTTCGAATGATTGTACTAAATTAAAAATATCATAGCATCCTCATTCCTTTAAGGTATTTGGAGATGCAATTTGGAATTATGTTGTTGAGTCAACAGAAACTGTTGACTGGCCAATAAGCCCACCAGTAGGCTCGTGGACTACTCGAACAGTATTATCACTTCCTTCACTTACGTTGGTATCGAGTGTCCACGTGTCCCCTGGGCCGATATCGGTGCTCGGTGAATCGCTAAGATTACCATCAACAGTGACTTTAATGTCAGAGTTTGTCAACGTATCCCCACCTTGGTGGGCTACTGTGATTCCTCCAGAGCCGTTATCAGACATTGAAAGGCTCGCCTGCGGCGTCTCCTGAATGTCCCCACCGATTCCCAGCACGAAACTCCCGATAACCGCGGCCAGGATCACCGTGATCGCCACCATCAGAATGACGCCGATCACTGGCGACACGCCCCGGTCGTCCAGTTTGTTACGAATTGTGTCCATCATGGTTTGTGTACGTCGGCGACGACCCCCCTGGGTGCCGATCGAAGATACCCGAAGGATGGGCCGGATAGACCGACGCTTACCACTACATTAACCGGGAATTAACTTAAGAATGCGGGTAAGTGCAGCCCTAACTTGGCGCACGTGCGTCGGACGGCTGTCCTCGACTTCGGGTTCGTTACCTGTCAAATACTAGGTGAAAAGTTCGAAGTGGGTCAGCAAATCACTATTGCCAGGGGTCAGGTGCCAGCCCGAAATAGCGAACGGCCGTGGGGTAGGCCAATCCCAGCAGGACCGCCACGCCGATCTGGACCCAGATACTCGCACCGGGCCAGACCATCTGCAGGGCAGTCAACAGGACCGTCAGGATGACGATGAGCGCCAGGTAGTGGGGCAAGAGTTGTCGGATCGCGTCCCAGTCCATACCCCCTCATCGGGGGCCACCTGCTTGGGTCTTCTGGCCTCAGGAGGCCAAAAGATGTCGCACGCCGAAGTACACACCCCCGAGAACGACGGCCCCGAACAGGACCGGCATGGTAGCCATGTACCCGACATAGAGCAGGTTCTCGGCCATCGTGCCCAGTCGCGTCGTCGTGACGACGAATCCGACCGCGAGGATTCCCAGGAGGACGATCGTCATCTTCCGGGAGGGAAGTGTGGGACTCATACCCGATTCTGGGGGTCGACCGTGATAGCCCTTGGCATTCTCAGGGCGAGAGGTGCGTGCAGTGCTGGGCCTCGGGGTCATAACAGTCCGGACAGTCATCGGGGAGGTCGACGAACCGATCCAGGCGAGCCGCGACCTCGTCGCTCAGGGCGTGCTCAAGCCGGCAGGCCTCCTCGTGGAAGCCCTCGGTGACCCCCAGCTCCTGGACGAGAAAGCGCTCGATGCGACAGTGCTTGCGCAGCAGCGCCACCGCCTCCTCGGTCCCCCGCTCCGTGAGCGAGGCCCCCCGGTGTTTCTCGTAGGTCACCAGCCCCAGTTCTGTGAGGTGGTTGAGTCGGTCGGTCACGCTGGGCGGCGAGACGCCCAGTCGGTCGGCGATGGCTCCCGTCGAGGCCGGATCGCCGTCCCGGGACAAGAGATAGATCTCCTTGAGGTACATCTCCACGCTCTCGCTGTAGGTCTTCTCGGATTCGTGGCTCATGTGGATCACTGGATCGGCCGACTCTCGGGCGGATCACCTCGATGTTCGAGGTGCGGACCCTTTTACTCACCGGCCGCGGCTTCGAGGACCGCGACGAGCCGGTCGGCCAACTCACGCGCCCGAGACGCTTCCCTGGCCTCCGCGTAGACCCGGACCACCGGTTCGGTTCCGCTGGGTCGGGCCAGCACCCACGCGTCGCCGAAGTCAACGCGATAGCCATCGATCGTGCTCACCTCGCCGTCGGCGTTGCGGGCCCACTCGCCTGCGGCCTCCACGAGGGTCGCCCGCTCGGCCTCGTCCGCGTAGTGGACGTTCTCCCGGACGTTCGCGTAGCCGTCGTAGGGCTCGACGACCTCGCTCGCGGGGCGATCGACCAGCAGTGAGAGAAAGCGAGCCGCCGTGTAGGCGCCGTCCCGGTTGATGCGATACGCCGGGAAGATCACGCCGCCGTTGCCCTCGCCCGCGACCGGAACCGTCTCGCCGGCGGACTGCAACTCGCGGATACGGGTCATGATCTGGGTGCTTCCGATGGGTGTGAGTTCGAGGTCCGCCCCCGAAGACTGGGCCACGTCGACCAGGCGCTGAGAGACGTTGACCGCCGAAACGGTGGTATCTCCCGGTCCGAGGGCCGCATCGGCGAGCGCCGCGAGGGTCGCATCACCCTCGATGTACTCCCCGTGCTCGTCGAAGAAGATGGCTCGATCGGCGTCCCCGTCGTGGGCGATGCCCACGTCGGCGTCGGTGGCCCTGACAAGGTCACCCAGATCGCCCAGGTTCTTCGCGACCGGTTCGGGATCACGACCGGGGAAGTGACCGTCCGGGTGGGCGTTGACCGTCCGGACCGAGCAGCCCAGTTCACGGAAGAAATCGGGGCTCGTGAGCGCGCCGGCCCCGTGGCCCGGATCCAGCGCCACCGTGAGATCGGCCCCAGCGATGGCCTCCCGATCGACCGCCGCGAGTAGTTCCTCGCGATAGCGACGCCGGGCGCCCTCGATCCGTCGATCCGTGCCCGTTCGATCCCAGGCGGCATGGGTCTGGCTGCCGTCGAGCAGCACCGATTCGATGGCTTCGAGCCGTTCGATCGAGAGTTCGACGCCGTCCGCGCCGACGAGTTTGATCCCGTTGTACGGCGCCGGGTTGTGCGAGGCCGTCACCATGACTGCCGGGATCCCTTCGGCCGCGGCGTAGGCCTGGAGCGCCGGTGTGGGAACCACGCCGAGACGGTCCACGTCCGCGCCCACACTTGCGAGCCCGCTCGCGGCGGCGTTTGCAAGCATCGGCCCGGTCAGTCGCGTGTCCCGGCCGAGCGCGATGCGGTCGGCCCCCCAGACGGTGCCCGCCGCGGCCGCCACCCGGAGCACGAACTCGGGAGTCAGCTCCTCTGTCACCCGCCCACGGGTGCCACTCGACCCGAATACCTGCATACCGGCTCGTGGCGGCGAGCGACCAAAGCGGTTGTGAAACCCGGAGAGAAACGCGTATGCCGACCGGCCCCGACCGCTCGAACATGATCGTTCCCGGCAGCAGTTCCCAGGAAGTCGCCACCGAACTCGCCGCCGCCCTCGGCGAACAACTGGCCGAGGTCGAGTATCGACGGTTCCCGGACGGCGAACAGCTCGTACAGGTCCCCGAACTGGACGGGCGAGCTATCGTGGTCGCGGCCACGGAGACCAGCGACGCACACATCCAGTTGCTCCAGCTCCAGGACGCCGTCCGGGAGGCCGGGGCGACGGAGGTCATCACCGTCATCCCCTACATGGGCTATGCCCGCCAGGACGAGGCCTTCGAGACCGGCCAGCCCGTCTCGGCCCGCGCGATGGCCCGCGCGATCAGCACCGGTACCGACCGGGTCCTGACCGTCTGCCCGCACGAACCCGCGATTCAGGAGTTCTTCACCGTGCCGACGACGGTCATCGACGCCGCGGGCCGGCTGGCCGAACCGCTGCCGGACCTCAACGACCCGATCTTCCTCGCCCCCGACCAGGGCGCGATCGACCTCGCGGCGACTGTGAGGGACGCCTACGGCCGGGGTGAGACCGACGCCTTCGAGAAACACCGCGACCGGGAGACCGGAGCGGTCGAGATCCAGCCCGCCAACCTCGACGTGGCGGATCGCGATCTGGTCGTCGTCGACGACATCGTCGCCACCGGGGGGACGATGAGCGCGGCCATCGGCGCACTCGGTGCGGAACCGGACCGGGTGTTCGTCGCGACCGTCCATCCCCTGCTGGCCGACAGCGCACGGACGAAACTCGCAAACGCGGGCGTAAAAGCAGTGTATGGCACCGACACGATCGAACGAGCAGTCACCGCAGTCAGTGTTGCGCCGGCGATTGCCGAAGAGCTCTAGACCGGGTCGATCGCCAGTTCGATCTGGATGCCTTCGACCTCCCAGGTCTCCCGGTGGCCGTCCTCGATGTCATCGATTTCGACGGCCCTGACCTCGTCTGCGATCAGGTCCTCGTGACGAGCGACGAGTTGACCGACCCGTTCGTCGTAAATCACGATTTCCAGGGCCACTTCGGCGTCCATCGCCAGGTCGAGGTCCTTGCGCATCTCCTGTGCGCGACGGATGATCTCGCGGGCATACCCCTCGCTCTCGACGTCCTCGGTGAGCGTGGCGTCGACGTACACCCGGCCGCCCTCGAAGTCGGTTCCGGCGACCGACTCCGGCGGGACTTCCTCGAAGGTGACCATCGACTCGGTGAGCGAGACCGACTCGCCCAACTCGGCCTCGACGGCCGCTTCCAGGGCCGAAATGTCGGGTTCGTCGACCCGGGCCGCGTTCAGTGCCTCCATCACCGCGTGGGCCTGATCGCCGAAGGCCGGCCCGAGTTCGCTCATGTCCGCAGTCGCGGTGTAGGCGAGTTCGTCCCAGTCCGCCCCGGGTTCGACGACCTCGATCCGGCGGGCGTTCAGCCGCTCGGCGAGCAGGTCGTCGTAGTCGGCGAGGGTGTCCACGACGGCGTCCTCGGTGGCGTCGACGACGATCCTGGTGACCGGCCACCGGAGCTTTCGCCCCGCGTCCTGGCGCGCCCGGGAGCCGGCCTCCTCGATCTGTCGGACGTGCTCGATGGCCGCTTCCAGAGATTCATCGCGCAGGTCGGGGTCGGGTTCGGGCCAGTCGAGCATGTGGACGGAGGTGAGGCCAGCAGCACCGGTCAGCCGCTGGTAGAGCTCCTCGGTGATGAACGGGGCGTAGGGCGCGAGCAGGGCGATGGACTCCCGAAGGACCGCCGCCAGGGTCGCGTAAGCCGCCCGCTTGGAGGCGGTGTCCTCGGTCTCCCACATGCGCTCGCGGACCACCTGAATGTAGTACCGCGAGACGTCCTCGACGACGAAGTCGAGAATCGCATCGAGGGCCCGGTGTTGCTCGAAGTCCGCCCAGGCCGCGTCGGCGGTTTCTTCGACGGCCTGCAGGCGGGAGAGCAGCCACCGGTCGATGCGCTCCAGGGACTCCTCGGCCGGGGAGAGATCCATCGGGTCGATGCCGTCCATCTCCATGTACGGCAGCGGGAAGCGGAAGGCGTTCCAGAGGATGTTGAGGTCCCGCTGCATCGTCTCGGTCGCCTCCCAGGAGAATCGCATGTCCTCGCCCTGTGGGGTGACCGAGAGCAGGAACATCCGCATCGGGTCCGCGCCGTACTCGTCCATGACCTCGCCCGGCTCGACGGTGATGTTCTTGGACTTGGACATCGCCCGGCCGTCGGGCATCAGCGCGTGGCCATGCATCAGCACCTCCTCGTAGGGGACCTGGTCCATCGCGGCGGTGCCCATCCCGAGTTGCGACCAGAACCAGCCCCGGGTCTGGTCGTGGGCCTCCATGATGAGATCCGCCGGCCAGAGGTCCTCGAAGGCCTCGGTTTCGGAGGGGTAGGAGAGCGTGCCCCAGGAGGCCACAGAGGAGTCCAGCCACACGTCGAAGACGTCCGGGACACGGGTGTAGGTCCGCCCGTCTTCCGTGATGGTGAGATCATCGACCGTGCCCTTGTGCAGGTCGACCGAGTCGGGATCGACCGCCTGATCGACCCGCCGGGCCAGCTCCTCGCGCGTGCCGATCACCAGCACGTCGTCCATATCGCCGTCCCAGTCTGCCGGCGTCCAGATCGGGATCGGAATTCCCCAGTAGCGCTGTCGGGAGACGTTCCAGTCCGGAGCCTCCGCGACGAAATCACGGAACCGGCTGTCGCGGGCCCAGTCGGGGTGCCACTCGGTCTCCTCGATGTTCGCGAGCAGGTCTTCCTTCACGTCGGTGATCGTGATGTACCACTGGTCGGTCACGATCTGGATGATCGGGGTGTCACACCGCCAGCAGTGCCCGTAGGAGTGGTGTTCGGTCTCCCGGGCGAGCAGGTGGCCCCGCCGGTCCAGGTCGGCGATGATCTGCTCGTCGGCGTCCTTGACGTACTCGCCGGCGTAGGTTCCGGCCTGCGCCGTGAAGACCCCGTCCTCGCCGACCGGACAGAACACCGCCAGCCCGAGTTCCTGGCCGCGTTCGAAGTCGACCTCCCCGTGTCCGGGCGCGGAGTGAACCAGCCCGGTGTCCTCGGCTTCGACGTAATCCGCGGTATAGACCTGTCCGGCCCCCTCGAAGTCCGGAGCCGCCGGGACTTCCTCGCGCAGCGGGTGGTCGTACTCCCAGCCGACCAGTTCCTCGCCCTCGTAGGTCGCCCGGATCTCGTAGTCGGTGTAGCGACCGGCCTCCAGGACGGACTCGACGAGGGACTCCTCGACGTAGAGGATCTCGCTGTCCCCGTCTTTGGTGGCGGCGACTTCGGCGTACGTGAGGTCGGGCGAGACGGCGATGAAAGTGTTCGCGGGGATCGTCCAGGGCGTGGTCGTCCAGATGACCAGGGAGCCGTCCCGATCCGAGAGCGGGAATTTCACGTAGATCGAGGGGTCCGCGACCTCCTCGTACTCGACCTCGTTGTTGGCGATGGCGGTCTCACACCGCGGACACTGGTTGATCGAGCGCTGGCCCTGCTCGACGAGCCCCCGCTCGTGGGCCTGCTCGAAGGCCCACCAGGCCGACTCCATGTACTCGGGGTTCACCGTCTTGTAGGGGTTCTCCCAGTCCATCCAGACCCCGAAGGACTGGAAGTCAGACTGAAGCCCCTCGAGTTGCTCCTCGGCGAAAGCCTTGCACTCCTCGATGAACCGCTGCTCGCCGAAGTCCTGGATGTCCTGTTTGTTCTCGAAGCCCAGTTTCTCCTCGACTTTCGTCTCGATGGGCAGGCCGTGCATGTCATAGCCCGGCCGGTCGGTCACGTCATAGCCCTGCATCCGCCGGAAGCGGATATGGGCGTCCTTCAGGGTCTTGTTCCAGGTCGTGCCCATGTGGGCGGCCCCGGAGGTGTAGGGCGGCCCGTCGACGAAGAAGAAATCCTCCCCGTCGGCCCGATAGTCCTTGGTCGCCTCGTAGGCGTCCACGTCCTCCCAGTACTCGAAGACCCGCTGTTCGACGGCCTGCGGGTCGTACTGGTCGGGGACGTCCCCGTCGAAGTGTGTCATACGGAGAGCCTATCGCTCCCGGGTAAAATGATAATCGGTCCGCTCGCCCCAATCTTAACTGCTGGCACGCAAAAGGCCCCCTATGACCGAGTGCATCTTCTGTGCGATTGCCACCGGCGACGCCCCGGCCACGACGATCCGCAAGGACGACCGGACGATGGCCTTTCTCGACGCGAACCCGCTCGCTCCGGGCCACACGCTCGTGATTCCGACAACCCACGCCGAACGACTCGAAGACCTCGACCCGGAGACGGCCCACGCGATCATGGACCGACTTCGCGAACTCGCGCCGGCGATCGAGGCGGCCGTCGATGCCGATGCCACCACCATCGGGTTCAACAACGGCCGGGCGGCCGGGCAGGAAGTCCCGCACGTGCACGGGCACATCATCCCTCGCTTCGACGGCGACGGTGGCGGCCCGATTCACGCCGTGCTGCCGCGAGGGCCCGATCGGGACGCGGGCGACCCCGAAGCGATCGCGCGGGCGATCACCGACCACCTTCAGGACTGACCGAAGTGCGGGCGCTTTTCCCGCCCCCACGCTTGCGGTGAGTTATGCAGCCCGAGAGTGTTGGATTCGTCGGTACCGTCGGCGGGGTTGGAACCACCTGGTCGGTCCTCGAACTCGGCGGGGTTCTCGCCCGCGAGGGCCAGGATGTCCTCGTTTTGGACCTGGACTTCGCGACCCAGGGCCTGGGCCGGCACGTGGACGGCACCGTCCCGGTCGACGCGACCGAACTGCTCGCCGATCCCAGTACCGAACTCGCGGACGCCGTCCACGAGTGGCCGACCGACGGCGAGGGCCGGTTCGAGGTGGTCCCGGCACTGGCCCCGTTCGTCCAGATCGCCGCGGCAAAGTCCGAAGCGGCCGGCGAGCGGGTGGCCGAGCGAATCGAGACGGGGACCGAGCGGGCCGACTGGGTGCTGCTCGACGTGCCGCCGGTCGTCTCGAACCAGGCCATCGGGGCCGCCACCGCCGCCGATCGAGTCGTCGCCGTAATGCCCCCGAGCGAACGGGGCGTCGACGCCCTCCAGCGCGAGCGGGGGCGACTCGCGGACGTCGGGACTGCCTTCGATTCGGTCCTCGCGGTCGGCGACGGTGAGCCGCCGGCCGACGCGACCGCTTCGCTCCCGGCACGCCCCGACGGCGCGCCGGCCCATCGACCGGCGACACTCGAATCGAGCGGCCGCTTCGTCCGCGCCGCGAGAACGGCGGCCGCGACGCTGTTTGATCTGGATGTCGACACTTCGAGTGGCGACTCGCCGATCGGGCGACTCGGCACGCTCGGCGAGAAACTGCGAAACTAGAGCAGATCACTCGCGGCAGTCATCGTATCCGCGAGGGCGTCGCGTTTCTCGACCATGGCGTCACCGTCGGTCGAGAGTGTGTCCTGAAGGGTCTCGTTCGCGCCCGGAATCGGGTCGTGAGTCTCGATGTAGGCCCCGAGCGCGAAGGCCCGATCGCCCACGTCGGCGAGTTCCTGGGCCTCGATTCGAGTGAGCGAGCCCGAGAGCCAGTCCTCACAGATCTCCCGCTGCAGGGGCGACAGCGGCGAGAGCCCCTCGAATCCCAGGCGGTGGAGGGTCTTTGCGGCCGTGATCGGCGCGACACCCGCGGCCGTGGCCGCCTCGCCCACGCTAGTTCCACTGACGTACGTGGAGACTACCGTCGCCGCGGTCTCGGCCCCACAGGGAAGGGACTCGGCGTAGGGCGCGAGGACGGTCGAAAGCGAGGCGTCCGTCCGATCCACGACCGCGACGCCCCGGTCCTCCTGGGCGTGGGTGGCGGTCACCCCCTCGGCGATGTCCGAAAGTGCCATGGCCGAAACTCGGCGGGCCGACGGCAAAAACCTTCGTAGTTAGTTCGCTGAGAGCTTCGACGGGGAACCTACCGGTAACCGTTCGGTTTAGCGCTGCCGTCCCCCGGTTCGAACCCCCGACTCAGCCTTATCTTAAATACCCTTTCGGCGTCAATTTTCAGATGTGATGAGCGCAACCGAGACGGTACGGACTTGCCCCGAATGTGCAGGCGCCCTTCGCGTGGACGGCACCGAGACGATCTGTACCGAGTGTGGCCTCGTCGTGGACGAGGACCGGATCGACCGCGGGCCGGAGTGGCGAAACTTCGAGGACGGCCCCGACCGCCGGCGGACTGGCGCGCCGCTCTCCCGCTCGCGGCACGATCGGGGCCTCTCCACGGAAATCGGGCACTCGAACCGGGTGACTGGCCGGAAACGCCGCCGGCTCAGCCGGATGCGCACCCAGCACGATCGGTCGAAAGTGCGCTCGACGGCCGAGCGCAACCAGATCTACGGGTTCACCGAGATTCGTCGAGTCACCGCCGCGCTCTCGCTGCCGACCGACATTCGCGATCAAGCTTGCGTGCTCTTCGAGACGGCCCAGGACGAGTCGCTGTTCCCGGGTCGCTCCCTGGAGGGATTCGCCGCAGCGGCGGTGTACGCAGTGTGTCGCACGAACGGGCTCGCCCGCACGACCGAGGAGATCACCGGGACCGCAAAGGCCAGTCCCGAGGAGTTCCAGGCGGCCTACGACGCGATGAACCGCGAGCTCGAGCTCCCGACCGGCCCGATCGATCCCGGCGAGTATCTCCCCCGGTTCGCGACGGAACTGGGCCTGGGCTCGGACGTGGAGGCGGCGGCCCGGTCGCTCCTCGATTCGACCCCGCAAGCCGAGATCGGCGGCCGCAATCCGAGTGGCGTCGCCGCGGCCGCCCTCTATGCCGTCACCGACGTGGACGAAGGCGGCCCCACGCAGGTCGAAGCCGCCGAACTGGCCGGTGTAACCCCGGTCACCCTCCGCTCCGCCGCTCGCGTCCTGGTCGACTGAGCTACGTTTCTGTTTGTCGCCGATCACGAGCCAGCGTTCGCACGTGCCCAGCCAGCGGCTCGAAGTGACCGGCGTTCTGGTCGTCGTGCAGCGAAACGGGGAGCCCGGCGGCCTGAGCCTCGTGAATGGCGGCCGTCTCGGGAACGGCAAACTGCGGCCCGCCGAGGGTCTCGGTCACCGACTCCCGCGTGCGGTCGGCCCGATTGAGCACGATCGCGCCCAGGTCGGTGCCGAGTTCACGGGCCAGCGACCGAGTTCGGACCGTATCCGCCAGCGTCGCCGGATCGGGAGTCGTCACCAGCACACAGCAATCAGCCGCCACGATCGGCAGCGCGGTATCGGCCGCGAACCCGGCCGGGGCGTCGACGATCACGTGCTCGTAGGTCTCCGCGAGAGTCTCCAGCACCGAGGCGAGCGCTTTGGGCTCGACTGACCGAGCGCCGGCCAGGGACCGACCGGCCGGCAGCACCCCGACCGCCCACTCCGTCCGGACGGCCGCCAGCGGGTCGACTCGACCCGCGAGCACGTCGAAAAGCGTTGGCCCACCGTCCGTCGGCTGGTCGGCCATCCCCAGGTCGGCATCGACCAGTACCGCGTCGAGTTCGGCGGCCAGGTTGAGCGCAACCGTACTAGTGCCGACGCCGCCTTTGCCCCCGCAGACGGTGACGATCACGGCCGCTCCCCCGTGGTACCCTCGTCGAGCCGTCGCCCGGGCGGGGAAATGACGCTTCGAGGCGGCCGCGGGTCCCGAAAGGAGCGGGCCGCCGTCTCCGCAGTGGGCTCTGAATCGGTCGCCTCGGCGGGTTCGGTCCAGGCGATGGTCGCGGGCTCCGCTTGGGCGGCGGCCGGTACAGCATACCCCAGCGCGCGGCGTTCGCCCGGTTCGAGGACGCCCTCGTAGCCGTTTTCGTCCCAGCCAGCTTCCGGGTGCCCGCGACGTCGGGGTGGCCAGACCGGGCCATCCAGTTCGTTCCGGAGCCGGAACCGAGCCGGCTCGTCGTGGGGGTTTTCGATGACCGCCGTGACGAGTGCCGTCCCGTCGACGGCGGTGGCCTGGGTGTCACACTCCATGGCCACATCTGGGCGGGTGGTCGGATTTAAACGCTCGCCAGCACGACCGGGGCGTCGAGTGCCGCCCGCGCCTCGACGGCGGTCTCGAAGGGGCCGTCGACCAGCACGACCGGCGTCGAGAGGTCGGCGATGCGGGCGACGGCCAGCGCGCCGGTGAGCGTTGGGCCGTCAAAGCTGGCTGGCGGTGTCGGCGCCGCGTCCCCGGGCAGGCTCGCCAGGGCCCGCTCGAACGGCTCGGCGAGCGCGTCGAGAAACCAGGCCCGGGCTTCGCGCCGCCGGTTCTCCCGCCGGTCGACCAGCGATAAGCGTCTGGCTCTGGCGTCTCGGGCCGCCTGGGCCGCCGCCTCGGCCCGTTCAAGGGCCTCCTGAGCCGCGATCTGCTCGGTCTCGGCCTCGGTGAGTTTTCGGGTGAGGTCGTCCAGTTTCGCCTGGACTGCCTCCGTCGGGAGATCGGCCTCGCGACGGGCGGCCAGCCGGCCACTCGTCCGGGCCACTTGCTCCTCCAGCGCGGCCACGTCGGCCCCGGCTTCGGCTGCCCGATGGCGGGCGGCCCGGAGATCGGGCGAGTCTGGCTCGATCGCCGCGATCTCTCGGTCGAGTCGGGCGATTTCCGCGGCCTGGGGCGCGACCAGTCCCAGCGAGCGACCGGCAGCCGCCAGTGCCGTCCGCAGGTCCAACTCCATCCCTGGCTGCAGCAGTCCGACGGCGTCGTGGGGCGGTGTCGGGGCTGGGGCGTCGATCCACTCGGCGCTCGGATCCGCCAGGGCTGCCGAGAGCTGGCCGGGTTCGACGGCTGCCGACCGCAAATCAACCGCCTGGCCGACTCGCTCGTCGCCGGCCACGCGGACCCTCATAGCTCGCGATCGCGAAGCCGCTCGAGCGGCGGGTGTTCCGTCCCGGCGGCGAACTTCGCGTACGGCGTCTGCGGCGAGTCCCGATCGGCGTAGGCAGCCGCCGCGTTTCGAACCGGCTCCGGGACGTCGCTGAACTCGTTGAGCGGCTCGGTTCGGGCCAGTTGCACGTCCGGGCCGTGTCGTTCCCAGAGTCGCAACGCCAGCAGTGCCCCCAGTTCCGTCTCCGCGAGCAGCCCCACGCGACCGAAACGGCGGTGAAAGACGTCTTCGAACGCCCGCTCGGTGTTCCGGAGTTGCTGGCGGGCGGCCGACGAATAGGCGATGACCAACAACACAGCTCAACCCGGTGCCGTCTGGCAAAAAAGGGATTCGATCAGTCCACGGGCTCGACCTCGAAGTCGGGCTCGTCGGGGGCCAGGAGTTCCAGGACTCGCTCCCGGGCCTCCGTCGGGGTTTCGGCGACGACGATAAGTCCCTCGGCGGCCTGCTCGCCGGTCGCTCGATAGGCTCCCAGGCGGCCGTCGTCGAACTCGGTGGCGTAGGTGCGCAGCGTGCCCTGGACCCGGGCTTCCATCGTGTCGAGGTCGATCTCGCCCTGCTCGAAGGCCGCCAGGGCCTCCTCGACGGTCCGAAGTGCCGCGATGCGATCCATAGCGGTCCGTCGGCCGGCGATCCAATGAGGGTTCGGATTCAGCTCAGGTGGTCCGGAGGTGTTCGTTCGTCGGCTCGTAGACCTCGCCTTTCTGTTTGAGCTTCTCGATCTCGTGTTCGGCCTTCGAGCGGTCCATGTCGACCTCCTCCGCGCGGGCCAGCACCTCGTCGATCGGCGCGCCCTCGTCGAAGTCGGCCTCGATGTCCGCGATGAGCTCTCTGATCGTCCGGATGCGATCCCGCTGGGATTTGGACTGGCCGGTCTCGATCACGTCGGCGTCGTACTGGCCGGTCTCGGGGTCCATCCCGATCTCCTTGAGGGTCTTCTCGACGATCTCAAGCGAGCGGTCGGCGTCCTCCAGTTCGACGGTGTCGGAGAGTCGCACCCGGGCGGAGGCCTCGGCCAGTCGCACGATCGCCTCCAGTTTGCGGGCCGTGACCGGCACCGGGGAGTCCTCGCCGGTCCCCTGGGAGCGAAGGTTGACGTAGAACTCCCGGATGCGTTCCTCCGCCTCCTCGGTCATCGTCGGGAAGCACGTCGAACGGGCGTAGGCGATGTACTTCCGCATGAGCTCCGGTTCGATCGCCGGCGCGACGGATTCGGTTGCGCCCGCGACCTCCGCTTCGGAAACGTTCGAGGCGTTGACCTTCGTCCGGTGGGTGTTCAACTCGCCCGCGTAGTTGGTGTTGAGGATGTGCTCGGCGAGATTCGCGTCCTTCTCCTCGTCCGGGTCGTCGGTGACGGTGAAGATCAGGTCAAAGCGGGAGATCAACGCCGGCTCCAGGTCGATCTGCTCGGCCGGGGTCTCGTAGCGGTCAAAGCGCCCGAGTTCGGGGTTTGCGGCCCCCAGAAGCGAGCACCGCGATTTCAGGGTAGCGTTGATGCCGGCCTTCGAGATCGAAATGGAATTGTGGAGAATGACACCGTTGCTGACGAACGTGTTCGTCGGTTCGACGGTCACGTCGTAGACCCAATCAGTGGCGTGTTCGCCCTCGTTGGGAACGGTTTCGACGTTTGAAATCTGGTGGTAATTGAATCCTGCAGGCAACTCCCCGCCACCGTCTGCTGCCACCATAGCCTCACGATCACTGGAAGGCCAATCGACGGGTGCTGGAACTGGCGATCCCGCCTCCAACTGTGCAGCCTCTACGGTCTCAATGGACCCGTCTTCGGCCACGAACATCGGATGCTCCGGGGTGACCAGAACGTCGCGACCGTTCGAGAACGTCACGCGGACGAATTCGTCAGGTGCTTCGTGTCTGCTAACCCGATCAACAGGCAGTTTGGTCGTCTCACCTTCCTCAATGTCTGTCGAGTGGACCGAAAGATCGTCGACTGGGAGGATTTCACAGTCGACACCGTCCACGATTTCGTCCTCTCGAGCGGCCATCTGCTCGTCGACGAAATCGCCGATTTCGACGCGCCGACCGTCGGCGAGCAGAATCTCCGTATCCGGGTGATAGGACTGCTGTTCCAGCGCTTCGTGCATCGCCGAGCGATCGTCCGAGTTGTGAACGACCATCCCGTTGGCGACGAAATTGTGGGTTCCCTCAACGGTGAGATCATAGACATGCTGAGGCGTTTCAGGGAAATCGGCCCGGGGGCGGACTCTTACTGACTTGACTGTCGCAAGTTCAACGTCGGAGCGGAGAGGTAGATCTGTTTCAGCGGTCGGATTCGTGAGAGTGCGAGCACCGCCGTCGGAAGCTACTGTCGAAGCTTGTGGGACGAAAACAGCCGTTCCGGCGTCGAGTTCGGCTGCCTCCCGAATTTTTCGCTCACCCGCCTCAAAGACGAAGAACGGATGATCCGGCGTCGCTATCAACGATTCGCCGGATTCGAGTCGGACTTCACAGAGCTCGCTCGGCGCGTCGTACTCGTGGATCGCCGTGACTGGCCGCTTTTCGATCGAACCGTCTTCGGTCATCGTCCGCACCGAGAGGTCCGGAACGTACCGGATCCTCCGGCCGTTCTCCAGCTCTTCGATGGACCCCTCGGCTGCTGCTTCCCGAGAGAGTTCGCCGATGCGTTCGAGTTCGCCGTCCCCGAGTGAAACCAGCGTATCCCCGGTCACGCAGGCCATCTTGTCGAGTTCGTCCACCGCCGCGATGCCCTTGTCCGCGAGCACCAGCGCCCCCGCTTCGAGGGACCACTGCTGGCCCTCGCCGAAGTCGTCTCGCACTGCCGCCGCCGTCAGCCCGGCCGAAGAACTTCCCTTCCCCGAGGTGTACACTGATCGTGGGGCGATATGTCGGATATATTGTAATATCTGCGAGTTGTGCGAGAGGACGTTGTTCGAGAGATAGGAGTGTGTGCCCTCGACTTCCAGGTCGTAGACCCACTCCTCGCTCGGCTCGACCGCCTCGATGTCGGTGATCTCCGCCCACGCCAGATCACCCTCGACGAGCTGTGAGAGGGCCCGAACCGAATCACTCACCGAGAGCGCGGTTTCGAGACGCTCCTGAAGCACCTCGCGTGCGTCCTGGACCCGACCGCCGTCCGGCACCGCTTCGCCCCGAGTGTACAGCGAAACGGTGGTCTGACCCACACCGATTTCGTCGGCCAGCGCGGCCTGAGAGAGGCCGAGATCCTGTCGGATCTGCTCCACCTGATCCCAGTCGGCCCCATCCAGTGACTGGGCTGCTGCCCGGAGGTCGGCAAGCCGCGATTCGAACGTTTTGAGCACCGTGCGAAGCGACTCACGACCCGGGTTCCGGTCGCCCCGTTCGTAGTGCTGGAAGGTTGTTCGGGGAATCCCACACTCCGATTGAGAGAGTGCCAGGGCCGTTCGAATTCGGGTGAGTTCCTCGCTCACATTGGGGATTACATCCGTCTCTCGATCTGTGTCTCGAGGAACCGCGACGAACGCTCCTTCGGACAGTTCCTCGCCGGTGACTGCCGCAGGTGACCCACTGTCGAGGGTGAAAAGCGGGTGCGAGGGCGTGATCTCTAGTTCGGAGCCATCCGAGAGCGTGACCCGGTACATCGTCTCTGGGGCCTCGCGCTTCCAGACTTTGGTGGCGCTGGCCGGTTCGATCGAGCCCTCCTCGGTCATGGAGAGGACTGGAATATCAGTCCGGGCGAACACGCCATCGTCGACTGGCTGGGGGTCCTCCAGATTCGATTCCACCAGGTCGCGGATGTTCCGCCTGGTTCCGTCGGCGAGCGTGACGGTCGTATCGCCCCGCACGCACTTCCCAGTGCCAGGGTCCCCGACCAGCAAAATGTGCACGTCCCCGCGAATCCGCGCGCCGTCGGGGAGGTGTTTTGTCACGCCGGAGAACAGCTGGAGCCCGATCGCGAGTTTCGCCACGTCGAACCCGTAGATGGTCGGGGCGACCGAGTCCACGAGCTGTTCGTAGATGTCCGGCTGCTCGGAGAGCCGAATGATCTCCTCGCGTTCGGCATCGGAGATCTCCATCTCCTCGAACTCCTCGTCCTCGACGACCACGTCCACGCCCTCCAGGTACATGTCGAAGACCCGGCTGTCCGTCGACTCCATGTCGCTGTCGTCCAGACGGAGGATGCCGGTCGCGGTGACGTGGTCCCCGGGGCTGACCTCCCCGGTGATGTCGTCCTCGATGTGCATGTCGATGCTCTCGGGTGTCTCGCCGCCGGCCAGCCCCTCGGGACTCTCCTGGATACGAAGCTTCTGGGCGTCGACGAACTCGGTCTCGCCGTGATCGGTGAGAAACTGGAAGGGACCCTCACGCTCGCAGCCGTCACACTGGTAGGGGTCCTGGAAGTCGCCATCAGCCTGCGGGACGACGGTGATCGTGCCACAGCGGAGACACTCGAAGGCGGCCCGCTCGATCTTGGGTTTGACACTCGTCGCCTTGCGAACGATGCCCTGCACCGAGACGAGCGTGCCCAGATGTTCAGCCCGGATCGCCCGGATCTCCGTCGCCTCCGGGAGGTTGACGACCCGGACGTGTGCGCCCGAGAGGTCCTTGTCGACCGGCAAGTCATAGCGACCCAGCGCCTCCTCCGCGGCGTCCAGCAGGGTGCGCGGCGAGTTAATGACGTCCTCCGCGAAGTCCGGATCGAACCGAAACAGGTCCTGCCAGTCGATCTCCAGGGACTTGTTCTCGCGGGGGTACTTCCGCGCCAGATCGGCGATCGCGTCGCTCTCGTGCTGCCGGTAGAACGTCTCGAATCTGTCCGTGAGTTCCTGATCCCGGGCCGAGGCCATTCGAAGTCCAATATTCTCCACCCGAATAAGAAGGTTCGTACTACCGGTCGGCCTCGAGGGCGGTCTCCAGGGCCGCCAACCGGTCGCGAGCGGCTTCCAGTTCCGCCTCGATCGTACCGTCCGCGACCTGTCGGCGTTCGGATTCGGTGAGTTCCGTCCGCGCGCGAGCGGTCTTCCTGAGCGACGCGTATCGGGCAGGCTCCCCGCGAGCGAGGTCGAGGACGTCCCTGAGCGCGGCGATCGAGTCCCTCGCGTCGAACCGGTTCAGGACCGAGACGAGTTCCCGCCCGCGGAATCGAAGGTGGTCGGCCGCGGGCGGCGGCCACTCGATCTCGAAGGGCGTCGCATCGAGGGTGTCCAGATAGGTCCGGTTGCCACCGACCACCCGGGCAAACGTCGCCGGCGCGTCGACGTAGTGGGCGAGTTTCGACTGGGAGTAATCGGCGTACTCCAGCAGCGTCGGAATCGTCTCGGTCCCGACGGCGGCCGATTCGAGATACGAGTGAAGTTCCGCGGGCGGCGCGGGAACCGACAGCAGCGGGAAGCGCTCGGCCGTCTCCAGGATCGAGAGAACCTGCCGGGCCGGCATTTCGGACCGGGCCCGCTGAATCGCAGCACGAACCGACTCGTTGTACCGCTCGATCGGATCGCGAAGGTCCTCGACCGGGGCGTCGAGGTCAGCAGTGCCCAACCGTTTGACCGTCTCAAGGCGATCGATGCGTGCCCGAGTCTCGCGAATGGCCGTTCGTATCTCTCCCGCCAGGGTTTGGACGCGTTGCTCGGCCTCGTGACGCTCGGTCAGGCGGTCCAACAGATCCTCGACCGGGCCGAGTCGATCACGGGCCCACTCGAAATCCGCGTCGGTCAGGCGGCGCTTCTGGAGGGTCTCGTCGATCGCCTCGAACGTTTCGCGCTCGGGCAGGTCCTCGGGGTAATCATCCAGAAAGTGAGCCAGTTCGTCCTGGAACTCGACGAAGGCCTGGAAGTCCCCCGAGCCAGTGGCCCGGTCCTCGTAGGTCGAGAGCAGCGTGGTGAACTCCTCGTGGGCCGATTCGAGCCGCCGGAGCCGGGACTCCCCAATTTCCGCCACCTGCGCCTCGGCCTGAGCGAGCGCCTCGCGGGCCGCTTTGAGGTCCGCGACCAGATCCGGCACAGTCATCGGGTCGTCAGTAGACGTCATCGGGGTCGAAGACGACCTCGCCCACGTCAGTTCCGTCGAGGGTGCGGTAGAAACAGGAGCGATGGCCCGTGTGACAGGCCCCACCCTCCTGTTCGACGCGGTAGAGGAGGGTGTCGGCGTCACAGTCCACCCGGATCTCTTCGACCGACTGGGTGTGCCCGGAGCTTTGTCCCTTCTCCCAGAGTTCGTCTCGGCTGCGAGAGTAGTAGTGTGCCCGCCCCGTCTCGACGGTCTGCTCGACGGCCTCGCGGGTGGCGTAGGCAAACATGAGCACCTCCTCAGTTTCGACGTCCTGGGTGATGACGGGGATCAGCCCGGAATCGAAGTCGAGTTCGACCTCGAAGGAATCCATACCCAGAGAACGGGTGGCCGCCGGATAGCCGTTTCGTCCGGGGTCAGGGACCGGCCAGGCCGAGCAATTCGAGCACCCAGAACAGCAGGTCCCCGGCGATGAGCGCGAGGACCAGACCCAAAACCGTCGGGACGATGAAGGGAATTCCCGGCGAGACCCAGACCCGGTCCGCTGCCACGATTCGATCGAGGCCCGCCCGGAGATCCGCGGGGCTGGTCCCGTAGGCCGAACCGTCGAGGGCGTCGAGGAAGGCTTCCGCGCCCCAGCGGTCCGCCGATTCCTCGGTCGTCTCACTAGCACACGGAAGCGAGGGGTCGGTCGCCGCCGTTCCTACCCCAACAGCCCCGTCCGTCGGGTCACCGGGCTCCTCGGGAAGCGTCGCAGGATCGACGAGTTCCGGCGTGGTACGCAGTGTCGCCAGGTCGATCCGTCGCCATCGGAGATACATCCGCAGGGCGTCCAGATCCAGCCCCGAGCGAGTGAAGCCGCCGTCAGTGTCGAGCAGGGTGCCGTGTCTGGCCGGCAAACTCGCGACGGAGACTTCCCGGGCGACCAGGGAGAGTGGGGAGAGCGTTCCACCCCGGAGATTCGAGACTGCGAGTGCGAGCGGGTAGGCGGCCCCGATCAGGACGGCGTTCGTCAGCACCGTGAGCGAGAAGACCCCGATCGTGGTCTCGACGACGGGAAGTGTGAGACCAAACGCCTCGTAGGCCGGGTAGGTCGGGAAGAGAACGGCGAGGGTCAGAAACGCCTTCGCGTCGGCCCCGCCAAAGCCACCGATGATCCAGAAGCCGAGTGCGAGCCCCCCGACCAGCCCCACGCTGAGCCCGACTCGAAGCAGATAGAGGCCGAATCCGGGGGTTCCTGGGCCCAGCACCAGGAGGTCCCAGCCGACGAGCAGCACACCGAGGCCCACGAGGGGCAGCCAGGTCCGATTCGGTACCCGGCGGGTCCTGAGGTCCTGAATCCCAGCCCAGGCAAAGACGGGGACGGCGAGCAGCCGAAGCAGGTCGGGGACGGTGGCGTCCACGAGTCGGGACTGGGCCCGCCCGCGGTTTGAAGGTTTCTAGAGCGGTTGCTCCCGAGTGGGCGTTTCCAGAGCGGCTGCTCACGAGTGCGAAAAAACAACGGGAACGTTGGGCCGACCCGATCAGATGACGCGGTCCTGGAGGAAGTCCAGGTGCTTGGCGTTGTAGACCAGCTGGACCTCGTCCGTCGCGGGCGAGCCGATGCATGTCAGGCGGACGTTCTCCTCCTCCATCTCCTCGTCGGAGAGGATCTGCTGCATGTCCATCTCGATGTCGCCCTCCTTCACGACACCCGCACAGTTCGCACAGGCACCGGCCCGGCAGGAGAACGGCCAGTCGTACCCCGCGGCCTCGGCGGCCTCCAGGATATACTCGCCCTCACCGACGTCGAGTGTGCCATAGTCCTGGTCGTCCAGTCCCGCGTCGGCAGCCTTCTCGAAGAGGTCGCCGTCTTCGAGATCCCAGCCCTGATCGTCGAGTACCTCGTAGTTGATGTATTCTACCGTGGGCATCAGAGGACCTGTTCACAGGCCAACGTGATAGTCGTTTCCATCACCCCAGTTTCGTGCCGAAAGGCAAACGGGGCCAAACTGCCACTGGCTGGCGATTAGCCCGCCTCACGACGCGGACAGCCAGCACCTTCAAAAGGGAAACCGTCATAGCCGCGATGCAATGGCCTTCGAATCCTTCGAGGTGATCCCGGCGGTCGATCTCAAAGACGGCGAGGTGGTACAACTCGTCCAGGGCGAACGCGGCACGGAGACGAGCTACGGCGATCCAGTCACGGCCGCGACCCGGTGGGTCGAGGCGGGCGCGGAAACGCTCCACCTGGTCGACCTCGACGGGGCCTTCGAGGGCGAGCGACAGAACGCCGCGGCGATCGACGCGATCCTCGACGCCGTCACGGTCCCCGTCCAGCTGGGCGGGGGCATCCGGACGGCCGAGGACGCCAGAGCGCTCCTCGATGCGGGGGTCAAACGGGTCATCATGGGCACGGCCGCCCTGGAGAATCCGGAGCTGGTCGAAGCGGTGAGCGAGACCCACCCGGAGAGCGTGCTGGTCAGCCTGGATGCAAAGGAGGGCGAAGTCGTCGTCTCCGGCTGGACCGAAGGGACCGGGCTCACGCCGGTCGAAGCCGCGAGTCGCTACGCGGAGATGGGAGCGGCGGGCATCCTCTTCACCGACGTGGATGTGGAGGGGAAACAGGCGGGCGTGCGCACCGAACCGGTTGCAGCCCTCGTCGAGGCCGTGGACGTGCCGGTAATCGCCAGCGGCGGCGTCGCGACCGTCGAGGACATCAACGCACTGCAGGAAGCCGGGGCCGCTGCGGTCGTCGTCGGTACGGCCCTCTACGAAGGCGCGTTCACGCTGGCCGAGGCCCAGGCCGCCGTGAATTGAGACACCCCGGTGGCGTGAGCACAACGGTCATATGCGTCCCGCGGCAGAGTTGAGCCATGAGCGAACGGCACGCGGCCCGAACCCGGGAGACCGCAGAGACGGACGTCTCGGTCACGATCGACCTCGACGGGACCGGCGAGACGACGGTTGACACCGGCGTGGGCTTTCTCGATCACATGCTCACGGCCTTTGGCACCCACGGCTACTTCGACCTGACCGTGCGGTGTGACGGGGATCTCGGGGTCGACGAGCACCACACCGTCGAGGACGTCGGCGTGGTCCTCGGGCAGGCCATCGACGAGGCACTCGGCGAGCGCCGGGCCATCGAGCGCTTCGCGGATCGCCGGGTTCCCATGGACGAAGCGAGTGCGTCCGTCGTCCTGGACGTGAGCGGCCGCCCGTTTTTCAGCGCCGAGGGCGAGTTCTCCCAGGAGCGGGTGAACGAGTTCACGAGCGTCCTGGCGACCCACTTCTTCCGCTCGCTGGCCGAGAACGCGGGGCTCACCCTCCAGGTCGAGTTCCAGGGCGAAAACGCCCACCACGAGATCGAAGCGCTGTTCAAAGGCGTGGGTCGGGCCCTGGACGACGCGACACGACTGGACGACCGCCGGGGCGGGACCCCGAGCACGAAAGGGACCCTGTGATCGTCGATGTTCAAGGCCATCATGGAGAAGTTCGAGGGGAGTCCCGGGCAGCAGGCCGTGGTCAAACTCCTGCTCGAACGCGGGTTCTCCGTCAACGAGGCGGGCCGGGTCGTCTCGGGCTCCATCGAGATCCCCAACACCCAGGTCGCCGAGGAGGCCGGCGTCGATCGTCGGGTCGTCGACTCCACGACTGACGCGATCCTCGAGGATCCGGAACTCGAACGCATCTTCCGTAACATCTCCCAGATCCCGAGCCTGATGGATCTCGCCCCGCTTTTGGACCTGACCGTCCTGACGATCTCGGTCCGCTCCGCCGGGGAGTCCGGCATTATCGGGGCAGTGACCAACCTGCTCGCCGAGCACGACATCACCATCCGGCAGGCCGTCAGCGAGGATCCGGATTTCACCGACGAACCGCGTCTCCACATCATCACCGAGGAGCAGGTCCCCGGCGACGTGCTGACGGCGCTCACCGACCTGGAGTTCGTTCGGTCGGTCGAGATCGCCTGAGAACCGCAACCCCGAAGGCGGTCGACCGACGATTCAGGACGATGGCCGACACCTATCGCACCGTGGCCGAAGTCGGCCGCGCGTACTTCGAGGTCCGGGGCTCGGAGTTCACCGGCCACGTCGCTCCCGTTCGATCCAAAGACGCCGCCGAAGCGTACATCGAGGAGGTGCGGGCCGAGTTCTCCGGCGCGACGATCATCCCGGCCTACCGGGTGCGGGTCGATTCGGGCTCGGGCTACATCCTCCGTGAGTACCAGAGTGACAGTCACGAGCCGACCGGCTCGGCCGGTAAACCGGCGCTAAACGTCCTCGTCCAGCAGGAGTTGGAGAACGTGGTGGCCGTCGTGGCCCGCTACTACGGTGGGACCAACCTGGGAATCGGCGGCCTGGCGAGAGCCTACGGACGTGGCGTGAAAGAGGCCGTGGAGGATGCAGGCATCACCGAGCGGCGGCCCGAAGCGACCTTCGACGTGGAGGTCGTCTACGACGATTCGGGCACGGTGCGAGGGATTCTTGAGTCCGCCGACGTGGAGTTCGACGCCGACTACGAGGAGACGGTCTCGTTCAGGGTGACCGTGCCAGTTGATGAGGTCGCGGGGCTCAAAGACCGACTCCAAAGCGCCACGAGCGGCCGGGCCGACATCACGGACTAGTCGACGATGAGTTCGTCGTCCTCGGAGACGACCGTCGAGGCGGCCTCGTGTTGCATCTCCGTCTCGTAGCGGTCGATCCACGCCGCGAAACACTCCGGACACAGTCGCTGGGAGTCGATCTGGGAGCGGTCGACCGTCAGCCGAACAGTTCGGGCCAGCGCATCGGTGACCGGCTCCCCACACGCGTCACAGCGATCGGCGTCTGTCATGCTCGAAGTCCCGACCGCGAGAGACATATAGCTTGTTTCGTGTCGTCCGGTCAGGCCGTCCCGAACGCTCGATCGCCGGCGTCCCCCAGCCCGGGGACGATGTAGCCGTCCTCGTCGAGATGATCGTCGACCGCGACGGTGAGCACGGAAACATCGGGGAATTCGTCCTCCACGCGACAGACGCCCTCCGGCGCACTCACGGCGGCGAGCAGCATGACCTCGGCCTCGTCGGGGGCGTCCTCGGCGACCCGCGAAAGTACCGTCGTCGCCGTCGACCCCGTCGCGAGCATCGGGTCGGCGACGATGACCGTATCCTCGGGGGAGATGTCCGGAAGCTTCACGTAATCCACGTCGATCGGGAAGGTGCCGTCCTCGGTCATCCCGGCACCCTCGTTCCGGCCGGCGCTGATGACTCCCTGACGCGCGGAGGGGAACGCCTTGAGCAGCCCCTCGACGAAGGGCGTCGCCGCCCGGAGGACGTTGATGATGACCACGTCATCGAGGCCGCCGACCTGCTGGCCCATCGTGTCGGTCAGTGGTGTCTCGATCTCGACGTACTCGGTGTCCATCGCGCCGTCGATGATCTCGTAGCCACAGATACGGCCCAGTTTCACCAGCCCCTTTCGGAACCCGATCTGTTCGGTCTCGACCGACCGCAGCCGCGAGAGGGTGTGGGTCGCGAGTGCGTGGTCGATGAGCGCGCCGTGTTCCTGTTCCCGAATCGGCATGCACGGGTGAAATCGCGGCGGCGGGTTAGCGCTACCGATCCCGGGGAAGGGGAAAAGTGTTTACTCGCCGCTGGGTTACGGGGCATAATGGAAGAGAGCATCTCGGGTTTCAAACAACGTGGAACCTGGGGTGAGATCGTCGAACACGGCGAACGAATCACCACCGCCCTCCGAGAGGCCTCGGCCACCGAGAAATACCCCGACGCGTTCGAGGACTGGGTCAAGTGGCGGCCCAAGATCCACGAGCAGATCGAGGAGGACGTCTCGGCGAAAACCGCCGACCAGGCGAGCGTGGGCGAAGGGAAGGGAGAGGCCAAAGGCAAATCCGCCGACGATGACCTCCAGTCCGCGGGCGAACACCTCACCGAGTCCTACGAGAAGATCGAGGAGAACGACACCGACGGCGCGGTCGAGAAGTGGCAGGACACCCTCGATTACGTCGCCCGGGCGGCCGACACCGCCAGTCGCAAGGCTCTCCGGAAGGTCGAGAGCACCGTCTACGAGCGCGTGATGACCCAGGTCGCCCCCTACTACTTCGACAACGACCTGATCAGCGCGAACATCCAGCGGGTGCGCTCCCAGGAGGAGTTCGTCTTCGAGGTCAACGTGAACGACGAGACGCTCAAAGACGAGGTCCGGGAGCACCTGGAGTCCTTCGAGGACCTGGATCGCTGGCACGTGGACACCGAGAAAGCAACAGAGATCGCCGAAGCAGTCGAAGGCGTCGAGACTCCCGAGGGGACAGAGACCCCGGACGACACGGCACCGGACTCGCATACGACCTGAGCCGAGCCGCCAAGCACTTATCGCGGCCCCGTCCATCCGAACGTAATGAGTGGCGGCGCCCTCCTGACCCTCGCGGTCGCCTCGCTGGCGAGTCTCTTCATGGCGTGGGCTATCGGGGCCGGATCGAGCGGCTCCACGCCCTTCGCCCCGGCAGTCGGAGCAAACGCCATCTCGGTGATGCGGGCCGGGTTCCTCGTCGGGATTCTGGGCTTTGCCGGCGCAGCCCTCCAGGGCGCAAACGTCTCCGAGACGGTCGGAACGGGATTGATTCAGGGCGTCACACTGACACCGGCTGCCGTGGTGACCGTGCTCGCCATCGCCGCCACGCTGGTGGCGGCGGGCGTGTTCCTGGGCTATCCGATCGCGACGGCGTTTACCGTCACGGGAGCCGTGGTCGGGGTCGGCCTCGCGCTGGGCGGTGCGCCCGCCTGGGCGGCCTACTACGAGATCGTCGGACTCTGGGCCGCCGTCCCCTTCGTCGGTGGTGGGGTCGCGTTCGCGACCGCGAGACTTCTCCGGTCGGTCGATCGTGATCAGCTGACGGTGCCGGCCCTCGGCGCGCTCGTGGGGGTCGTCGTCGCGAACATTCGTTTTGACATCCTCGGGGGCGACGGGGGCCAGTCGATCGCCGAGAGCATCGCCGGACTCGGTGAGTTCGGCTCGGCCGGCGTCGGCCTGGCGACCGTCGGCCTGGGGCTCCTCGTGGCCCTGGTCCTTCGGTGGGACGTGGGAAAACACCCGATCGCCGGCATGCGACACTTCCTGGTCGCCATGGGCGGGCTGGTCGCGTTCTCGGCCGGGGGGAGCCAGGTCGGGCTGGCCGTCGGCCCGCTCATCCCACTGCTGGGCGATTCAATCCCGCTCTCGATGGTGCTGGTGGGTGGCGGGCTCGGGTTGCTCGTGGGCTCCTGGACCGGTGCGCCGCGGATGATCAAGGCCATCGCCCAGGACTACTCCTCGCTGGGCCCGCGACGCTCCATCGCGGCGCTGATCCCCTCCTTCGTGCTGGCCCAGACGGCGGTCCTGCTGGGCGTGCCAGTCTCGTTCAACGAGATCGTCGTCAGCGCGATTATGGGCAGCGGCCTGGCCGTGGAGGGCCGGGAGGGGGTGAGTGCGGCGAAAATGGGGTATACGGTCCTCGCCTGGGTCGGCTCGCTCGTGCTGGCGATCGTCGTGGGTTATGGCGGGTTCAGGCTCGTCTCCCTGCTGTTCTGATCAGAGTTCCTCGACGTTCGGGCGCTCCGCGTCGGGAAGCGCGTCGTCGCCCTCGTGTCTGGTCACCCGGGCTTTCATGATCCGGGTGTCCTCGACCTGCTCGGCCCGTAACTCGATGTTCTCGTAGGTGAAGACCTCGCCCTCCTCGACCAGCCGGCCCGCCCGGTTGAAGATGAAGCCGGCGATGGTCTCGAACTCCTCGCCTTCCGGGAGGTCGATGGCCAGGGCCTCGTTGACTTCCTCGATGTTGACCTCGCCTCTGACGAGCACGGTCTGCTCGTCCACGCGGTCGATCGGGCGCTCCTCCTCGCCTTCGAGGATCTCGCCGGTGATCTCCTCGATGATGTCCTCGGTGGTGATCAGGCCCTCTGTCGTCCCGAACTCGTCGATGACGATGACCATGCCCACTCGCTCTTCTTGCATCTCCTGGAGGAGTTCGTCGACGTTCTTGGACTCGGGGACATGCAGGGTCGGCTGGATGAGATCGCGCAGTGTCGCCTCGCCGTTCTCGCTGTAAAGGTACTCACGAACCAGATCCCGCAGCTGGACGATCCCCAGCACGGTGTCCAGGTCCGACTCGTAGACCGGGACCCGCTCGTGGCCGCTCTGGGTGCAGGTCTGAATCGCCGTCTCGATCGGGTCGTCGGCATCGACCGCAGTCACGTCCAGTCGCGGGGTCATGACCTCCTTGGCGATGGTCTGGTCGAAGCGGAAGATACGCTGGAGCATCTCGCGCTCGTCGGTCTCGATCACTCCCTCGCGCTCGCCGGTCTTGATGAGGTTCTGGATCTCGTCGCGGGTCACGTAGGAGGACTCGATGGCCGCGTGCCCGCCCGTGACCTTGATGACGACCCGGGAGAGGTAATCGAAGAGCACCACCAGCGGATAGAGCAGGCGTTCGGTGAGCGCGAGCGGCCGGGAGACTCGCAAGGACCACTCTTCGGTGTGTTCGACGGCGTAGGACTTCGGCGCGATCTCGCCGAACAGCAACACCAGTGCCGTGATCCCGAAGGTCGCGGCGAAGACGGCCTGGCCCTGGGTGAGAAAGACCCCGAACAGGGCCGTCGCGATGGAGGACATCGCGATGTTCACCAGGTTGTTCCCGACGAGGATGGTCACCAGGAGCCGGTGGGGGTCCTCCTTGAGGTCCATCACCGTCGCCGCGTTCGGGACACCCTCCTCGTAAAGCGCCTCGATGCGGTGGCGAGCCAGCGAGAACATCGCGATCTCCGAGGAGGAGAAAAAGCCGGAGAGTGCCACGAGCAGGAGGATCGAGGCGAAGCCGAGCCAGACCCAGAGCCCCGGCGAGCCGGCGCCGATCCCATCGATTGCAGCGGGAAGTATACCCATCAACACCCGAGATTCCGGGCGCGGCCCCTAAAGCATTTCTTCACCCCCGGATCGATTGGCCGGACTCGGCAAGGTTTTCCCCGCCGATCCCTCAGCACGGATATGGCAGAGCAGACGCTCGATGAGCCCGCGAGCGTGGATGCGGACCTCACGCTGTATCGGCTCCAGGGCTGCCCCTTTTGTGAACGAGTCGTCCGGACCCTCGAAGACCTGGACGTGTCCTATCACTCCCGCTTCGTCGAGGCAAAACACTCCGAGCGAAACGTCGTCCAGCGCCTCTCCGGCAACCGCGAAGTGCCGGTGATCGTGGACCACAACACCGGCGTGACGATGGGCGAGAGTCCCCGAATCGTCAAATACCTCTACAAGACCTACCGGAATCGGGGTGGGGACTGATGCGCCGGAAAGTCACCGAACTCGAAGCCACGGACCACGTCGAGACGGGCGAGAAAGCGCCCGATTTCACCCGACCACTCGTCAACGATGAGTTCTGGGAGGACACGGCCCTTTCGGACGTCCTCGAGGACGGGCCGGTCCTGCTCATCTTCCACCCGATGGACCGGGCGTTCCCGACGACCTACGTCTACAACGCGCTCAAAGAGCGGTCGATCCTCTCGGGGCCGGCCCAGGTAGTCGGCATCACGATTTCCACGCCCTACGACCACGCCCGCACGATCGAGGACCGTGGGATCGAGGCCATCCGCGGCCTCTACTCGGACCCGAAAAACGAGGTGGCCGCGGAGTACGGCCTCGCACACGACCTGGACGGCATGGAAGGGATCGAGGAGCCTCGCCTCGCGCTCTATCTCATCGAACCCGACCGGACCGTCGCCTTCGACTGGGTCGCGGAGGCCTGGCCGCAGTTCCCGGATTACGACGCGCTCGAAGACGCACTCGAAGCACTCTAGACGACCGATTCGACGTATTCGATCGCCGCGGACGGCGAATCGACGGCTTCGACGCCGGCCACGTCGTGGGTTTCGATCCCCGCCACCGGCCGGTCCAGATCCAGCGCGTGAGCGAGTTCCGAGAGCGTGCCGTAGCCCCCATCAATGGCGATCACCGCGTCGCCGTTCCGGACGACCAGCACGTTCCTGGCGTTTCCCAGTCCGGTCGCGATCGGCACGTCGATGTGGGGGTTGGCCGCCGCACGGTCGTCCCCGGGAAGGATGCCGATGGTCCGGCCGCCCGTTTCGGCCATCCCCGCAGCGACCGCCTCCATCACGCCCGTGAGCCCGCCACAGACAACGTCGTGGCCGCGCTCGCCGAGTCGCTCGCCGAGTTCTTCGGCCAGCTCGTCGGTTTCTGCGTCCACGGAACTGCCACCGATGACACTGACTCGCATATCGTTGCCTCGGTGCCCAGCCCCGTAGTCGTTTGCCGATCCGGGATTTCTTTGCCCCCGCCACCGAGATGGGAACCATGGCCGAACGGCTCGACGGACGGCAGGACGACGCCATAACGCGAGCGGCCGCGGCGCTCGGTCGGGGCGAACTCGTCGTCTACCCCACCGAGACGGTCTACGGGCTGGGGGCCGACGCCCTCGACCCAGCGGCGATCGATCGGGTGTTCGACGCGAAGCACCGGGACCGAGACGAACCGGTCTCGCTCGCGGTTCCCAGCGCCGCGGCGGCCCGGGACTACGTCACCCCGAGCGAGCGGGAAGCCGAGTTCATGGCTGCGTTCCTGCCCGGCCCGGTGACGGTGGTCCTCGAACGGAAGCCGATCGTCCCGGACGTGCTCACGGGCGGTCGGGCGACGGTCGGCATCCGGGTGCCTGACCACGCGGTCGCCCAGGCGTTGCTGGCGGAATTCGCACCGATCACCGCCACCAGCGCCAACGTCAGCGGCCGACCCAGCGCGACCCGCCCCGAAGCCGTCGACCCCGAACTCGAAGCGGCCGTGGCCGTGATCCTCGAAGCCGGCCGGACCGGTGGCGCCGGGAGCACAGTGGTCGACGTGGCAACCGACGAGTTGCTCAGGGAGGGCCCGGAGGCTGATGCCATCCGGGACTGGCTCGCGAGCCACTAGCCGCCGGGCAGGAGCGAGGCGAGCGAACGGGTCTGTGTCCCACACTCACCAGCGAAGCGACAGGTCTCGCACTTGGCGTCGTCGCCGATCCGGGGTGGCGGGCCGTCCATCGACCGGACGGCTCTAAGGGTGCGCCGATAGGTTGCCTTCCGACGGGTCGTGAGCGGCACCGAGCGAACGATTCCGTGCCGGGGGTACTCGACGTAGGCCGTCTCGACTTCGGTCGATGCCGTCCAGGCGAGTGCCTTGGCCGCCCCGACAGCTTTGACCGTCTGTGGCTGCCAGACCCCCTCCGGCGGGGGCGAGCCGGCGGAGACGATCGTCGGCGCGAGCGAGTCGGCGAGCACTTTCGCGACGCGCCCGCGAACGTCTTTGCCCGTGAGAAGCACGTCCGTTCGATCGGGGTCGACCAGGTCGGCCCAGCGAGGGTGGGACGACCGGAGCGCTCGAAGCCGCTCGTAAAACGTCCCCCTCGGGACTGCGAGGTCGGCCGCCGGCGTCGAGTCCGGATCGGCGAGGAGTGTTTCGTACTGGCGGCTCAATTCGAGTGCCGCCGCGTGTTCGGGCGGCGGCGAGCGGTCGTCCTGCCTGGCGTAGTAGAGTTTCCGCGGGCAGAACGCCGCGAGGGCCAGATCGGAGAGTGCGAGGCGTTCGGACACGAACCCGGGTGGGCCGGTCATCGCCCCTAAGCTTACATGTCGACGTCGACTTCCTGGTCCGCCAGGGACTCGTCCAGCCCGGTCGCCTCCAGACTCGACGTGAGCCGGTCCGCGATGTCCCGGTCTTCGAGGATCGACTCGAAGGCCTGTCGGTAGCGATCGGCGACCCGGCGGCGTTCGGCCCTGACTGCCTGGCTTCGCTCGTCGGGATCACTCGATCGCTGGAGGTGCAGGTCGTGGCGAGCAGTCGCCACCGCCGCCTCGGAGAGATCCTCGTGTTCGGCGGCGATCTCGGCGTCTGATTGGCCCGCGTAGTAGGCCTCGACGATCGTCGCCAACTGCGCGGTGGAGAGCTCCGTCTCGAAGCCCAGCACCGAGCGCATGTCCTCGATCTCCTCGATCAACGCCGCCCGGACGTCCTGCTCGGACCGGAGGGTCCCTCGCGTGTCCTGCTGGCGCTCGGTGACGGTCTCGGTCCCGGTCACCGATTCGAAGAGGTCACGAAGTTCCGCCGTCCGGTCGCCCATACCAAAATTTGGTCCGGCGAGCCGCATAGGTCTGTCGTCGACCGGCGCGCGCTCGCGGCCGCGGGTCGCTTCCGGCGAGTCGAGCCGCATCCAACATGGCGTGCGCACCCCGAAATTGGGCTCGAATCGGGCGTCCATTCCGTGTGCATGTCCCACACTTCCCGCAAATTTTTCCCCCAGAAGGGGGCGAGTTTCGCAGGTATTCGGGGGTCTTGGAAAGTTTTATGCGCGGCGTCGGGAGAGCATCCCCTATGGTGCTACTCGCACAGGCAAGTGATATCACGCGTGAAGCGTTCTGGCAGATCAGCCACGCGGGGGAACTGGTCTTCTACTACCTCACGATCGTGGCGGTCCTGCTGTTCGCCTACGGCTTTTACCGCCGTGTCGAGCGCTATCGGCAGGGGGACGAGGATCCCTTCGAGCGGCTCGATGACCTCGTCGATCGAATCGTGGAGGCGACCAAGATCGTCGGAAGTAACGTAAAACAGTTCGACAGGGACTTCTTCGCGGGGTTGATGCACTCCTTCATCTTCTGGGGGTTCCTGGCGCTTTTGATGACGACGACGATCGTCGCCTTCGAGATGGACGTCTGGGTGAAACTGCTCCAGCAGGATCGCTTTTTCGTCGGTGACTTCTACCAGTCGGTCTCGATGATGGCCGACATCATGGGCTTTGTCTTCGTGGTCGGGATGGCCATGGCCCTGAGCCAGCGCTACGTGACCCGAAAGGACCGGCTCTGGGGTGAACACACCCGACTGGAGGACGACCTCTTCGTCTGGGCACTGTTCCTGCTCGGCGTCGGCGGGTTCCTCCAGGAGTCGATTCGCATCGTCGGTGCCGGCATGCCCGAGTTCGAGACCGTGAGCGTCGTCGGCTACGCGCTCGCCTCGGTCTTCACGGGCCTCGGCATGGACCCCGAGATGGCCGCAACCCTCTACCGCCCGCTCTGGTGGTCCCACGCCCTGCTCGCGCTGGGCTTTGTCGCCACGGTGCCCTACGCGAAGCCGGTGCACATGCTCACGAGCTACGCGAACGTGGTGACACGCGATCCGAAGGCCGGCGTTCGCCTGCCGGGCGTTCCGGAGGACGCCAGCCCCGAGGAGATCGGCACCACGGATATCGAGGACTTCTCCTGGAAGCAACTGCTCGATCACGACGCCTGTACGAAGTGTGGCCGGTGTACCTCGGTGTGTCCGGCCAACCAGTCCGGTCGCCCGCTCGACCCGCGAAACGTCATCCTCGACCTGCGGAAGTACGGGCGGGAACTCGAAGCCGGCGAGACCGAGGAGATCCCGATCATCTCCGGCGAGGAGGAGTCGGTCATCGACCCGGAGACCATGGAGTCCTGTATGACCTGCATGGCCTGTGTCGATGCCTGTCCGGTCGAGATCGAGCACGTCACGCAGTTCACGGAGATGAACCGTCGGCTCACCGAGTCCGGCGCGATGGACGAGAACGTCCAGGAGGCCATGATGGGCCTCTTCCAGCAGGGCAACTCCTTCGGCGAGCCGGAAGCCCAGCGCGCGGAGTGGACCGAGGAACTCGAGTTCGACATTCCGGACGCCCGCGAGACCGAGGTCGATTACCTCTGGTACGTGGGTGACTACCCGAGTTTCGACGACCGGAACCAGAAGGTCGCCCGCTCGCTGGCCCGGATCTTCGAGGCCGCGGACGTCTCCTATGGCATCCTCTACGAGGACGAGAAGAACGCCGGGAACGACATCCGCCGCGTGGGCGAGGAAGGGCTCTTCGAGATGCTCGCGATGGAGAACATCGAGACCTTCGAGTCCGTGGACTACGACCAGATGGTCACCACGGACCCCCACGCCTACAACACCTTCAAGAACGAGTACGAGCAGTTCGGCTGGGAGCGCGGTGACGACGTGGTTCACTACACCCAGGTCGTCGAGGACCTCGTCGAGTCCGGCGCGCTGCCCCTGGAGGGCACGGAACTGGACACCCGCGCCACCTTCCACGACCCGTGTCACCTCGGCCGCTACAACGACGAGTTCGAGGCCCCGCGTGCGGTGCTCGACTCCACGGGCGCCGAACTCGACGAGATGCCCCGGAACAAGTCCGACTCCTACTGCTGTGGTGGCGGTGGCGGCGGCCTCTGGCTCGACCCCGACGAGGACGAGAAGCCGGCCGAAGAGCGCATTCGGGAGGCCCTGGAGGACACCGACGGCGGCGAGGACGTCGATCAGTTCGTCGTCTCCTGTCCGATGTGTATGACCATGTACGAGGACGGCGCCAAATCCGGCGGCTACCAGGACGACATCGAGGTCGTCGACCTCGCGGAGATGGTCTGGGACGCACTCGAGGCAAACGGCGCTGCCGAGTCGGTCGCCGCGGACTGAGAGTCGGAGTCTCTTTTTGGGTGGGGCGGTCAGTACGGGTATGGAACAGACCCGACGCCCCAGACGCCTGCGCCAGGACGGTATTCGCGAGCTGGTCAGGGAGACGACAGTCTCCCCGTCGGACCTGATCGCGCCCGTGTTCGTGGACGCGACGATCGACGAACGGGTCGAGATCCCCTCGATGCCCGGCCACGAGCGGGTCCCGCTGGACCAGATCACGGAGCGAGTCGAGGAAGTGCTCGCGACCGGCATCGAGGCCGTGATTCTCTTCGGGGTACCCCAGGAGAAAGACGCCGAGGGCTCACGGGCCTGGGCCGAGGACGGCGTCATCCAGGAAGCGACCCGTCGCGTGAGCGAGGCGACTGAGGCGTACCTCATCACAGACGTCTGTCTCTGTGAGTACACCGACCACGGCCACTGTGGCGTACTGGAGCCCGGCGCGCCCGAGGACGTGACACTCACGGTCGACAACGACCCGACCCTCGAACACATCGCCCGAACCGCAGTCTCCCACGCCGAGGCAGGGGCAGACATGGTCGCCCCGAGCGGAATGATGGACGGGATGGTCGGGGCCCTGCGAGAGGCACTCGACGAGGCGGGCTTCGAGCACACCCCGATCATGAGCTACGCGGCGAAGTACGAGTCCGCGTTCTACGGGCCCTTCCGGGACGCCGCCGACGGCGCACCGAGTTTCGGGGATCGCCGCCACTACCAGATGGACCCGGGGAACGCCGAGGAAGCCATGCGCGAGGTCGCCCTCGACGTCGAGCAGGGGGCCGACGTGCTGATGGTCAAACCCGCCTTGCCCTACCTCGACGTCGTCCGGGCGGTCGACCAGTCCTTCGAGTACCCCGTCGCGGCCTACAACGTCAGCGGGGAGTACGCCATGCTCCACGCGGCCGCGGAGAAGGGGTGGCTCGACCTCGAAGCGACGGCCCTCGAATCCCTCCAGTCGATCAAGCGGGCCGGCGCGGATCTGATCCTCACCTACTTCGCCGAGGACGTCGCCAGGCGGCTGTAGTCCGCGAACAGAGAGGGGGATTCGGACGCCCGCGGAGAATCGGGTACATGGCCCCGGGTCGACCGAGGCGGTCCGGCCCGAAAACCATCGCATCGTGTGGCGAACCGACCGCTGCCCGGCTGTGCTGGCGATCGCGAGGGGGATCGCGTATGAGTCAATAGATACCAAGCGACAAATATTAGTGATCGGGACAGTCCTCCTGGAATCATGGATAGAAACCGGCGAGCGTTCCTCTCGACCGTGGGGACGGCGTCGCTACTGATGGCCGCTGGTTGTTCGACCACGGGGGAACGTACATCACCGACCGAAGAAAGCGATAGCCCATCGGATCTCAAAGCGGCGGTCGAACCACAAAGAGAGGTCGTGCAATCAGTGGACTGTACAGCGTACGATACTGATGGCATATTCAGGCTTGAAACGACCGGAACACATGCGATAAGCAAATCTGAGGACCTCGCAGCAGAGATCAAATCACACGTCTCCCAATCGGCGAGTGAAAGCTCTGTCAACGTCGAAATCGAGAAGTTCGAGGCGGGATCCACGACGTTTTTCGTTGTGAAAGTGCCCCCGAATGTGAGTTCGGCCCGAGATCTCCGGGCGGAGTTTTTCGAATCGTCGGAGTTTGTTGCAGCTAGAGCAGGGCAACCGATCAGATCAGTCACGGCGTACTTTGACCAACTAGCGGCCTGGCTACAAAGTCAAACCCTCCACGAGGAGTCCACTTCGAGGGTTGGTTGGCCCGAGCCCCCCGAGCCGATAGAAGCGACTGCAACGATCGATGGCGTGAGCCAGATGACCGATGTCGTCGGGGAGGATCTCATTCAGGGGCGTGTCCCAATGGACGGCGGCGAGGAAACAGTGTTTTCGACTGCCGATTTGTCCTCGATTACATCCCCACCGAATTTGGAAAGGGGGCTAACGGTTTTCTTTTCGTTTTCGACCGCCGCCCAAACCCGCGTGTTAGAGCGGTTGCGCGAGACAAATGTCATAACCGATTCCGAGAAGGGAGATAACGATCTTCACTTCTATGTCGCCGGAACGGATGTGGGCGCGCCCCGAATTCTCCCTGAAGCAATCGAAGGTTGGAATGAGAATGGGCGAATCCGGGCGATGGGGGCCCCAATCGAGATCGAAGGCGCCAGACGATTTTACGATCGATTCCCCCATTTGGACGTGATGGGCTCGAATGGAACGATCGAGGCAAAGTTCGAGATTGAGCTGTGTGACTGATTACACTCCGGTTGGGCTTTTCGAGCCGCGACACGATCCCGCTCGAATAGTTCGGCCGAGCGGACCAACACCACCTTCATTGCCCCCGGTGGCAAAACCCGTAGCATGAATCTGGAGTCCTCACGTGACCTGTACGACCGCGCGCTTTCGGTCCTCCCTGGCGGGGTGAACTCCCCCGTTCGGGCGAGCTATCCCTACCCCGCGTTCATCGAGCGCGGCGACGGGGCCCACGTCATCGACGCCGACGGCAACCGCTACATCGACTACGTGGCCGGCTACGGCCCGGTCCTCCTGGGCCACTCGCTCCCGGATCGCGTGATCGCGGCGATCCAGTCCCAGGTCAGCGACGGGCCGATGTACGGCGCGCCCACGGAGGTCGAGGTCGAACTCGCGGAGTTCATCACACGCCACGTGCCCAGCATCGAGATGGTCCGCTTCGTGAACTCGGGCACCGAGGCCACGACGGCCGCCGTGCGACTCGCCCGCGGCTACACGGGCCGGGACAAGGTCGTGATCATGCAGGGCGGCTATCACGGGGCCCAGGAGAGCACGCTGATCGAGGGCGACCAGCACGAGGCCGCTCCGTCCAGTCCCGGCGTCCCCGCCGAATTCGCCGCCAACACGATTCCCGTCCCGTTCAACGACGAGGGGGCGGTCGAGGCGGTCTTCGAGGACCACGGCTCGGAGATCGCCGCCGTGCTCACCGAGCCGCTGCTGGGCAACCAGGGCATCGTCATGCCCCAGCCGGGGTATCACGAGACGCTTCGCGAACTCACCCGGGAACACGGTGCACTCCTGATCTTCGATGAGGTCATGACCGGGTTCCGGGTCGGCGGCCTGGGCTGTGCCCAGAGTCACTTCGGGATCGAACCCGACCTGACGACGCTGGCGAAGGTCATCGGCGGCGGGTTCCCGATCGGGGCGATCGGGGGCCGAACCGAGATCATGGAGTCCCTGACCCCCGCCGGCGACGTCTTCGAGGCCGGGACCTTCTCCGGACACCCGGTCACCATGACCGCGGGACTGGAGACGCTGCGCTATGCCGCCGAGGAGAACGTCTACGAGCACCTGTCCGACCTGGGAGAACAGCTCCGATCGGGGCTGGTGGACATCGTGGCCGATCAGGCCCCCGCCTACACGGTGACGGGCATCGACAGCATGTTCAAGGTCATCTTCACCCGGGACGGGCCGGCCCAGACGGGGGCCTGTTCGGCCGGGTGTCGCCAGGATCCGGACTGCCCGCACAGCCAGGCCTGCCCGAAGAACGCAGGCGACGTGAACGCCGCGGCGACCGACCGCTGGGAGCGGGTCTTCTATCACCAGATGCGCGAGCAGGGAGTCCTACTCACCCCCAACCAGTTCGAATCCGAGTTCCTCACCGCCGCTCACACCGCCGAGGACATCGAGGAGACGTTGGAAGCCTACAAGGCCGTCCTGTAGACATCCCCAGCGGCCACGAGACGAATGGTTTTCCCTCGCTGGGCCCCGAGCAGCGGACATGAGTACACAGGGCCCGCTCGAACTCGCGACGCGGGGCTCGGATCTGGCGCTTCGACAGGCCAGTCAGGTCCAGTCCTGGCTCGCGGACCACCGGATCGAAACGGATCTTCACGAGGTCGAGACCCGAGGCGATCGAATCGAGGACGCGTTGATCCAGGATCTGGGGAAAACCGGGGCGTTCGTCAGAGAACTCGACCGCCTGATCGTCGAGGAGACCGTCGACGGAGCCGTTCACTCCATGAAGGACGTGCCGACCGACGAGCCCGAGGAGATCACCATCGCGGCCGTGCCCGGTCGTGGGCCGGTCGGCGACGTGCTGGTCACTCCCGACGGGGACACACTCGATGGACTGCCCTCGGGCGCGACCGTCGGGACGTCGAGTCTCCGGCGCGGGGCCCAGTTGCAGGCCCGCCGGCCCGATCTGGAAATCGAGCCGCTCCGGGGGAACGTCGACACCCGACTGGAGAAGGTTCTCGCACCCACACTGCAGAGCGAACACGAGGCGCGGCTGGCGGCCGAGGAAGACGAGGACGTGAGCGCGCCGGACGAACTGTCGGTCGAGGAGTGGTTCGACTCCCTGGCCGAGATCGAGCGGGCCGCCCTGGGTCGGGAGGTCGAGGTCGAGTACGACGGGATCGTGCTCGCGAAAGCGGGGCTCTCCCGGAGTGGCCTCCTCGATGCGGTCCCGACACACGATCTTCCCGTGGAGTCCCACGTCCCCGCCGCGGGACAGGGTGCGCTGGCGGTCGCTGCAAAGGACGGCTCGGCCGCCGCCGAGGCCATCCACGAGGCGCTGGACCACGCGCCGGCCCGCATCGCCACGACGGTCGAGCGGATAATCATGCAGGAACTCGGCGCCGGCTGTGTCGCCCCGCTGGGCATCCACGCGACCCTGCAGGGCGACGTGGTCAGGACCACGGTACAGGTCCTCAGCCGCGACGGGAGCGAGACGATCGCCGAGACGCGGGCGCTGGAGGTGAACCGATACGCGGCGGCAGCCCGCGAGTTCGCTGCCGATCTGGCCGACCGCGGGGCCGACACCCTGATTCAGGAGGCGAAGCGCGAATGAGCGAGCGACCTCGCGTGGCGGTGTTCCGTCCGGACGACGAGCGGATGGCCCAGGCGATCGAGATGCTCGAATCCCTGGACGTAACGCCAGTCCCGGACCCGATGCTCGAAATCCGACCGACTGGGGCCACCCCACGCACGGACGCGAGCGTCACGATTCTCACGAGCAAGACCGGGGTCGAACTCGCCGCGGGATGGACCCCCGGCGAGACACGGCTGGTCGCGATCGGGCCCTCGACCGCCGAGGCCGCCGAAGACGCGGGGTACGAGGTCGATCTGATCCCCGACGCCTATACCTCGGCCGGGCTCGTTGGGGCCCTCGCGGACTCGGTCGCCGGCGAACGCGTCGAGGTGGCCCGGAGCGACCACGGCAGTGCCGTCCTCACCGACGGGCTGAACGAAGCCGGCGCCTACGTGCACGAGACCATCCTCTACGAACTGACCACGCCAGACGACGCGGGCGAATCCGTCGAACTGGCTGCCGCTGGCGAGCTGGATGCCGCGCTTTTCACCTCCTCGTTGACCGTCGAGCACTTCCTCGCCATCGCGTCGGAACGAGGGATCGAGGCCGAGGTCCGGACGGGACTCGCCCAGGCGACGGTGGGCGCGATCGGCTCGCCAACCGCCGAGACGGCGGCGTCAATGGATCTTTCCGTGGACGTGGTCCCGGCGGACGCCGACTTCGAGGCGCTGGCCCGGGCGGTCGTCGCCGAACTCGACTGATCACGTTTATCCCGGATGCCGACCCACTCTCGGGTGATGGATCCGCCGGTCCCAGCACTCCACGACCGGGCCGTGGCCGCCGCCGATCGGCTGCTCGCGGCCGAGTCAGTCCGGGTAGTCTCTCACGACGACGCCGACGGCCTGACGAGCGCGGCAATCGCTGCGACGGCCCTCGAACGGGCCGGGCTGGCTGTCGACGTCGAGATCAAACACGGGCTCGACGAGGCGGCGATCGACGATCTGGCCACGACTGGTGGGACCGTCCTGTTCACCGATCTGGGGAGCGGCGGACTCGATCGACTCGCCGAACTCGCCGATACGGGGTCGTTCACGCCTGTCGTCGCCGACCACCACGAGCCGGCAGACGGGTCGATCGAACACCATCTCAACCCGCACTGTGTCGGGCTCGACGGAGGGCGGGAACTCGCCGGGGCCGGGACGGCGTATGTCCTCGCCCGAACCGTCCTGGATCGGGCTGGAGTCGACGAGCCGGACCCACGCGAGCTGGCGGCACTGGCCGTCGTGGGAGCCGTCGGGGACCGCCAGACCGTCGACGGCGAACTCGTGGGGGCAAACGCCGCCGTCGCTGCCGACGGGGAGGCTGTCGGCGTCATCGAGAGTGGGACCGACCTCGCGATCTACGGCACGCAGACCCGCCCGCTGCCCAAACTGCTGGAGTACACCACGGACGTTCGAATCCCCGGAATCACTGGAAACCGGCAGGGCGCGATTAGATTTCTGGAGGCCCTGGACGTGGAGTTACGAACCGAGGCGGGCTGGCCGACCTGGGCGGATCTCGGGCCTGAGAAACGGACCCAGGTCGCGAGTGCGCTGCTCACGCGGGCTATCGAACGCGGCGTGCCCGCGGAGCGAATCGATGCGCTGGTCGGGACCAGTTACATCCTGCCCCGGGAGGAGCCGGGAACGCAACTCCGGGACGCAAGCGAGTTTGCCACGCTGCTGAACGCGACGGCCCGCTACGAGGAAAGCGAGATCGGGCTGGCCGTCTGCCGGGGGGATCGGGATGGTGCACTCGATCGGGCCGAAACGCTTCTCAAGAACCACCGACGGAACATCTCCGCGGGGATCGAGTACCTCGCTGAGACTGGCACGACCGAGGCAGAACACCTCCAGTGGGTCCACGCCGGCGAGCAGATCCGGGCGACGATCGTCGGCATCGTGGCCGGGATGGCCCTGGGCGAGGGCGACATCGACCGGCACACGCCCATCGTCGCCTTCGCGAACAAGCCCGACGGCGGCGTCAAGGTCTCCGCCAGGGCGAACGGTCGACTCGGCGACCGAGGGTTGAATCTCGGGACGGCCTTGCGCGAAGCCGCTGCAACCGTCGGCGGCGAGGGCGGTGGTCACGCGATGGCTGCCGGCGCGACGATACCCGAGGGAGCAGAAGAGACGTTCGTCAGCGCCCTCGACGGGCGGATCGGCGCACAACTGAATTAGGCCAGAATCGAGTTCAGGAGCTTGGACTGTGCGGCAGCGAGGTGTTCGGTAAAGGTGGAGGTGGTAATACCGAGTTCGTCGGCGACTTCACCTGCGTTTGCGCCTTTCGGGTGATCGAAGTACCCCAGCCGATGGGCCGTTTCGAGGACCTCCCGCTGGCGGTCGGTGAGTTCGCCCCGGTCGACGAGCACGAGATCTCCTTCGCCGGCCTCCTGGGCCCGGACGATGCGGACGATTCGCACGTCGGGGAACGTGTTGCGAACGCCGATGACCACCTCTCGAAGTTCGTCCATGTCCTCGACGTAGATGGCAAAGTGAAGCGTTCCGTCGACGGTTCGCACGTCCCGAACTGGCACGTCGAAATCCTGGACGATGCCACAGGGACAGCACTCGGCCTGCTCGCGCTGGAAGCGATAGACCGAGCGGTCGCCATAGGAGAACACTTGTGTCGCCTCCTCGATGTCGGGGTCGCCCTCGACGGCGAACTCCTCGGTGATCCGCCCCGATTCGGGGGCGACCGACCACGAAATCGACTTCGCGTCGCCGGCGTCCCCGAGATACTGCGTGATACGACAGGCATCAGGGCTCTCGAAGGCCAGCTCGGCCCGAATGCCAGTCGGCATGACCCTACAGAGCGGAGTAGACAGGTAAACCGTTCCGGCCCCAGCAAGCCTGGCCCCGTTCTCGCCCGAGAGTTCCCCTATATGAGGGGGCAGTCAAAATGCGCACGGGCTCGGATTTCACACCCCACATCGGCCGAAAACACCCTCTTCCCAGGTTTTTCACCGTTTTCAAAGGATGGGAAGCGCAACGTGTTTTAGGGTTACGGACCCGTAGGTACCTCACATGTACGCGAAGGGCGATCGACAGGACACGACCGTCAAGCGACGGTCGCGAGCGAACGCGTGGGGCGGGCACCGCCGCCGAAACGGTGCGGGGCAGTCATGAGCGCCCTCGCGGAGCAGCCAAGCGAGTCCGACGAGTCAGGTGGCATCCGAGCGGAGATCCAGCTTGCCGATCTGCGGAGCTGTCCGGTCGCACAGGTTTCAAAACAGGGTGTGGAGTGTTTCAACGTCTCCAAGCGAGTCGACCCGGAGACCGGCCGGGTGACCGAAGAGTTCGCCACGGATGCCGATCTGGACGGGGAATCGGGCCTGGATCCCGTCTTCTCGTATGGAAACCAGTCGGTCTACCGCTTCCAGCGAACCTTCGGTCACGACTGTGCGTGTGAACTCGTCGAGGAGTATGACTGCCCGATCGTCGACGTCCAGGCCCAGGACGGCGATCTCACGATGGTGTTTCACGCGCCGTCGATGGACGAGCTCCGGGGGGCCGTGACGGCCTTGCGGGAGTCGTTCCCCAACGTGGACGTCAAACGCCTGGTCAGCTCCCGTGATGAGGACGGCAGTGAGGATCTGGTCTTCGTGGACCGTGGCGTGCTCACCGACCGACAGCGTGAGGTCCTCGAAACGGCCCACGAGCTCGGGTATTTCCAGCATCCGAAGGGCGCCAACGCAGGTGAAGTCGCCGACGAACTTGGCATTACCACTTCCACCTTTACCGAACACCTCGCCGCAGCCCAGTCCAAGCTCCTCGACGCAATCCTCGAAGAACCCGAGCCAGTCGGAACCTGATCACCCGTCAATCGCCGCCTCTCACGTTTTTCGACTGCTAGCGTTCCCGTTCAATTCGGCTGAGAAGCCCTGAAGCGCTAGTCACGCGCATTTCCGGCGTTTTGGAGCCAATTTTGTCGGTTGGAGAGGGTCAGATCAGTTTCAATTTTTCATATAGCGGTATTTAGTTTATAGACCGGGTTTGGGCCGCCAGACCGGGCAAAATCAGCGAGTGATACCATGCGACAATACAGCTAGCTCGTGTTCCAGTTTGCTCGACCAACGTGCAAGCAGCCCCGAAGTGAGGTCGAGAGCCGATCATCCCACCCCCGACCCCCGCCACAGCCACCACCAGGGACCAAAAATCAGCTCGATAAACCACATCTCGATATACAAAATTATCGACCAGGCGTCCACGGGCCAGAACCCCAATGAGAAGTCACGTCAGCAGCTGTCCAAAGCGAACTGAGGAAATCTCCTCGAACGGATCGATCGGAAGAAATTCCGCCCCAAACCAGATTCCTGTCTTTAGCAATACAACAGAATACCCGAATAAACTGTATTCCGCTATATGAAATTCAGCGCCGTGGATCACGCAATGGAAACGTTTTCCATAACATGAAACCGAGATTGAATCGATGAACGAGCATCGAGGACGGACCCACGAAACCACGAACACCTCGCTGCGCGTACTCGATGCCGTCGCGGACCTCGAAGGGGCCACGGTGAGCGAAATCGCCGACGAACTGGACATGGCCGTCAGTACGGCCCACAAACACCTTCAGACCCTCTTGGGAAACGGCTTGATCGTCAAGCACGACGACGAGTACCAGCTCGGGCTCAAACTCTACCACCTCGGGTCGAAAGCCAAACGCCGAGAGCCCCAGTTCATGCTCGCCCGCGAGAAGACCTACGAGCTTGCGGAACGCACTCGCGAGGTCGTGAACTTCTCGGTCCTGGAGAACGGCCGCGCGATCACCCTCTTCGACAGTCTCGACACCGGAACCCTCGAAGGCTTCCAGCGGGGCCAGTACTTCTATCTCCACAGCACGGCCGCAGGCAAGGCGATGCTCGCCGAGATGGACGAATCCCAGATCGACGCGATTATCGACCAGTGGGGACTCCCGAAGTTCACCGAGTTCACGATCACGGACCGCGAGACACTCTGTGAGGAACTCGAACAGGTCCGCAAACGGGGGTACGCAGTCAACAAACAGGAGTCCTGGGAGAACCTCAAGGCGGTCGCGGTCCCCGTCACGGATTCGAATGGTGAGGTCCTGGGTGCGATGGACGTCTCCGGTTCGCCCCACCGGATCTCCTACGAGCGCTCGATCGCCCGAACCCTCGCCAAGAGCGTCGACGAACTCGAACGGGCCCTGGAATCCCACACGGTCCTGGAGTCCCACTGGAACGACCGGTAACGAAAGCGGCGAATCGTGGGACTTTTCCTCGCGTATTCGAGAGTTCGTTCTGTCGGCTTGACACTGGTGAATGTGGGGAGTACTCCCAATGTTTCAACAAACAACCAGATTGTTGTCATAACTCAAACCATGGACAGTGACGATCAGGGCGAACGGGACGCAGAATGGTGGTCGAAACGACAGGAGGAGCTCCTGTACGCGGATTCGGACAGGGAGCCAGGCGAGGGGAACCTCACGGGGTTCGGGATCGACGCCCACCCGGTCGTGTTTCCAATCTCCCTGGCGATGATCGCGCTCTTTCTGGTTGGCACGATTCTCTTGGGCGATACGGCCGCGACGGCCTACGAGACGGTCAATTCGGTGATCAACACGAATCTGGGGTGGCTGTACATCTTCTCGGCCAACGTCTTCCTGCTGACGTTGGTGTACTTCGCGGCGAGTCGCTACGGCGACATCCGCATCGGTGGCCTCGGAGCACGGCCCGACTACACGACCTTCGAGTGGATGGCGATGCTCTTCAGTGCCGGGATGGGCATCGGCCTGATGTTCTGGAGTGTCGCCGAGCCGATGAACCACCTCGCAACCGGTGGCGGGACGATGTTCCCCTTCACACCGAACACCGCCGAAGCCGGGCGTGCGGCCCTCGGCATCACCTTCTTCCACTGGGGGATTCACCCCTGGGGGATCTTCGGGCTGGTAGCACTGGGACTTTCCTTCTTCGCCTTCAACCGTGGGCTCCCGCTCACCTTCCGCTCGATGTTCTACCCGCTTTTCGGCGATCGGGTCTTCGACTGGCCGGGCCACATCGTCGATCTGGTGACCGTCTTCGCCACGATCTTCGGGCTGGCGACCTCGCTGGGACTCGGTGCCTCACAGATCAACGTGGGGCTCTCGGTCGTCCTCGAACGGCTGGTCGGAACGGGAGTGCCCTTCGGGGGCGGGACCCAGCTACTCATCATCGCGGCGATCACCGCGATCACGGGCATTTCGGTGGGCCTGGGCATCGACAAGGGCCTGAAGCGGCTGAGCACGATCAACGTCTACCTGATGATCCTGCTCATGCTCTTTGTCCTCGCGGTTGGCCCGACGCGCTATCTGCTGGAGGGGATCATCCGCGAGGTGGGCTTTTACATCCAGAACCTGCCGCACATGTCCCTGTTTACGGAGACCTTCATGGGCCCGCTGACCGATCAGGCCGGCAAGGAAGCCGGTTGGCAGGATAGCTGGACCATCTTCTACTGGGGCTGGTGGATCGCGTGGTCGCCCTTCGTCGGGCTGTTCATCGCCCGCATCTCCCGGGGCCGATCGATCCGCCAGATGATCCTCGGGGTCTTGCTGCTGCCGACCGGCTTCTCGATGGCGTTCCTGGGTTCGTTCGGCGGGCTGGCAGTCTTCACCGAACTCGAACTCGGCGGGACGATCCAGCAGACGGTCGTCGAGCAGGGGTCGGCCTACGCCATGTTCGAGTTGCTCGGGGCCTATCCGCTCTCGACGATCACCTCCGCTGCCGCGGTGGGTCTCGTGGTCACCTTCTTCGTGACCTCCGCCGACTCGGGTTCGCAGGTCATCGCGCTGGTGACTGCCGGCGGGAAGCTCAACGTGTCCCAGCGCCAGCGCATGCTCTGGGCGATCGTCGTGGGCATCGTCGCCGCGGCCCTGCTTGTTGGTGGCGGCCTCAACGCCCTCCAGACGGCGGCGATCACCACGGGGCTGCCCTTTGCCGGCGTCATCCTCATCCTGATCTACACGCTCTACAAGGGCCTCCAGGAGGAGTACGAGACCCTCCAGGAGATCGAAACCCCGCCCGGCGCGGCCGGTGGGTCCAGTCCCAGTTCGCCAGTGCCACAGTCTGACGACGACTAACCCACCTTTTACTGCGCTCGGTCCCTCCGCGACCTCGCTTGCAAAAGCTGGACCAAAACGATCGCTACCGGCCGGCTCTTACATGAAGTCCGCAATTCCTGACTGTTTGTTCTTGTCGTTCTCGAAAATCGACTCGATCGAGCGTTCGAGGATGTGCAGACGCTGTTTGGTGTACTCCCGCGAGCCGTACTCCTCGGCGACCTCGATGGCCGTATCGAGGTACTTGGTCACCGACCCCTCGTGAACGGTGAGGGTCACGTCGCCGCCACACTTCCGGCACTCGCCAGTCAGGGGCGCACGGCGGTACTTCGCGCCACAGGAGAGACACCGGACCTCCTGGCGGGTGAACGCCCGCAAGTTTCCGATCAGATCCGGCAGGAAGTGATACTCGATGACCCGCTCGGCGACGTCGGTCTCGTCGACGGCCCGAAGCTTCCGGGCGAGTTCGAGTTGGGCCTCCATCTTGTCCATCATCGACTCCAGGGTCTTGTACGCCGAGAGATCCGGCCCGAGCGCGATGTCAGAGGTGTCGTGGGTGAACCCGAAGTCCGAGTAGGCCCGGTCGGTCCCCAGGTGGGCCTCCGCGATCTCGATGTCGACCTCGCCGGGATCGGCCATCTCCCGGGTCGCCTCGTAGAACTCCCTTGGATACTGGTCCACCGTGTCGACGTTGTGGGCCTCGTCGTCGATCTCCGCCGGGTCGATCCGCGAGGACATCACGAGCGGGGCGTCCATCCGCCCGCCACGCTGGTCGGGAAGGTACTGCTTCGAGAAGTTGAGCAGGCCGTCCATCAGGAGCATCACACAATCTTCGTCACCGTCGCACTGGCCAACAAAATGACCATTCGCAAGTAGCGTGTGAGTGTTCTTTACCGTTAATGAGTACGTGTATTCAATATCGCTTTCAATGATGTTGATAGTTTCGACTTCGTCGAAGTCCACAGGCCCCATATCCCCATCAGTGGCAGTGGAAGCTGAAGCGGTGGCGTTCGGTTGGCTGTTTGCAAGCCACCGATCGAGCTGTGACCCGTCTGTGAGGTCAACGCTACTCGCCCCGAAATTCGGGCGTGGTATCACGTCACCCTCCTCGATCTGTGACGCAGCCAGTTCACAAACGCCGCCGTCCCATTTTCGCATCGAATGATCCGGAGTTACAGTAAGTGACCGGCCCGATTGAAGCTGGATTTCGAGGAGGTGATCGGTCGAGAGGTGTTTCGAGACGGCCGTGACCGGTTCCAGCGTCGGCGTTCCGTCTGCCTCGATCGAGGGAACTTGGATCTGGCCGTCGATTTCTTCGACTACCGTCCCGAAATCGTCCTCGCGTGGCTCTTTCAGCCGATCCTCGACTACTGATTCGATCGTCTCCAGTTCCCACGTCCCTTGCTCGTCCTCGAACCAGATCTTCGTCTCGGGGTGGAAGCAATTCCGGCGCTTTGAGGCGTGAAAGTACGGATGCGCGTAGCCAACCGCTGCCGAGGTGAACCCGGCGACCCGCCCCACGACCGCCGCGGAGGTATGTGGGGCCATCCCGAAGACGAGTTCGCCGATCAAATCCTCACGATCCTCGAGTTCGTAGAAGGGGTCCAACCCGTAATAGTCCGTGAGGAGTTCGTCGACGAAATCCGCGGTCTTGAGCATGTGCTCGGCGGCCCCATCCGAGAGGATCACGTCCTGAACCCGCAGTTCGACCAGTTGATCGGCGTGCTCCAGCGGGTCGCCGTTAATATCCGTCTCGTACCCCAACTCCCGGAAGTCCGCGACGGTCACGTCCAGTTCCGCGGGCCGAACCGCGGTCACCGGGAGGTCGGTCATGTCGTACCGGACCGTCCCGTCCTTGAACGCCGTCACGCCGTGTTTGGCCCGGAGAACGCCCTTCTCCATCGGTTCGGGGACCTTGGTCTTGGACATCAACCCCTTGACGCCCTTCACGATGTCGAGGGAGGTCTCACGCTCCTCGACGGCCGCCAGGGCATCGTTGAACTCCGCGCCCACGTCCACGGTCTGGATGTCGACGTTCGAGAGCGTGCGCTCACAGCGCGGGCACTCCACGCGACCGGCCTCGTCCGGTTCGACACGAATGGAACACTCGGGGCACTCGTAGTACGGCTTCGTCCGCTCGCCACACGCCGGACAGCGGGGTTTGTACGTGTGCTCGCCACAGGCAACACAGACCCGCTCGCCGAGTTCCACCTCGACGGTTCCCTGCGTACCGTCGATCGAATCCCCCGCAGCAGCCGCTTTGCCCACGTCCCGCTGGTTCCCTCCGGCCTCCCCGATCGGGAAAAGGGTGTGGACCGCGGGGCTCAGGTCGCGGGACTCGGATTTCTCCGGGCGGCCCATCCGGTTCCCGATCCGGGTCGGAGCGCGTTCACGGACCTCGAAGGGGGCGATCTCCTCGATTGCCCGCATCGCGTTCTCCCAGTCGAGCGCGGCCTCGGAAAGGTCGTCCAGGGTCCACTGTCGTTCGAGGTCGGTGCTGACCCCCACCGTCTCGGCGAGCGGGTGCCAGTCCTCGATCTGGAGCGTGTCCTCGTCCTGGTGATGCTCGATTAGCAGTACCTCCAGAATCTCCCGAACCGGCTCCGTACGGGGGACAGCGAGGGTTTCCCCCTCGATCGTCGCCTCGGACAGGGCCGCGGCGAGCGTGTCGAGGTCCTCGACGCTGATGTCGTGATAGAGGTACGTGTAGGCAGGATGGAGCGGTGCGTCGTGATCCCGGGCCCAGTTGAGCGCCTGGGCCGGCTCCGGATCGGCGAGATCGACGTAGGGAGAGTCCCGCAGCGCCTGCACGTCGGCCCCGGCTGCAGCCAGGTCCTGCACCCACCACTCGGTAGTGTAGGACGCGGGCGCGAGGGGTTTGTTGTTCTCGACGAACTCCCCGTAGTTCACCAGGTACTCGCCGACGTCGAGGATCGCCTCCACGCCGTTTCGCACTTCGAGGGCCTCCGCGGGGTCGTCGATCCGGCGGACGTCGCCGTTCGCGAGTTTGACCGTCGGTCCCTCGATGGAGTCGACCGGGATCACGCCGGCGGCCTTGCCCGGGCGCTCGGTCTTGATCTGGGTGCCCGTCGCGAGGAAGTCATCGACGAGGTGCATCGTCGCCGGGTGGACCCCGGCCGTGGCGAAGCCGTGATTGCGGGCTCGACCGTACCGGAGTCGGAATCCGCCAGGCTCACTCGGGTGTGAGAAGACCGGTCGGCCCGCGATGAGATCCCGGAGGTACTTCGTCTTGGGTGGGGCCCGCGGCGGGCCCGACTGCTCGGCCGCTTCCTCCTCGGTGGCCCCCGCAGAGTCGTCCTCGGCGTCGTCTTCGCCCACGTCCCCGTCGATCAACGCCTGCAGCCAGGGCCACTCGACGTCCTCGAGTTCGTCGGTGTACCGCTTGATCTTCGGGGCCTTGAGCGCGATCCCCTCCGCGAGGACCAGACACATCCCCCCACGGGGGCTGTTGGTGTCGACCCGTTCGAGGTCCCGGTAGCCCGAGACCTCCCCGTCGCCGGTTGCCTCCCCGTCGAGCATGATCGGCACGTTTCGGGCGATATGGGTAGCCTCCTCGTCGGAGGGCGTATACTGCAACCCGGTCTCCTGATCGTAGAGGGCGATCTCCTCGGCGTAGCGCTCGATCTCGTCCTCGCGGGGCTGGAACGCCTCGATGCCCAAAAGCGAGCGGGCGTAGTCCGCGACCAGCACCGACAGCGCCTGAGCCGTCCCGCCGGCCGAACGGATCGGGCCGGCGTAGGCAACCGAGACGAACTCGGTCCCGTCGTCGTTCGTCCGCAGTTCGACCCGGTCGATCCCCTCGATCGGCGCGGCGACGACCCCCTCGGTGAGCAGGGCGACAGCGGTGCGAACCGCGCCCTCGACTTTGCCCTGACGGGTCTCGTAGTCGCCAACCGTGCCCTCGACGAAGTCCTCGACGAGCATGAGCGCGGCCCGCTCCCGGGAGTAGTCGCCTTCGAGTTCGCGCACGCGCTCGGCGACCCCGTCGATGCCCAGAATGTTCTCCACGCGGTCGGCCATATCCGTGGCCACGGGGATCTCGACCTCGGGCGTGGGGTCCTCGCCACGCTCCCGGGCGGTCTCCGCGATGTCGATCGCCCGGTCCAGCCGGGTTTCCAGTTCCGCGAAGTACTGGGCGTCGACCTCGCGCATCTACAGATCGAGCCGGTCGAGCCCGGTGGCGTCGTCACGGTCCCTGTCGAGTGATTCCTCGAAGCCCCAAAGGAGGGCCTCACCGCCGTAGACAGTCGCCGATTCGATCCGGCCGGCGACGGCCTGGCCCGAGGGGCGCGAGAAGACCCCCTGGACGGCAATTTCAGGGCCAGTGGTCACCGTCCCGGTGAACACGGGCATTTCGAGCGGTTCGTCGAAGGCGACGGCGTCGGCGGCGAAGGCGTCCTGATCGTAGACGGTCAGTTCGAGTTCGCGGACGGCCCCGGAGCCGAGCATCCAGGCCGATTCCAGGTCGGCCTGGGTGACGGCAGCTTCGAGTTCCGCGAGCAGTGACTCGTCGTACGCAAGATCGACGAGCAGGGTCCGGTCAGGGGACACCTCCTGAAAGCGCATATCGACCGGGACGGGACCCGCGGGCAAAAAGCTGGCCTCTCCTGCGTTGACCCTCGGGTGTCAGCGCCACGCCTCGAGGTCGCGTGTCGCGTCCATCGACGCCGATACCCAGGCCCCGTCCTGGGAAATGTCGGCGATGACGAGCCGCGACTCGGAACCGGCCTCATCGACTGCAGCCATGACCTCTCCGGCAGTACCCGTGGCGGCCATGGACGTGGCATCGGACACCATGACGTTTGGTACAATGTCTCACCGATTATTTAAACACGTCGAATCGGGGAGACCTGCGGGTCACAAACCGGACAGCCCATTCAACTAGTCGGAATCCGGTCGTTCGGGAGGGCAACCGGGATTCAGAGAACGAAAAGCCCGACACCCGTCGCCCCGAGCATCATCCCAGCACCGAACGCGGCCACCCGCGCCATCGCTCGCCGCGAGCGGGTCTCCGTCCAGCCGGTTCCCAGGTCCATCCGCGCCTGGAGCCCCTCGATTGTCCGACCAAGCATGATCGAACTCGCCCAAGATAGGAGTCCGAACCCGAACCAGATCCCCCCGAACGCGAAGGTACTGTCGACCCAGATGGGGACCGACCGACCGACGAGACCGAGACTCGCCAGGAAGGCGACAGCGAGGATGACACCGAACAGGCCGGCTGGAGCCACGAGTCGAACCCGGTGCCGAATCGCCCGAAAAGCGGTTCGCACGGTCAGTCCACGGCCTCACGCATCCGTGGGTCGAGGGCGTCACGCATGCCGTCACCGAGCAGGTTGAACCCGAGGACGGTCAATGCGAGGAACAGTCCCGGGAAGAACGACCACCACCAGACCCCGGTCAGGAGGCCCAGGCTGACGCCGTTCGAGAGCATCAATCCCCAGGACGGCGTTCCCGCCGAGGCGCCGAAACCCAAAAACGAGAGCGCCGCGAGGTCGATGATCGCGAGCCCGAAGTTGAGGGTGCTCTGAACGGTAATGGGTGCGAGCGTGTTTGGCAAAATGTGTCGAACGAGGATTCGCGGATCGGTCGCCCCGAGGGCCTCGGTGGCGTCGATGTACTCGTCTTCGAGGACCGTGAGTGCAGCCCCCCGTACGACGCGGGCAAACCGTGGCGTGTAGACGAGGGTCAGTGCCATCACGGCCCGCCAGAGGCCCAACTCGTCGGGGAAGATCGAGACGAGAGCCAGGGCGAGGAGCAAGGAGGGGAACGCGAGCAGCACGTCCATCGACCGCATGATGACGTTGTCAGTCACGTCGCCGTAGTAGGCTGCAATGATGCCCATCCCCACACCGAGCACCGTCGACGCACCGACGGTTATCGACCCGTAGAGCATCGCGTACCAGGCCCCATAGGCCACCCGGGGCAGCAGATCTCGGGCCTGCCCGTCGGTTCCGAAGGGGTACTCCAGACTCGGGGCCGCCCGATTCGGGTTCGTGCCGAGCTGACTCTGTGAGATGACCTCGAGGTCCAGTGCGAACCGGGAGTAGATCGCGATGGCGAGCATCGCGAGGATGATCAGAATGCCGGCAAGCGCCAGCCGATTCGACAGGAGCTGGGAGAGGAACGGCGAGGCGCGAAGCCGCTCGAAGAGGCTCCGGGTCGAACTGCCGCCCTCCTGGACTGTTTGTGTACTCATTGGTTGATCCGTGGGTCAAGGTACGAGTAGGTGATGTCGACGCCGAGGTTCACGAGCGTGAAGAGGAACGCGAAGGTCAGCACCGTTCCCTGGACGATGGGGTAATCACCGACCTTGATCGCCTCGACGAGCAGGACGCCGATACCGCCGATCGCAAAGACCGTCTCGGTCAGGACCGCGCCACCGAGGAGGGTGCCAAACTGGATGCCGATGACCGTGATGACCGGGATGAGCGCGTTTCGGAAACCGTGTTTGAGGACCGTGATCTTGGCCCCCTGGCCCTTCGCCCGAGCCGTTCGGATGTAGTCCTGTCTGATAACCTCGAGCATCGAGGACCGCATCATCCGGGAGATCAGCGCCATCGAGTAGATTCCGATCGTGAGCGAGGGCAACAACATATGCCGAACCGCGGAGACGAACATATCCCACTCGCCAGCGATGAGCGTGTCCACGGTCACCAGGCCAGTAACCCGTATCGCCTGGAAGTTGTAAAGTGAGGAGATCCGGCCACTTGTCGGCAACACGCCGAAAAACTGGGCGAAGACGAAGATCAGGATCGGCCCACTCCAGAAGATCGGGATGCTGATGCCGGCCAGGGCCCCGACCCGGGAGAGGTGGTCGGTGATCGTGTCCTGCTTGATCGCGCTAACGAGCCCGAACGGAATGCCAAAGAGAATGCCGAAAAACTGGCCGTAGAGCGCCAGTTCGATGGTCACCGGGAGCTTCTCGATGAGGACCTCCCGGACCGGCGTATTCCGGTAGATGATGTAGGAGTCCCCGAAGTCGAGCTGGGCGGCATTCCAGAGGAAGTCCACGTACTGAACCCATATCGGATCGTTCAGGCCGAGGCCTTCTCGGATCTGTTCGACGAACTCCTCGCTCGCTCGTTGCCCGGCGATCGTCAGTGCCGGATCACCCGGAGACAGGTGCAAAATCGAGAAGACGACTGTCGCCACCCCGATCAGCACGGGGACGAGCAGCAGGAGGCGTTTGATGACGAAACGCTTCGGGAACATCGGCTCGTCGAAGCCTATTCGACGGAGACGTAATTAAGATACGGACCGCTGATGGTCGCGACGGTGTAGTTCTGCACCCGATTGGCGACACCGCGAAGCTCCTCGGCGTAGTCCAAGTAGACCCACGGCGCCTCGTCGTGAGCGATCTGCATCGCCTGGTTGTAGAGGTCCTCTCGCTCGGCCTCGTCGAGGGTTCGCTGACCCTGCTCGACCAGATCCATGTACTCACGGTTTGCCCATCCCGCGCGGTTGCTCGTGTTGAAGCCCTCGGTGTCGAAGCTGACCCAGTCCTGGCCTTCCGTGAGCTGGTCCGACTCGACCTGTGGGTGCAACAGCGCGTACGCGAAGTTGTCCGGGTCCGCGTTGTCGGTCATCCAGCCGAGGAAACACGCGTCGTGTCGACCTTCGGCAGTGTATTCGAGGAACGGCCCGAAGGACTGCTGGTTGATCTCCACGTCGATGCCGACCTCGCCGAGGTTCGAGGCGACGGTCTCGGCAGTTTGTAGCGGCGACGGGTTGTACGCCCGCGGGTTCTGGAAGGTGGCCAGTTCGAAGGAGAACCCATCGCCGTAGCCGGCCTCATCGAGGAGTTGCTGGGCCTCGTCGGGATCGTACGGGTAGGGATCGAGATCCTCGTTGTACCCCAGGAGGTTCGGTGGCAGCGGCTGGCTTGCCTGGACCGCCACACCGGCGTAGATCTCTTCGACGATGGACTCCGTGTCGATGGCGTAGCTGATTGCCTGCCGGACCCGGCGGTCCTGGAATTGCTCGATCGAGGAGAGGTTGAACGCCATGTAGCCGATGTTGATCCCCTCCTTGCGCTCGAGTGACGCGTTGTCGAAGCCTTCGACCTGCTGGGCGGACTGGGCACCGAGGCCGTCGATGATGTCCAGTTCGCCGGAGCCAAGAGACTGGGCTCGCGTCGAGTTCTCACCGACGGTGACGAAGACGAGTTCGTCGACGTGGGGGCCTTCACCCCAGTAGTCCTCGTTGGCCGACAGCCGGATCTGCTCGTTGCCGTCGTCGAGGGTCTCAAGCTCGAAGGGACCAGTTCCGTTCGCATTTGACTGCAGGTCCGTGCCGTACTCTTCGATGGACGCCTCCGAGTGGACCGCAGAGGGGAACATGGCCAGATTCCGGAAGAACGGGGCGTATTGCTGGGACAACTCGATCGTCATCTCGTAATCCCCGTCCACCTGGATGTCTTCGATCCAGTTCCCGAGCGTAAAGCCGCCGTACGCGGACACGTAATCGTCGCCGGCGTAGTACTCGTAGTCAGGATCGGTGAAGCGGCGATAGGTCGCCACGAAGTCCTGGGCGGTGAACTCCTCGCCGTCGTGGAAGGTCACACCCTCTCGGAGCGTCAGCGAGACGGTCTGGCCGTCCATCGAGTAGTCCGTCGCCAACCCCTCGCGCAGCGTCGCCTCACCCGGGACGAAGTCGATCAGCTTGTCATAGAGGTTCTCGGTGACCTTCGCGACCTCGCCACTGGTACTGTTCTGGAAGTCAAGCGTCGTCGAGTGACTGCCACGGCCGTATCGCAACAGCGTGGAATCCTCGGAATCCCCGTTGTCTTGGTCGTCAGTCCCATTACCACTACATCCCGCGAGTGCAGCAGTAACGGCAGCACCGCCGGCTGCGGTGAGAAATCCACGACGCGAAACCGTGCTGTCACTGGATGACATGAATACTTCTCAGATGTGTAACTATCATAAATGTTTGCATCAATTCAGATCTCGTCAATCCAGCAGATGACACGCCGCGGGATGGTCCCCATCCGACAAGACCGGGTCCGCAACCTCACAGACACTTTCGAAGGTTTCGTCGAGGAGCGATTCCGCCCCCTCCCAGTCGCCCGACGCGACCTGTTCGACTGCCGACTCGAGAACCGTCCCGGCCTCACCGGTTGGAAGCGTGTCGAAGTGATCCTCGCGCAACTGCTCGGCGATCGCGCGCGGCGTCTCGGAGTCGGCCTCGTTGGTCGCCGTCTCCAGGTCGATTGCCCGGTCCTCAACGCGCTGTTTGAAGAACATGATCTCTCGATACACCTCCTGATCCACGTCGAGGTCCGCGGGCGGAATGATCTGCGGACACCGTGTGCGGAAGTGACAGCCCGACGGCGGGTCGATGGGGGATGGAACGTCACCCCGCAGGATGTCGCGGTCTTCGGTTCCCACCGTCGGATCCGGGACCGGAATCGCCGAGAGCAGGGCCTGTGTGTACGGGTGTCGGGGATCTTCGAATAGCGCTTCGGTGTCCGCGAGTTCGACGATCTCGCCGAGATACATCACCGCGACGCGGTCGGAGATATGTCTCACAACCGAGAGGTCGTGGGCGATGAACAGGTACGTGAGATCGAAGCGATTTTGCAGGTCCTCGAGCAGATTGAGGATCTGGGCCTGAACCGAAACGTCCAGCGCCGAGACCGGTTCGTCGGCGACGATGAAGTCCGGATCCACCGCCAGCGCACGGGCGATCCCGACCCGTTGACGCTGGCCACCCGACATTTCGTGAGGATACCGGTTGTACTGACCAGTTTCGAGCCCGACGGCTTCGATAAGCTGGTTGACCCGACGGCGGCGTCGGAGCCGGTCGCTGTCGCCAGCGGAGACGACAACCGAGACCAGTTCGATCCGGCCCGATTCCGAGCGTGAAACCGTGGTTTCGACGCCAACGTGTTCGTCCACCTCGACGGTGACGTCGTCGTCCGCGACCGCCACGGAGACGTGTACCGTCGAGACATCCTCAGCCGCCCCGACCACGGCATCGACCTCGTCGCCAACCTCGACTTCCACACGGTCCCGTTCGATTCCCGAAACCGTGAGGTCGGCCGTCGTGCTGACGGACGGATCGCTCTCCGGGAGGTCGTGGATCTTGAGCGGTTCCATGATCGTCTGCCCGACTGTCAGTCGGGGGTCGAGCGAGGAGAGCGGGTCCTGGAAGATCATCTGCATGTCCTTCCTGGCCTCCCGCAACCCGGACCGATCCAGGTCGGTGAGGTCAGTGCCGGCAAAGAGGACCCGCCCGTCGGTCGGCTCGACGAGATGGAGGAGGGCCCGGCCAGCCGTCGATTTCCCACAGCCGGACTCCCCGACGAGGCCGAGTGTCTCACCCGGGTAGATCGAGAAGTCGACCCCGTCGACGGCCTTGACACTCTTTCCGGTGCCACCGAGGAAGCGATCGAGAACGCCGTCCTCTTCCTCGTAGTACTTCTTGAGATTGGAGACCTCGAGCAACGGCTCCGCCCCGCGCTCACCGGTGTCCTGTGGGAGGACGCTGTCCGTCCCGTATTTCGCCTTGTCGAAATCCTCGAGGAGACACTTGGACCGGTGGTCCACCGCGGTCCCACCGTGTTGCCGGAATTCGATCTCGCCGTCCGTACAGCCATCGGTCACCCAGGGACAGCGCGGGGCGAAGTGACACCCCTCGGGCATGTCGATGAGATCGGGAACGTTGCCGGCGATGGGCGTGAGACGCTCCTTGTCCTCGGTCGGGATGGATTCGAGCAGCGTGTAGGTGTAGGGATGGGACGGGTTCGCAAAGACCTCCTCGGCCGGACCTTCCTCGACGATCTCGCCGGCGTACATCACGGCGACCCGATCACAGGTCTCGGCCACCACGCCCAGGTCGTGAGTGATCATGAGCACGGACATCCCCAGTTCGGCCTGTAACTCGTCGATGAGGTCCAGAATCTGAGCCTGAATCGTCACGTCAAGGGCCGTGGTCGGCTCGTCGGCGATGAGCAGGTCCGGCTGGCTCGCCAGCGCGATCGCGATGAGAACCCGCTGACGCATGCCACCGGAGAACTCGTGGGGGTACTCCTCGAAGCGGGCCCCTGGCTCCGGAATGCCGACCTCCTCGAGGATCTCGATCGTGCGTTCGCGGATCTCCGGGTCGATATCCCGACTGATTCGGGGCAGGATCTCGCGGATGGCGTTCAGCCACGTGTCCTTTCGCCGGCCGCCGAACTGGTGGAGAGACAGGCTCTCCGCGACCTGCTCGCCGACCGTATGGGCCGGGTTGAGGGACGTCATCGGGTCCTGGAAGATCATACTGATCGCCTGCCCCCGCACGAGACGAAGCGCCGCCTCCGGGGCAGCGGTCAAGTCGACGGTGTTGCCGTCGACGAAAGTTGGGTTAGAAAACGTCTCACGGAGTTCAGCAGCAATCTCGGCATCCGTGAATTCGATGGTTCCCCCGGCAATCTCACCGGGATCGTCGACGAGACCCATCGTCGACAGCGCCGTGACACTCTTGCCAGAGCCGGACTCCCCGACCAGGCCGACAGTCTCCCCGGGCTCGATCTCGAGATCGATCCCGTCGACTGCCTTGACCCGACCGCGGTCAGTAGCGAATTGGGTGCGGAGATCCTCCATAGAGAGCAGCGGCGGCATACCCACCGTTTGTCCCCGCGTCGGCGATATATCTTTTCACTACCGAAGGTTCACCAGGAGACAATGTTTACCCGTCAGGGACCACCCAATGCGGGTATGGATGACGTGAGTCACCCGTTGGACGGCGACCAGAGTCGGTGGCAGGAAGTCGTCGAGGAGAGCCAATCGCTGGCCGCGGACTACGAAACACAGGGGTGGGACGTCTTCGCCCCCGTCCCAGGAGATGTCGTTCCGGTACCGGCACCGGGTGGCTCGGAGACGACAAAGGTGGGCCTTGACGTGCTCGTCTCCGGTGACGAGTTCGAGAAACTAGAATCGATGGTCGAGACCGGGACCTTCGACGAGTTCGAGGCGTTCAACGCGCAGGACGGGGGGCTGGTCTACGCCACGGTCGTCTTTCGGTCCTCGGCCGAGGAGACCGCTGTCTGCCTCCCGCTTTACTATCGCACCGCCGAGGCCGACCGGATGCTCGAACGGGTGCGGGGGGGCGAGCAACTCCACGTCTACCTCCACCCGCTTTCCGGCGAGCAACACGTCCAGTTCGGCGTCGAGGACCCTCGGCCGCTGTTCCCCCCGGAGGACCTCGATTGACATCCTCCCCGGGCTGAAGCGCGATAAAACCGAGAACTCGACACGTAGTGTCGTAGCCTACATATGCGAGGATGCTGTAAACCGCTCACATGAAAGTCGCCGACGCGATGACACCCCGGGAGGACGTGGTCACTGTCTCGCTTCCCGGAACCAGGGACGACGTCCTGGAGTACCTCCAGGAGCGGGCCTTCTCCTCGGTCCCGGTAGTCAAAGAAACGGACGACGGCGAACAGTACCGCGGGCTCGTCTCCCGCGAGGCCCTGATCGCCAGACCGGACGAGGACCAGCTCGCCATCCTGATGGAGGACGTCCCGACGACCGAGAGCGAAGCGGACATCCACGACGTGGCGCAGGTCATGGCCGAAACTGGCGAGCGGCGCATCCCCGTCGTCAACGGGGGCTCGTTGACCGGGATGATCACCGTCACGGACATCATCCGGGCCATCGCTGACGGCGACGTCGACGGCGACCTCGAAGTCGGCGACCTCGCGAGTTACGACGTGAACACGGTCTTCGTGGGCACGCCGCTGGTCGTCGCCGAGCGGGAGATCGCCTTTGCCAACGTGCCGTATGCCATCGCGCTCGACGAGACGGGCGAGATGGCGGGTATCATCACCGAGGTCGACCTCATCGATGTCGCCGAGGTCGTCGAGGGCGAGGACGCCACCGGCGATTCGATCGCCAACCAGGACGACGACTGGATGTGGGAGGGGATCAAGGCCGTCGGCAACCGCTACCTGCCGACCCGCGACGTCGAACTCCCGGACGCGCCGGTCAGCGAGTACATGAGCGATCAGCTGGTGAGCGTGACCGGGACCCGCAGCGCGCGGGAGGTGGCCGGCCTGCTGCTCGACAACGACATCGAGCAGGTCCCGCTGAAGCGGGGTGACGAACTCGTCGGGGTCGTTCGCGACGTGGATCTCATCGCCGGACTATGAAGGCCCTGACCGAACTCGCGAAGCGCCGGGGGTTTTTCTTCCAGACCGGGAAAGCCTACGGCGGCGTCGGCGGGTTCTACACGTACGGCCCGGAGGGAGCGACGCTCAAGTCGACCGTCGAATCGACCTGGCGTGACCGCTGGGTGACACGGGAGGGCCACGACGAGATCGACGCCCCGACGATCCTGCCCGAGGCGGTCTTCGAGGCCTCGGGGCATCTCGATGGCTTCGATGATCTGCTGGTGGAGTGTCCGGAGTGCCAGAGCAGCCACCGGGCCGATCACCTGATCGAGGACCAGACCGACATCGCCGAGGCCGAGAGTTTCACGCCCAGGGAGATCGAGTCGCTGCTCGCCGAACACGAGATCGAGTGCCCGAGCTGTGGGACCCCGCTCGCCGGCGAACCGGTCGAGGAGTTCAACCTCATGTTCGAGACCGCGATCGGCCCCGGCTCGACGAACAAGGGCTATCTCCGCCCGGAAACCGCCCAGGGAATCTTCGTCGACTTCCCGCGGCTCCGCGAGTACGCCCGCGGGGAGTTGCCCTTCGGCGTGGCACAGATCGGTCGGGCCTACCGCAACGAGATCAGCCCGCGAAACGCCATCGTGCGCACGAGAGAGTTCACTCAGGCCGAACTCGAACTGTTCTTCGATCCCGAGAGCGACGACCCGCCGCTCTCCCGGGTCGCGAACGTCGAGGCCCCACTGTACAGCGCCGCGGACCAGGACGGCGACGGCGAGGTGCACTTCGAAGCGATCGGCGAGGCCGTCGAATCCGGCCCGATCGCCGACGACTGGGTCGGCTACTACGTGGGCGTGGCGACCGAGTGGTACGAGCGGATCGGGATCGACCTGGATCGGCTCCGGTTCAGACAGCACCAGCCCGAGGAGCGGGCCCACTACGCCACGGACTGCTGGGACGCCGAGGCCGACGTGAGCGGGCCCGACGAGGAACCGAACTGGATCGAACTGGCGGGTATCGCCAACCGGGGGACCTACGACCTCTCCCATCACGCGGCCCACACCGACGAGCGGTTCAGCGTCTTCCAGGAGTACGACGAACCACGGACGGTCGAGCGGGCCACGGTCGACCCCGACATGGCCGCCCTGGGACCGGAGTACGGCTCCCAGGCCGCCGATATTGCCGCCGCGCTCGAGGAACTGGCCGAGACCGATCGGTCGGCCTTCGAGGGCGACAGCGTCACCGTCGAACTCGACGGGGAGACCGTCGACGTGCCCATCGAGCAGACCGGCTTCCAGGTCGCGGAAGTCACCGAGCGGGGCCAGCACGAAACCCCGACCGTGATCGAGCCCTCGATGGGGATCGACCGGACCGTCTATGCCATCCTGGTCCACGCCTACGACGAGGACGAGATCGATGGCGAGCACCGGACCGTCCTCCGCCTCCCGGCCGAGATGGCTCCCACCCTGGTCGGGGTCTTCCCGCTGATGGACAAGGACGGCCTCGGCGAGCGGGCCCGCGAACTGGAGCGGGAGTTGCGTGCGGCCGGACTCGCCACGACCTACGACGACTCGGGGGCGATCGGTCGTCGCTACCGCCGTCAGGACGAGGTGGGCACGCCGTACACGGTGACCGTCGACTACGAGAGTTTAGAGACCGACACCGTCACGATCCGGGACCGGGACACCACCGAGCAGGTCCGGGTCCCGATGGCCGAACTGCCCGAGACCCTCGCCGCGCTCCGTGACGGCGAGCGCACCTTCGAACAGCTGTGAGCGAACCCGGCCGGCGGCTGGTGCACGCGAGTGGGAGTCTGGTCCCGATCGCCTACGTCTTCGAGTTGCTCACCTGGCGACAGGTCCAGGGACTGCTCGTCCTCGCGCTGGCCGCCGTCACGATTCTGGAGGGATTGCGGCTCTCCGGCCGACTCGACTGGTGGGTCTACGAGCGGTTCACCCGCGACTACGAGGAACACTGGCCGGCCGGCTACGCGCTGGCACTCCTCGGTGCGACCACGACCGTCCTGGTCTTTCGGCCCACGGTGGCGGTGCCGGCACTGCTCATGCTGACCATCGCCGACCCGATCAGCGGCGTGCTCTCCAGTGACGAACTCGCGGTGAAGCAGGGCTACGTGTTGCTGGTGACCTTCGGGGTTAGTCTCGGCATTGCCGGCCTGCTTCGGGTCCCCCTGCTCGCAGCAGTGCTGGGGGCGGGCGCGGCCACCGTCGCCGACGGCGTCAAGCCCACCATCGCGGGCTATGTCATCGACGACAACCTCACCATCCCCGTCGCCGCCGCGGCCGCGATGGAACTCGGCCTGTTCTTCTGAGACACACGAACCCTTAACCGCTCGAACGCACAATCCACGATCGAATGGCAGCAGGCGAGGGGACACTCGAATCGCCCCTGATCGAACCGGGCGCGATCGAGGCACGACCGTACCAGACAGAGCTGGTCGAGAAGGCCCGGGACGCCCACACACTCGTCTCGCTCCCGACCGGCCTGGGGAAGACCGCGGTGAGCCTGCGGGTGACCGCCCACCGACTCGCCGACCGGCCGGACGGGAAGGCCATGCTCCTGGCCCCCACAAAGCCCCTCGTCGAGCAACACGCCGCGTTCTACCGGGAGGCACTGACGATTCCCGACGAGCAGATCGTCGTCTTCACCGGCGAGACCGCGCCCGAGGATCGCGGGGCGCTGTTTTCCGACGCTCGAATCATCGTCGGCACGCCCCAGGTGATCGAGAACGACCTGCTGGGCAATCGCATCGATCTCGAACCCGTCGTCCACCTGACCTTCGACGAGTGTCATCGGGCGAGCGGGGACTACCCCTATGCCTACGTCGCTGAACGCTACCACGAATCGGCCGCCGATCCGCTCGTGACCGGGATGAGCGCCTCGCCGGGCGACGACGAGGAAGCGATCGAACAGGTCATGGCCAACCTGGGCCTGGAGCGGGTCGCGGTGAAGACCGAGTCCGACCCGGACGTGGCCGAGTACACCCACGAGACCGACGTCGAGTGGGCGCGAGTCGAGCTCCCGGAGGCGGTGATCGAGATCCGGGATCTGTTACAGGAGGTGCTCGCCGACCGGCTGGGAACCCTGCGCGAACTGGGGGTCACCGGCAAGACCGACCCGGAGATCTCACAGGGAGACCTCCACGAGATCCGCAAGAAGCTCCAGCGGCGGATCGACGACGGGGATTCGGCGGGCTACGAGGGCATGTCCGTCCACGCGGAGATCATGAAGGTAAAGCGGGCCGTCGAACTGGTCGAGACCCAGAGTGTCGACGCCCTCCGGCGGTACTTCGAGCGCCAGCGAAACGCGGCCCGCTCCTCGGGGGCCTCGAAGGCCAGCCAGCGATTCGTCTCGGACCCACAGATCAAGCGAGCGATGTCGAAAGCCGAGTCCTTCGAGGACCTCCACCCCAAGTTCCGCCGGGTCCGAATTTTGCTCGCGGAGACGCTGGGCGTGCGGGACGGCGACCGGGTCATCGTCTTCACCGAGTCCCGGGACACCGCCGAGGCGCTCACGGAGTTTCTCTCGGCCCACTTCTCGGTCCGGCGATTCGTCGGCCAGGGCGACAAGGAGGGCTCCTCCGGGATGACCCAGACCGAACAGACCGAGGTGCTCGAGGCCTTCCGCGCGGGGGAGTTCGAGGTCCTGGTCTCGACCTCCGTCGCCGAGGAGGGACTGGACGTCCCGGAGGTCGATCTGGTCTGTTTCTTCGAGCCGGTTCCCAACGCGATCCGCTCGATCCAGCGCAAGGGCCGAACTGGCCGACAGGCCCGGGGGCGAGTCGTGGTGTTGCTGGCCGAGGACACCCGCGATGAGGCCTACTTCTGGATCTCGCGCCGCCGCGAGGACGAGATGGCCGCGGAACTGGAGGGGCTCCGAGAGGCCGCGCCGGAACTCGAAGCCGAATTCGATGACGAACAGGCCGGCCTGGAGACCTTCGCCGGGGAGGATGGCCCGACCGACACGTCAGAGGAGCGAGAAGCCGACACGGGGGACGGACAGGCCGGCATCGCGGACTTCGGGGCGGCAGAGACGAATGAGGACGGAGCGACAGAAGCGCCGCCGGGAGAAGTGTCAGCGGACGACTCTGGGGTCGTCGCCGAGGCGGGCGGCGAGGACCACGTCGAGATCGTGATCGACCAGCGGGAACTGGACGCCAGCATCGCCCGTGACCTCTCGAAGCGCGAAGGGGTACAGACCCGCCTGGAGACACTCGAAGTGGGCGATTACGTGCTCAGCGACCGGGTGGCCGTCGAGCGCAAGACCATCGAGGACTTCCTCTCGACCCTGCTCGACGGCGATCGGGGGCTGTTCGACCAGATCGGCGATCTGACCCGCCACTACGGCCGTCCGGTCCTGGTGATCGAGGGTGAGGGGGACCTCTACGGCGAGCGAAACGTCCACCCGAACGCGATTCGTGGGGCCCTCGCCAGCCTGGCCGTGGATTTCGGCATATCGGTGCTGTTCACCCCTGACGAAGCCGGGACGGCGGCCCTGCTGGAGACCATCGCCAGACGCGAGCAAGAATCGCGGGATCGCGAGGTGAGCGTCCATGGCACCTCCGCGGCGAAGACACTCGCGGAGCAACAGGAGTACGTCGTGGCGTCGATCGCGGACATCGGCCCGATCACCGCTCGCTCGCTTCTGGAGGCGCTGGGCAGCGTCGAGGCGGTCCTCACGGCGGATGAAGCGACCCTCCAGTCAGTCGAGGGCGTGGGAGAAGTCACGGCAAGCCGGATCCGCGAGGTCGTCGGGAGCGAGTATGGGAGTTAGGGGACGACCGTGAGCCGCACCCGTTCGCTGCGCAGCACCGTTTCAGCGGCACTACCCAGCAGCGCCCGCTCGACCGGGCCGGGTGGCTCGGCGTGGCCCATCACCACGTGATCGGCCCCCCGCTCGGCGACCAGGTCCAGCACGTCCTCGCCCAGTCGGTCCGCCGGCCGGAAGTCGAGATCGAGATCGGTCGAGAGTGAGAGTGAGGCCTCGACGTCGGCCGCTTCAAGGATTCGACGGGCCCGGTCGAGGACTGCCTCGGCCGCCTGCGTTCGGTCGGTCGTGATGTGCACCACGTCCAGGGTCGCATCGAAGGCCGCCGCGAGGTCCACGGCATACGAGAGGGCCCGATAGCTCACGTCCGAGCCGTCGATGGGCACGAGCACCCGGTCGGTCGTCATCGGCCGGCGAGTGCCGCGAGGGCCTCGGCGGCCTCGCGAGCGGCCTCGAGGAACGCTTTTGCCTGCTGTGGATCCTCGCTCGTCCGGGCCCGCTCGGCGAGGACGGCGATCGTCTGGGAGAGGGACTCCTGGGCCCCGGACGCGGCCGGCTGGGCGGTCCGGCCGGTCGCAGGCGGCTCGGACTGGGTGGGTTTCGTGGCCGCCGCCTGGGTGGGTTCGGTTCCAGGGGCAGTCTGGCCGGCCCCAGCATCGACCTGGGCGGTCGCCGGGTCGGGCTGGCCCCCGGCCGCCGGGTCAGCGCCGCCCGTCGACGCGCCGACGCCCGGTTCGGCGGGCGAGTCCTCGCGCTCGGGCTGGCTCTCCCCGGCCGACTGTCCAGCGGACTGGGCCGCCGGCTGACCCTCGGCCTGACAGGTGGGGCAGAACTCCTGGCCCTGATAGCGGAAGATCGGCGAACCGCAGGTGTCACAGTGTTTGTTGGTCATCGTCGCGCCCTGGAGCAGCAACTCGCTCATCCGCTCGGTGGCTTCCCGATCCCCCTGATCGGACTCGTACTTCTCCCGGAGCCGTTCCCGTTCGGCCTCCTTGTCGAAGTCCTCGCTCATTGGTCGGTACGTCGGGCCGCGACGGTTAAAATGGCGCGGCTAAGAGCCCGTGATCTTATAACCGGGGCCGGACCTAGGGCCGGCCAATGCAGATCGAGGACCTGTCGGGGCTGCCCGACGGGGTGACAGAACACTTCGTGTCCGCGGGCATCGAGGAGCTCTATCCGCCCCAGGCCGCGGCCGTCGAGGCCGGCGTGCTCTCCGGGGAGAGTGTCGTCGCCAGCGTGCCGACGGCGAGCGGCAAGACCCTCATCGCCCAGCTCGGGATGCTCTCGGCCATCCACGAGACCGACGGGATGGCCCTGTACATCGTGCCGCTGCGGGCCCTCGCCAGCGAGAAGGCCGCCGAGTTCGAGGCTTTCGAGCAGTTCGGACTCGACGTGGCGGTCTCGACGGGCAACTACGAGGAAGACGGCGACTGGCTGGGGAACGCCGACGTGGTCGTCGCGACCTCCGAGAAGGTCGACTCGCTCATCCGGAACGGCGCGGACTGGATCGACGACCTGGCCTGTGTCGTCGCCGACGAGGTCCACCTGGTCGATGACCGGGGCCGGGGCCCGACCCTGGAGGTGACCCTCGCGAAGCTCCGTTCGCGGGTCCCGAACCTCCAGGTCGTCGCGCTCTCGGCGACCATCGGCAACGCCGACGAGATCGCCGACTGGCTCGAGGCCGAACTGGTCGATTCGGACTGGCGACCGATCGAACTCCGGACCGGGGTCCACTACGGCGACGCGTTGCACCTCGATGATGGCTCGACGACGGAACTCCCCACCGGGTCACAGGACCAGACCGAGGCGCTGGTCGCGGATACCATCGCGGCGGACGGCTCGGCGCTGGTCTTCGTCAACTCCCGACGGAACGCCGAGGCCGCGGCCCGGCGGCTGGGTGAGGTGACCGAATCGGCCCTCTCCGCCGCGGACCGGGAGGCCCTCCAGGAAGTCGCCGACGAGATCCGGGCCGTCAGCGACACGGAGACCAGCGAGGATCTGGCGGCGGCCGTCGAGCAGGGCGCGGCCTTTCACCACGCTGGCCTCGCGCGCGGCCATCGCACCCTCGTCGAGGACGCCTTCCGGGAGCGGCTGATCCGCGCTGTCAGCGCCACGCCCACCCTCGCGGCCGGCGTGAACACGCCGAGCCGGCGGGTCGTGGTCCGGGACTGGCGGCGCTACGACGGGTCGACGGGTGGGATGGCCCCGCTCTCGACCCTGGAGGTCCACCAGATGTTCGGGCGGGCGGGCCGGCCCGGCCGTGACCCTCACGGCGAGGCCGTCCTGCTCGCGAAGTCCCACGACGAACTGGAGGAGCTGTTCGACCGCTATGTCTATGCCGACCCCGAGCCGGTTCGCTCGAAGCTGGCCGCCGAGCCGGCGCTGCGCTCACACGTGCTCTCGACGGTCGCCACCGGCTTCGTCCACAGTCACGAGGGGTTGCTCGAATTCCTCGGTGAGACGCTGTACGCCTCCCAGACCGACGATCCCTCCCGGCTGGAGGCGGTCACCGAGGACGTCCTCGAGTATCTCGATCGAAACGACTTCCTGGTCCGGGAGAACGGCGACTTGCGGGCCACGCCGGCCGGTCATTTGGTCTCCCAGCTCTACCTCGATCCGATGTCCGCGGCGATCATCATCGACGGACTCCGTGCGGGTGAGGGCTCGCCCTCCCCGCTGGGGCTCTATCACCTGGTGAGTCGCACGCCGGACATGTACGAGCTATATTTGAAGTCCGGCGACGAGTCGACCTACACGGAGATCGCCTACGAGCGGGAGCGGGAACTGCTCGGGCAGACCCCATCCGAGTTCGCCGAGGGCGAGTTCGAGGACTGGCTCTCGGCCCTGAAGACCGCCAAACTCCTGGAGGACTGGGCCGAGGAGCTCGACGAGGACCGGATCGCCGAGCGCTACGGCGTCGGCCCCGGGGACATCCGTGGGAAGGTCGAGACCGCCGAGTGGCTGCTCCAGGCCGCAGAGCGACTCGCCGGGGAACTCGAAATTAGTTCGGCAAGTGCGATTCGCGAGGCCCGGATCCGGGTCGAACACGGCATCCGGGCGGACCTGCTCGACCTGGTCGGGATCCGACACGTCGGCCGCAAGCGGGCCAGACGTCTCCGGGAGGCTGGGTTCGAGACCCGCGAAGACCTGCGACAGGCCGATCCGGGACGGGTGCTCGCGGCGCTTTCCGGACGGCAAAAGACCACGGAAAAAGTCCTCGCGAGCGCGGGGCACCCCAATCCGGACCTCGACGGGGTCGAGGCGGATGAGGACACACCGTCGAGCCAGCACACGTCCACACGGGAGGACCCCCCGGAGAACTCGCAGGGCACGCAGGCCAATCTGGGTGAGTTCGAGTGAAGACGGTGACGGGCCGGGTGACGATCGACGGAGACGACGACCTCCAGTCGTTCCTCGACTCGCTCCGGCGTGTCGGGACGGACCACGACGTGCTGGTCCAGGCCTTCGACGCCCGCTACATCGCCGGGTCGGCCCACCTCGAATCGGCGCTTGCCCACGCGAAGCGCTCGATGGAACGGGGCGAAAACGTCGCCGACGACCTCGCGGTCGAGGTCCTGTGCTATGCGGCCGGCCGCCGACAGATCGACCGGGCGATGGAACTCGGCCTGGGAACCGGCGAGCAATCGGTGATCGTCCTGATCGACGGCGAACGAGAGGCTGCAGCGGCTGAGGGGGTCGCCGAACTCGTCTCGGCGGGATCGGTGGCGCCCTCCGAGGAGCGTCTCACCGACTTCTTCGGGATCACCCGTGCGGAGCGGGCGGCGACCACCGGAACCCTCACCGACCTGGTGCTCGAACGGGTGGCGCTGCTGGACGTCGAGAAGTGAGGCGACGGATCGAGTTCTCCAGTTGAAACAGAGGGGTTCGAACGCGTCGCCGGCAGTCGATTACGTGAAACCGATTCACATGGACATGTTGGGCCCGAAGAATCGATCGGACGGGAAAATCGAGGGAACACGACGGGCGTTCCACACGAAACGCCGCCCGCGTGCGTCAGTCAATCGCACGACTGACGTCTGACACCACGTCGGGACCGACTTACAGCGCGTTCTTGACCTGCTCGAGGAACTGCTGGGGCGGCTGTGCGCCCGTGAACTCGCCGGCCTCGTCGTTGATGTTGACCTGCGGGACCCCCCGGACACCGAAGTCCTGGGAGAGTTCCATGAACTCCTGGGCCTCGATCATCTCGGAGGTGAAGTTGGAGTTCTCGATCGCGAACTTGTGGGCGGTCTCGACGGCCTGCGGGCAGTGCGGGCAGGTCAGGGTGACAAAGACCTTGAGGTTCACCGGCTCGTCGATCTCGGCCAGTTCCGCCTTGATATTCTCATCGAGGCCGCTCTCGCCGGTGGAGACCGCGACGATGTCACGGACGTAGGCACCGAACTCCTGACCCGAGGGGATGCCATAATAGCGCACACCCTTGATCTCGCCGTCGGTGATGACGGTGACCGGAGCCTGGTCGTACTTGTTCGCGTTCCACTCCTCGGCGGCCTCGCTGTCCATGTCGTGGACCTCGACCGTGTACTTCTCGCTGAGGGATTCGAGTTCCTCGTTGAGTTCCACAGTCTCCTCGCAGTACTCACAGTTCCCGTCCGTGAAGACGTGAGCCGTGACTTCGTTTGTCATCTGCTCGAAGACTTCCCGGACGTCGTCGCGGTTCTCGTCGGAGAGTATTGCCATCTTAACTCAACACTACCGCCCCAGCTATTAATATGTGTTGGGCTCGGTTCGGTCGAGCGGTTGCGCCGATCCCCTCCAAACCGACTGCTACGGGAAGGAATCGCCAATATCCCCGATCTTGCGAACGAGTTACGTGGGAATATTTACCACGATTTAGTGGGGCGGTATTGCACACCCGGAGTAAAACTGCCGCGTGTCGGTTACTCCTCCAGTTCTTCGAGGATCGCCTCGGCCTGGGCCTGGCCGATGTCGCCTTCCTCGATCATCCGGCTGGCGACCGCGTCGATCTGATCGCCCTCCGCGCCGGCCTGGATCGCGAGGTTCTGGGCGTGCAGGGACATGTGGCCCTGCTGGATGCCCTCGCTCACGAGCGCCCGGAGCGCCGCGAGGTTCTGGGCGAGGCCGACCGACGCGAGTACGCCGGCCATCTCCTCGGCGGAGTCCACGTCGAGGATCTCCATTGCGGCCTGGGCCACCGGCTGGAGCCCGGTCGCGCCGCCGACAGTCCCGACCTGGATCGGGAGTTCGATGCTGCAGGCGAGGTTGCCATCCGCATCGACCTCGTAACTCGTCAGGGAGTCATAGCCGTCCCGGGCCGCATAGACGTGTGCGCCGGCCTCCATCGCTCGCCAGTCGTTGAACGTCGCGGTCGTCACCGCGTCGATGCCGTTCATGATGCCCTTGTTGTGGGTCGCCGCCCGGTAGGGATCACCCATCGCGAAGGCCCAGGCGTCGACGATACGGTCACGGACCTCCTCGCCAGTAAACTCGCTGTCCTCATCCGCCAGCTCTTCGGGCGGGATAGTACAGGTCGCCCGCGCCAGCCGGCGATCGGCCAAATTCGAGAGGATGCGCATCTCCACGTCGCCGCCGGTCAGGGCCTCGATTTCGGGGGCCAGGGCCTCGGCCATCGTGTTCACCGCGTTGCCGCCCATGGCGTCCTGGACGTTCACGATCAGATGGGTCACGACCATCTGGCCCGTGGGCGTGTCGATCACCCGAACCTCGATGTCCTCACAGCCGCCGCCGAATTTTACCAGCGTGGGATCCTGCTCGTCGGCCAACTCCTGCAGCCGCTCTTTTTCCTTCAGGATCCGCATCCGTGCCGCCTGGGGATCGGCGACGTCCACGGCCTGAATCTGGGCGATCATGCGCGGGGCGTCGACCTCCGTCTCGAAGCCGCCCTGGGTCCGGGCCATACGGGCCGCATACGAGGCCGCGGCGACCACACTGGTCTCCTCGATGGCCATCGGAATCAGTCGGTCCTCGCCGTCGACCCGGAAGTTCGTCGCGACCGAGAGTGGGTACTCCAGGGTCCCGATGACGTTCTCGCTGACCGTATCCGCCCGGTCGTCGTCCAGCCCCGTGCCGCCGATCGCCTCGGTCGCCTCCGCGGAGAGGTCCGCCAGGTCCGCGATCGTCTCCCGCCGCTCTTCGACCGGCAGCTTGTAAAATCCGGAAATGCGCGAGTCCATGGCGTGGGAAAGACCCTGACAAATAAAAAACCTCCCCGGACGGTCAGGCGGTCGTGGTCCGCTCGCCGGTCTCGATCACGTAGCGCTGGCCGACCATGGGGTCCAAAAGCGAGTCGACTGGAGCATCGTCGTCCCGGAGCACCGGCACGTCCGTGGTTCGGACCGACTCGACCTGTCTGTCGATGGCGTCGTCCAGTTCGTAGCCGATCGGTCGGGTCGCGGCCCGCTCGCGGAGTTCGGCCGTCGAGAGCGAGGAGGACTGTTTGGTCGCCACGATCTCGACGTTCTGGACGACCCCCGGCTGGGCGGTCCGGAAGGCCGTCACCGTCGGGAAGACGGTCTCCATGGTCCGATACTCCGCCCGGAAGAAGGCCGACCCGGACCCGCTGGGGGCCGAGATGATGTTCGCGAGGAGGACGCCGTCCGCGGAGAGCCGCTGGGTGGTGAGGTCGAAAAATTCCGTGGTGGTCAGGTGAAAGGGCACCGTGTCCCGCTTGTAGGCGTCCAGGACGATGAGGTCGTACTCCGTGTCGGTCTCCCGGAGGTACTGCCGCCCGTCCATGGTGTGAACCGAGAGGTCCGGGCCGGTCTCCAGGTCGAAATAGTCCCGGGCGGCCTGGACGACCCCGGGGTCGATCTCGACGACGTCCACGTTCACGTCGTACTTTTGGGCGAAGATCTTCGGCCCGGTGAAGCCGCCTCCGCCGATGAACAGGACGTTCTCGACATCGTCGACCGAATCGGTGTAGAGGAAGGGCAGGTGGAAATAGCGGGTGTAGGTGAAGACGTGCCGATCGGGATCCTCGAGGTCCATCGCGCTGTGTGAGACCCCATCGAGGTACAGCGTGCGGACCCCGTCCTGGTCGGCCACGCGGAGTTGCTGGTGAGCAGTCTGGGTCTCGTAGACCGTCTCCCCGGCCATGGCGACCCCGAACGGGGGTGCGAGGACCGCCCCGAGGAGCAGCGCCGTGACGAGCAGCACGCGAATCACCTCCCGATTCGAGGGACTCGGAAAGGCGAGGGCGGCGGCCGTAACGAGGGTCATCCCGCCGAAGATCAGGCCGATGACCTCGATGGAAAAGGCCGGGATCAGGAGGAACGTCGTCCCAAAGGCCCCAACGATGCTCCCGATGGTGCCAAGCGCGTAGACCCGTCCCGAGGCCGCCCCGGTGCTCTCGGTTCGGGACAGTTCGGCCGCGTAGGGGCTGATGAAGCCCAGGAGGTAGGTCGGCGGGCCGAAGAGCAGCGTGACCGGCACGAGCGAGCCGAAACGGGCCGGGATCGGGAGCGTCGCGGTCTGACGAATCAGGAAGTCCCCGGCGAAGATCAGGAAGGCGACGTACACCGTCGACCAGAGCAACAGCGTCCGGAGCGAGGTGACACTTGCAACGGTCTGTGCGCGGCGGCCACCCCGTGCGTAGCCCAGACTCAGCGCGGTGAGGAACACCCCGATGATGCTCCCCCAGGTGTAGATCGAACTGCCGAACTCCGGAGCGATCATTCGTCCCGCGAGGATCTCCAGACCCATGCTCGCGACCCCGGAGACCAGCACCGCGAGCGTGGGCTCGTCGAACCAGTCCGCACGCACGCGGGGCGTATCCATAGCGGTCGTTGGGCGAGGACGGCCAAAACGGTTGGCACTCGGGGACGAACCCCTTCGTTTCGTCTGGAGAATGAGACACAAACCCACGAACTGCGTCGGGATCGTGGCAAAACCGTGTAGAACAGAAGAGGCTTTCGAAACGAAGGTCCCACGAACCCTCGCTGCCCCAGGACGACACCGGTACAGTGGGGCAACACTCGGCTCGAACGGGCTACTGGCGGTGTTGGTGGCTCCAGCCGCCCGCGTTCGTGTGTGAGACTCTCACCCAGATTGCCGACGAGATAGGGCGTCTTATGTATCGGCAGTCACTACCCGGAAAGTGGGTACTACCATCATGGCGGAAGTTGAAGTCGACCAGGACCTTTGTATCGCGGACCAGGTTTGTGCATCGATGCATCCCGACATCTTCGAGATGGGCGACGACGGGTTCGCTCACGTCGTCGACGGGATGGAAGAACTCGAAGACGCCGGCGACATCGACCGCGCGAAGGAGGCCGCCGAGGCCTGCCCCGTCGACGCGATCACCGTTTCGGAGTAACGGTTCACTCGCGGCCGGTTTCTCGGATTTTTCGGTCCGTTAGCGCGAGCGCTCGTAGGTGGCAAAAACGAGATCGCCCCGTTCGTCCTGCTCGATGAGTTCCCACCGATCCCGGTCCCACTCCGGGAAGTGGGTATCGCCGGTCGGCGATTCGGGGATCTCGGTGATGTAGAGTCGATCAGCCCGGGGGAGGAACTGCTCGTAGATCGAGCCGCCGCCGGCGACGAAGGCGATCTCGGAGTCAGTCGCGGCTGCGACCTCGATGGCCTCGGGGATACTCTCGACCTGCACGGCCCCCTCCATCACGTCGATCCCGTTCGTGGAGAGGACCACGTTCAGCCGGTCGGGAAGTGGCTCGCCGAGGCGGTCGACGATCGCCTCGTAGGTTCGCCGGCCCATGATCACCGGGTGACCGACGGTACACTCCTTGAAGTGTGCCAGATCGGCGGGGTAGTGCCAGGGGATCGACTTGCTGTCGCCGATCACGCCGTTCTCCGCGACCGCGGCGATGAGCGCGATCTTCATTCGGCCACCGCGAAGTCGATCGCGGGTGCGGGGTCGTAGCCCGAGAGGGTGATGTCCGCGGCCGTGAGCGAATCCAGGGGCCGATCCGCGATCTCGATCTCGGGGCGATCCCGGGGCGTTCTGGTCAGTTGGGTCAACAGGCCCGGCACGTGATCGTAGCCCTCGGGGTCCGGCGGAGCGTTTGCCTCGATCCACTCTCGGATGGCGGTGTACCCCGATTTCTCCTCGACGGCACTGACCCGTTCTCGCAGCTCCGCGGCGTGATCCTCGTACCACGACCCGCGCTCGCCTTTGCCCAGGTAGATGTGGGCGTCGACGATGCTGTGGCCGAACTCCCCGACGGGGAGCCCGACCTGGTTCGCGACCGCGTGAGTGAGCAACGCGTACGAGGCGATGTTGAACGGGATCCCCAGCGCGATGTCCCCCGAACGCTGCTGGAGGTGCGTGTTGAGCCGACCGTCCTGGACGTTGAAGACGAAGGTGTAGTGACACGGCGGGAGCGTCGAGTCCGCGGCGTTGGCCGGGTGCCAGGCGTTGACCACCAGCCGCCGGCTCTCGGGGTTGTGCTGCAGGCCATCGAGCACGTAGGCGATCTGGTCGAAGGTCCCCTCCTCGTTCAGATACTGACTGTCCGGGTCGGGCCAGGACTCGCCGGGCAGGCGGTCGGCTTCCGCTGGCACCGGGTACCGACGCCAGAACCGCCCGTAAGCCGTGTCGAGATGCCCCGCCTCGTCGGCCCAGGCGTCCCAGATCCCGGTCTCCTCGCGGAGGGCGCGGATGTGCTCCTCCCCGGAGAGATACCAGAGCAACTCCTGGACCAGCGAGTTCCACCGGGCCCGCGAGAGGTCCTTGGTCGTCAAGAGCGGGAAGCCGGCCTGCAGGTCAACCGTGTAGTGCTGGGAGAAGTCGGCCAGCGTGTCGACGCCGGTCCGGTTCTCCTCGTAGGTTCCGGTCCGGAGCACCGATTCCACGAGATCGAGGTACTGCTGCATCTGCTCGAAACCCCGATCCGAGGCGGCATAAATCGTTGCCTACCAGCCGCGACGGTACTGGGCCGGCACGTCGGGCTCGACCTCGTACAGAGACTCTGCAGCCCGGAGTCCGAAGTACGGGTCGTTGAGAAACTTGCGCCCGACGATGGCCACGTCGGCCCGGTCGTTTCGGATCAGGGCCTCGCCCTGTTCGGGCGTCGTGATCGCCCCGACGGCCCCCACGGTGGGCAGGTCTGTCTCCGCACGCACCTGCTCGGCGAGGGCGACCTGGTAGTTCGGCCCCGCATAGTCGATCTGCTGGTCCGGGTGGATACCGCCACTCGAAACGTCGAGGAAGTCCAGCCCCCGATCGGCGAGGATCGAGCCGAGTTCGACCGTGTCCTCGATCGTCCAGGACGGTTCGGGCAGCCAGTCGGTGCCCGAGACACGCATGAAGACCGGAATCTCCTCCCCGACGGCCTCCCGCACCGTGTCGTACACCTCGCGGGCTACGCGGGTCCGGCCCTCGAAGTCCCCGCCGTAGGCGTCGGTTCGCTGGTTCGTGACCGGCGAGAGGAACTCGTGGAGCAGATAGCCGTGGGCCGCGTGGATCTCGACAGCCTGGAACCCGGCCTCGATCGCCCGCTCGGCTGCCGCGCCGAAGGACTCGACTATCGCCTCGATGTCGTTCGGGTCGAGCCGTTCGGTCGGCGGGGCCGCGCCCTCGTATGGGTAGGGCTGGCCACTCGGCCCGACGACAGTCCAGCCGCCCGCCTCCGGCTGCAGCGGTTCGGAGCCCTCCCAGGGCCGGGTCGTCGAGGCCTTGCGCCCCGCGTGAGCGAGTTGGATCGCCGGGACCGCACCCTGCTCGGCGACAAAGTCAGCGATCGGCGCCAGCGCCTCGGCCTGCTCGTCGTTCCAGAGCCCCAGGTCGTGGGACGTGATGCGGCCCCGCGGCTCGACGGCCGTGGCTTCCTGAATGACGATCCCGGCCCCGCCGACCGCCCGGGAGCCGTAGTGGACCCGGTGCCACTCGGTCGCGACCCCGTCGGCCCCAGCGGAGTACTGACACATCGGCGAGAGCGCCAGGCGATTTCGCGCCCGCACCGATCGCAGCGAGAGTTCGGAGAATAGCCCTGTCGACATACCCGAACCTGGGGTCGAGACGGGGATAACCGTTCGGGCCGGATTACGCGCTCAGATCGAAGTGCTCGGCGGCGATGTCCATGTCCTTGTCCCCGCGCCCGGAGAGGTTGATCAGGATCGTGTCGTGTTCCGACGCCAGGTCCGCGGCCAGCGCGATGGCGTGACTCGATTCGAGGGCCGGAATGATCCCTTCAGCCTCCGAAAGTGTCCGGAACGCCGCCAGGGCCTCGTCGTCGGTAACCGCCCGGTACTCCGCCCGCCCGATCGCCCGGAACATGGCGTGCTCGGGCCCGACTCCCGGGTAGTCCAGGCCCGCCGAGACCGAGTGCACCTCGGTGTCTTCCGGGAGCACCCGGGTGGCCATCCCGTGCAGCGTGCCGTCCTCGCCGGCAGCCAGCGGGGCGGCGTGGCGTTTCGAGTCGCCACCCTCACCGCCGCCCTCGGCGCCGTAGAAGGCCACGTCGTCGTCCCGGAAGGCATGAAAGAGCCCGATGGCGTTCGAGCCGCCCCCGACACACGCGACCGCGGCGTCCGGGAGTTCACCCACCCGGTCCTGGAACTGCTCGCGGGCTTCCTGCCCGATGACCGACTGGAAGTCCCGGACCATGCGCGGGAACGGGTCGGGGCCGACCGCACTCCCCACCAGATAGTGGGTGTCCGCGACGTTCGCCGCAAAATCCTCGAGGGCGGCGTCCACGGCCTCGGCGAGCCCCGCGTCGCCGGTCGTGACCTCGTTTACCTCCGCGCCGAGCAGCCGCATGCGGAAGACGTTCATCCGCTGGCGGGTCACGTCCTTCTCGCCCATGTAGATCTCCGTGGGGAGGTCCAGTGCGGCCCCGACCATGGCGGTCGCGACGCCGTGCTGGCCGGCCCCGGTCTCGGCAATGAGACGAGTCTTCCCCGCCCGGTCGGCGAGCAGCCCCTGCCCGAGGGCGTTGTTGATCTTGTGGGCGCCGCCGTGGAGGAGGTCCTCGCGCTTGAGGTAGATCTCCGCGCCGAACTGCTCGCTGAGTGTCTCGGCGTGATACAGCGGCGTGGGTCGCCCCGCGAAGGACTCCCGCAGGTCGGCGAGGGCCGCCTGAAAGTCGGGGTCGTCCTTGTACTCGTCGTAGGTGTCTGCGAGGCGTTCCAGTGGCTCTGCGAGCGGTTCGGGCACGTGCCGACCGCCGTACTCCGCGAAGTCGCCTGCGGTCATACCCGATGGATAGGGGCCGAGCGATAAATACGTGTGCACTACTGCACAGGGCCGTTCACTGCGGACAGGATCTGGCAGTCAGCGATCCCCGCCAATCCTTATCCGCCGGTGGCGTGTAGTAGTTTACATGGTCGGTCGAGGGAGCGATGGCGACGTGATGGTGGCCGTCGAAGATCCAGCGCAGGTTGCACAGCTCGTCCGCACGGCCCGTGACATCGCCCAGGGGTATGGCGGCACGGTGAGACTCGTCACCGTCGTGGTCAAACCCTACGAATCCCCGTTTGGCATGTTCTCGGACGAGACGATCGTCCAGGAGTTCGCGGCCGACAGCCACGAGTTGCTCGACCGTGCCCCGGACCCCGAGGGGGTCGAAGTCGTCCGGGACCTGGTCGTCGCCCGCTCGGTCGAGAAGGGACTGGTCTCGGCCGTGAAACGAACGAACCCGGCGGCGCTGGTCATCGGCTGGGACAGCGACCCGCGACGGAGCGACGCCCTTCTGGGGACAACCGTGGACCACGTGCTCGAACACGCCCCGACTGACGTCTACGTCGAGCGGATCGGGCGGGAAGCGGGGACCGTCGAGTCGGTGTTGCTCCCGGTCGCGGGCGGGCCCCACACCCCGACCGCGCGAACGGCGGCCGTGGCGATCGCCCGGGCGAACGACGCCGCGATCACCGTTCTCACGGTCGCGACCGAGACGACCCCCGAAACGGAGGCTCGGGCCGTAATCGACCAGGAAGCGGCCACCATCCGGGAACAGCAACCGGACCTCACGGTCGAGACACAGATCGAGCGAGGAACAGTCGAGGACGCGATCGTCGATGCGGCCGGCGCCCACGACGTGCTCGTCCTCGGGGCGACCCGAAAAGGGCCCCTTCGGGGTCGACTGGTCGGCTCGGTTCCACGGCGGATCGTCGACGGGACCGAACAGACAGTCATCATCGCCCGGTCCGCGAGTGTCGCTGGCGGACTGTTCAGTCGAGTGGCCGCGGCACTCACGGGAGGCGGACGGTGACTGCCTGGGGCCTCGTCCTTCTCGCGACTGTCATCGCTATCTTCACCGCCTGGACCCTCGGCGCGAACAGCAACTCCCCGCCCTTCGCGCCGGCGATCGGGGCCAGAGCCATCTCGACGATGCAAGCGGCGTTTCTCATCGGCCTGCTGGCAGGCGCGGGGGCCCTCCTCCAGGGCGGGAGCATCTCGGAGACCATCGGGACCGGGCTGTTTCAGGGGGTGGCCTTCACGCCGCTGGCGGCGACTGCCGGGTTGCTCACCGCCGGGGCGTTCATGGCCGTGGGGATCTTCGCCGGCTATCCCGTCCCAGCGGCCTTCGCCACGACGGGCGCGATGGTCGGCGTGGGCCTCTCGCTTGGCGGGACCCCGAACATGGAGACGCTTCGCGGAATCGGGCTGTTCTGGGTCCTCGTCCCGCCCGTCTCCGGAGGGCTGGCCTTCGGGACGGCGTCGCTGCTTCGCCGTGATGACATCTCGGATACGCTCAGCATTCCATTGCTCGCCGCGATCGTCGCGGCCGTGCTCGCAAACATCGAACTCGGTGTGATCCCGGGCCCGCCAGGGGTCGCCCAGAACTCACTCGCCCGGTTCGTCGCCGGGACCATCGCCACCCCAGTCGTGGGTACCCTCGACGTGGGTATCGTCCTGGTGACGCTTTTGTTCGCGATCGGCGGCTTTGTCTTTATCAGACGGCGCACCCAGCAGTCAGTTGATCGGGGCGTCAAGACCTTCCTGGTGGGCCTCGGGAGTGTCGTCGCCTTCTCCAGTGGCGGGAGTCAGGTCGGACTCGCGACGGGGCCCCTGGAATACCTCTACGGCGTCGAGTTGGGCCTGCCCGGGATCGTCCTGCTGGCGATCGGCGGGGCGGGCATCCTGGCCGGGGCCTGGATGGGGGCCCCGCGCCTCCTCCAGGCGACCTCGCGGGAGTACGCCCAGCTCGGAGCGCGGCGGTCGATCGCGGCCCTCGTGCCCGGGTTTCTGATTGCCCAGGCGGCGATCGCGCTGGGTATCCCGATCTCCTTCAACAACATCATCATTTCGGGGGTGATCGGCGGTGGCCTGGCCGCCGGCTCGGCCGGGGTCTCCCGACGGAAGATCCTCGTCACGCTGAGCTTCTGGGTGATTACGCTCGTCACCTCCGTCGCTGTCGGGTACGGCGTCAACACCGGGCTGGGGCTGGTGTTCTGATCACCAGACCAGCGTGAACAGAAGCGTGAAAGTCACGTACGCGCCCACGGTGGAGAGCAGCGGAACCACGTTTTGCATGACGATCACACGGCCGGTCGTGGAGGGATCGAACAGGTCTGCAGCCGACGGGATGTCCGCGGGGTCCTCCTCGCCGATCGGCGGGAGTTCCTCGCCCGGCTCTTCGGCCGCAAGCGCGCCCACGGAGACCCCCTCGGTCCCCTCGCCGTGAACGACCTCCGGGATCGTCGCGGGGCGGGTCGCTCGCCCCCAGCCCAGACCGACGATGGACATCGTCGCGATGATCACGAAAGAGGCCGGGATGCCGATCGCCGAGAGCCCGATCACGATGGCCGAGGAGACGATCGCCACGATGATCGCCGCCGTGAGCGGGAGGTCGGTGATGTCGTTCCCGAGCGTGTCGAGGGTCCGTCGGGCGATCGTAAAGGCCCCGACCGCGACTGCGACCCCGCCCAGAATGATCATCATGTTCATGTCCACGCCGGCCCCCACGAGGGGTGCGATGGCGTTCGCGATGTTCGAGGTGCCCGAGGAGAAGGCCATCAGGCTGCCAATCACGATCACCACGATCGCGCCGGTCAACTCCCGGCGGGTCGTGTTCGGCCCGGTCGTGGGCTGGGGGATGGCCCCGGAGCGATCCAGTTCCCAGAGCGCGCCGGGCGTGTTGTCGATCGCCACCCAGCGATTGATCCGGGGATAGAGATAGCGGCCGATCATCCCGGAGACCCAGAAGCCGACGATCGGGGCGACGATCCACCAGACGGCGATCTCGCCCATGACCGCCCAGTCCAGTTCGCCGGTGGCGACGCCCAGCCCGGCGATCGCGCCGACGGCCGTCATCGAGGTCGAGGCCGGGACCCCGAAGTAGTTCCCGACGAACAGCGCGCCGCCGATGAAAAAGAGGACGACGATACTCGATTCCATCGTGAACACGGTTGTGCTGGTGATGAGTTCCGAGCCCAGCGTGTCCACGACTCGACGGCCGATGGTCCACGCGCCGATGAAGAAGAATATCGACATGAGCGCCGCGGCCCCGGTCTTCGAGATGGCGTCCGAACCGACCGCCGGGCCGAATGCCGGGCCAGTGGTGGCCCCGCCGATGTTGAACCCGACGAATAGCGAGACGCCGATTCCAATGAGAAGGAGGATTTCGATCATATTTGAGTCTCGGTTCGAAGTTCCTTAAGCACCGTGACAGCGGTGGGAGAGAAGGGACGGGTATTCCTATCTTGAGATGCTCTGGCCACATATGCACATCTCCGACTGGCTTTCGGCACTGGAGGGGCGACGATGAACCCGAACCGCGCCGATTTCGTCATCGATCTGACCTACGGGCTATTGATCTTCGTGGCCATCGCGCTCATCCTCGTGGTCGAAACGGTCGTCGGGATCGCCTTCGGCCTGGGCGTGTTAGCCTCCTACACTGTCCACATCGGCTGGAAGATGGCCCGCTTCGACCCGGACTGGATGACCAAGGACGTGGCCGAACAGGTCGAGCAGTCCGTCACTCGGGAAGTCGAAGACACGATCACCAAGGAGATGGACGAGGTGACAAAGCAGGTCGAGGAGAAGGTCACCGAGGACGTCGGCGAGACCGTCGAACAGACCGTCGAGGAGACGGTCAGCGACGAGATGGACGAGGTGACAAAGCAGGTCGAAGAGAAGGTCACCGAGGATGTTGGGGAGACCGTCGAGCAGACCGTCGAAAAGACGGTCGAAGAGACAGTCGGAGACACTGTCGAGGAAACCGTCGAAGAGACCGTCGAGGAAACCATCAGCGAGGAACTCGAAGACAAGAAGGAATCCGAGGACGAAACGGACGAGGACACGGCCTAATCGAGCGCGCCCGATTTTTGGATTTTCGACGACCTGGCGGTTGTAAATCTGTTTTCAGTTTGCCCACTGTCCGTACTATTCTCTCCATCACTCTACGAGAGAGAGTTGCACTGACGAGCGTAGAACCCGCTTTTCCGAGTCCCAGAAACGAGTAATCGGCCGGTCGTTTTTATCACCCGCTGTGCGAACTTGTAAACTGCATTCACGACAGCACCACATCGCCGGCACGCTGTCGGAGGCGACTCCAACCATGGACGACGACACCACTATCGAGGAACTCCGCGAACAGATCACGTCGCTCGAAACACAGGTCGAAGAACTCCAGGCGGAGGACGACAGCCCCACCGAGATGGTCATCATCGCGACCAAGGGGACCCTGGACATGGCCTACCCCGTCCTCATTCTCGGGCCGATGGCCGCCGCCTTCGGCTGGAACGTGACCGTCTTCGCCACGTTCTGGGGCCTGGACATGCTCCACGAGGAGAACTACCGGGACCTCAAGCTGTCCTCGGCCGGGAACCCGAACATGCCCCTGCCCAACCTCCTCGCCGTCATGCCCGGCATGGACCGGCTGACCACCAAAATGATGCGGGACAAGATCGACGAGGTCGGCACCGACTCGGTTCCGGAACTGGTCGAGCGTGGCCTCGAAAACGGCGTGAACTTCCAGGCCTGCCAGATGACCATGGACCTGATGGATTATGACGACGGGGAGTTCATCGACGGCGTCGAAACTGGCGTGGGTGCGGCCCACGCGCTCCGCCAGATGGCCGACTCGGACGTCCAGCTTCTGGTCTAGACGACTCTTCGGTTCATTCCTCCCGGGTCAGGAGTCCGGGATCCGCACAGATGTACTCGTCTCGGACGAGCTGTTCGTCGACGACCTGCAGGCCGAGTTCGTCCAGTTCGCGGCTGATGCGGTCCAGATCGTCGTGATCGAGGCCGAGGGCGTTGACGTAGACGTTTCGCTCCCCCGTCATCACCTCCCGCACCGCGGTGACACCCTCGATCTCGCGGGCCCGCTTTGCGAGGGCGTCGCGCCTGGCAATCGGAGCTGTGCAGATGATCTTCGTGTAGAGTGGATAGCCCGCGGCGTCGTAATCCACGTCGACGTAATACCCCCGAATGATTCCTTCTTCCTCGAGTTTTGCGAGCCGAGTCCTGACGGTACTGGCCGAGATGTCGAGCCGGTCGGCTACCTCGCTCGAGGAGGTGTGGCGGGCGGCCCCCTGTAAGGCACCGATGATCCGGCGATCGATCGCATCGAGGCTCCCATCCTTCATTGTACAGGTCACCGAGCGGGGGCGGGTTAACTTGCCCGGCCCGAGTCGTGTGGCCTGGCCCAGTCGTGAAACCAGACCCGCCTCGACAGATCGGGGAAAAGCAACGGCCACAATGAACGAACCGTTACTGCTATCCATGTATTTATAGTGATCCGTTCGTAAATTCACTCGAACACACGCCGGTCCGGATCGGCACTTTCTCTCTCATGATCCACACCACCGTCCTCTCGATGAGCCACGGACATTCGAACCGTCCCGCAGGTTTCAGTTCGGACGAAATTGGGGGTGTGCTCCGGGAATGAAGGAACTCGAACGCGACCTCGGCCTCCCGGCCGTCCTGGCGATCAGCATCGGAGCGATGGTCGGGAGCGGGATCTTCATCCTCCCGGGCCTCGCCCTGAAGATGGCCGGGCCGGCAGTCATCCTGGCCTACCTGCTCGCCGGATTGCTCGTTTTGCCCGCCGCGCTCAGCAAGTCCGAGATGGCGACTGCGATGCCCGAATCCGGGGGCACCTACCTGTACATCGAGCGCGGAATGGGCCCGCTGCTGGGAACGATCGCCGGCGTCGGGACCTGGTTCTCGCTCACGTTCAAGGGGGCACTCGCGCTCATCGGCGGCGCGCCGTATCTCGTCCTGCTCTTCGATCTCCCCGTCAAACCCGTCGCGCTGGTGGCCGGGTTCGTTCTGATCGTGATCAACATCGTCGGGGTGAAACAGACCGGTCGACTCCAGGTCGCGATCGTCGTCGTCATGCTGGCCGCGCTCACCTGGTTCGTGGCCGGGAGTGCGACGGCGATCGATCCCGTGAGCTACGGCGGCTTCTTCGACAGCGGTCTGAACGGCTTGCTCGCCGCGACCGGTTTCGTCTTCGTCTCGTATGCCGGGGTGACCAAGGTCGCCAGCGTCGCCGAGGAGATCGAGAACCCGGACCGGAACATCCCGCTCGGGATCCTGGGCTCGCTTGCCTTCACGACCGCGCTGTACGTCGCGCTGGTCGTGGTCATGGTCGGGGTCGTCCCGGCCGCCGACCTGATGGGCTCGAACATCCCGATGGCCCTGGCTGCGGAGGCCACGCTCCCTGGCATCGGGATCTTCGCAGTGATTCTGGCGGCGGTCATCGCCCTGATCAGCACCGCGAACGCCGGAATCCTCTCCTCCTCGCGGTATCCGCTGGCGATGAGCCGGGACGCGTTGGCGCCGCCGACGTTCACCAGGGTCAGCGACCGGTTTGGCACCCCACTCAACGCGATCACGCTCACCGGGGCCATGCTGCTTTTCATGGTGGCCTTTGTCCCGATCCAGGAGATCGCGAAACTGGCCAGTGCCTTTCAGATCCTGGTCTTCGTCCTCGTCAACATCGCGCTGATCGCCTTCCGCGAGGCCGATCCCGACAGCTACGAACCCAGTTTCCGCACCCCGCTGTACCCGGTGCCACAGCTGTTCGGGATCGTCGGCGGCATCGTGTTGATCCCGTTCATGGGTCTGATCCCCCTGGTGGGCGCGGTACTGATCGTCCTGGGCTCGATGGCCTGGTACTACACCTACGTGCGCACCCAGAGTGAAATCGAGCGCGAGGGGGCGGTCACAGACGCCGTTCGCCAGCAGCTGGGCAAAGAGACCCTCGAACACACCGAAGCCATGATGACATCGCCGGGCAGCTACGACGTCCTGGTGGCCGTCACCGAGAGCACCCCGGTCGAGCGCGAGCGGACCCTGTTGGCCATCGCGGAGGCCATCGCGAGCGCACAGGACAGTTCGATCCGGGCGACGCGGTTCGACGAGGTGCCCGACCAGTTGCCCCTGGGCACCGCGAGTGACCGGCCGATATCCGGGGACAAGTCCTTCGAGGAGCGGATGGCCGAGTTCGCCTCTCAGACAGCGGTGCCTATGGAGTATGGCACGGCCGCCTCCCACGACACGAAACACGCGATCGTCAATCACGCCGATCACCACGATCTCGACGCGATACTGATGGAGCGGCGGGGCGAACAGCACCATACCTCGGTGTTCGGGAGTGACGTGGGGTGGATCAAGCGCCACACCGAACGGGACGTCATCGAGGTCGAGGATCGGGGCCTGGCCGACATCGACCGGGTCTCGCTGGTCACCGACTGTGGACACGGCGACGCGACGAAACTCCTGATCGCGGAGGCCCTCGCGGCGACCTATGGCGCGGATCTCGAACTGCTGGCCGCAGTCGAGCCAACCGCGACCGACCCGAAACGGGCCACCACCAGCGAGCACCTCGAGGAGATGGCCAGTCACGTTTCTGTCCCGGTCCAGACCCGTCTCATCGAGGCCGAAGATCGGCCCGCAGGATTGATCGAGGCCACCCGAGGGACCGGCCTGCTGGTCACCTGTGCGGGCCCGACAGGCCTCCGTGGGGCGTTACTCGGGCGACCGGAAGACCGGCTGATCGTCGGGAGCGACGCGACGGCCGTCGCGATCACCACCGGTGGGGCCCGTCCCAGTCGGCTGCGGCGATTCCTTGGGAACCGGGTCTTCTGACGGCCCGGGCTTCGTAGCGCTTATTGGGCGGTGATCGGAAGCGAATCCACATGTCAGACTTTGGCGCGCTCTCCCTCGTGCCCCCGCTGTTAGCGATCCTCCTGGCGATCGTCACACGAAAGGCCGTGTTGTCACTCTTCCTCGGCGTCTGGGTCGGGGGAGTCATCTACACCGGCGGGCTCGGGGTCGGCCAGACCTTTACCTGGATCGCGTCGGCCCTCGGCGACAGCGTCTTTCACGCACAGGTCGTGATCTTTCTGTTGCTCCTGGGTTCGGCCGTCGCGATGATCTGGCGGATCGGCGGCTCGTATGCCGTTCGGGACTGGACCATGGACCACCTCGACAGCCAGCGGAAAGCCGGCGTCGTGGCCTGGCTGTTGGGTATCGCGATGTTCTTCGACGATTACGCCAACACGGCCATCGTCGGGAGCAGCGTGAAAGACGTCTCCGACCGGCTCAAGATCTCCCGGGAGAAACTCTCCTACATCGTCGACTCGACGGCGGCCCCGGTCTCGACGCTGGGCATCTCTTCCTGGGTCGCCTATCAGCTCACGATGATCGAGGAGGGCTATGCGGCGACTGACCTCGCCGCAAGCGAGATCCCCGACGCCTTCGAGGTGTTCCTCCAGTCGATTCCCTTCAACATGTACGCCATCCTCGCCATCGTGATGGTCGGCATCGTGGTCCTCTCGGGGCGGGACTACGGCGAGATGCTGGGGGCCGAACATCGGGCCGCGACGACCGGACTCGTGAGTCGGGAAGAGGCCCGACCGATGCAGGATGTCGCCGCCGAACTGGGCGAACCCGACGTGACCAATCCCCGGTTGCGTTCCTTTTTCCTCCCGATCGCGGTGCTCATCGTTGTCACACTTGGATCGGGACTGTACACGGGCTACCAGCCGGGCGCCACGCTCCAGGAGATGTTCACCGGCGGGGACTATGCGATGGCCCTGATCTTCGGGTCCTTCGCGATGGTCGTCTCGACGTATCTGTTGGCCTGGTTCGACGGCCACCTGACGCTGAGCGAGAGTGTTGATGCCACCATCGACGGTTTCTCCCTCATGCTCACCGCGGTGACGATCCTCGTCCTGGCCTGGTCGATCGGCAACGTCGCGAACGACCTGGGGACCGGGACGTACGTCGCCGGCATCGCCACACAAACCCTCTCCCCGGCGGTGTTACCCGCCGTCGTGCTTTTCGTCACGGGCTTTGTCGCTTTCTCGATGGGGAGTGCCTGGGCCGCCATGAGCATCATGACGCCCATCGTGATTCCGGTGGCCTGGGAACTCGCCGGCACGCACACCATGGTCGCCGTGGTCGTCGGGATGGTCTTCTCGGGGGCGATCTTCGGCGATCACACCTCGCCGATCTCGGACACCACGGTCCTCTCCGCGACCTTCACCGGCGCTGACCTGATCGACCACGTGCGCACGCAACTCTACTATGCGATCACCGTCGCCGTGGTTACCGCGTCCCTGATGGTCGTCTGGGGCGTGACCCGCATCTCGCCGCTGGTTCTCCTGGTGGTCGGTGTCGTGGTCCTGACCGGCCTGGTCTATGCCCTCTCGGCTCTCGACGCGCGGCGTCGATCCATCGACCCGGTCCAGACCCCAGCCGAATCCACCGACGACTGACCTACCACTGCTTCGATAGCTCGATCGGCGTCCCGATCGACGATTCAGGGTCGTTTCGGTGCCCGTTTGTCCATGAACATTTATGACAATGCGGCCGTTTTGTCAAGTCGTAATGTTTCGTCGCAACCGAATCTTCGAGCGGACCGAGACGACGCCGTCGATCACCGCAGGCCTCACGCGTGGCGTTCGGTTGCTTCGAAACCACCTGTCCGAGTGGCCGCGACGCTACGTGGAGATGCGAATCGGCGGCCGGATCGAGTGATTACCCGATCCGGACCGTGAGCACCGGCGCAGTCGCGTGTCGAACCACCTTCTCGGCGACGCTACCCAGCAGGTAGTGGTCGATCCCCGTCCGCCCGTGAGTACCCATGACGATCAGGTCCACGTCCGCCCGGTCGGCGTGTTCGAGAATGACCTTGTGGGGAACCCCAGACTCGACGTATCGGTCAACGGCGATGTCGGCGGGGAGTTGGGCTGTGGCCTCCTCGACGACTGTTTCGGCGCGTTCCCGTTCGGTCTCGCTCCAGACCGACTCCCCGAGGCCCATGTTCGGCCCCTCGAAGCGGTTGCGCGTGTCCAGCACCGAGACGACGTGGACGGTCGCGTCGTACTGTTCAGCCAGCGACCCCACGTGGGCCGCGAGCTGGTCGGTCCCCTCGCTGCCGTCGGTCGGGAAGAGGATGTCCTGATACATCTCAGAACCCACTCGCCATGAGGAACAGTGCGATCGAGATCACCGTGAACAGGCCAGCAATACCGGTTTGGATCGTCTCCGTGTTGAGGGCGTTCGAGACGTAGGGAGCGATCTGCCCGCCGGTAACCGTCGCTGGGACGGTGAACACGACCATGTTCCAGGGCGTCGAGGCGATGCTCATCGCGTGGCCGCCGGGGATGAACGACCCGCCAAAGACGTGCACGACCGAGGCGATGATAGCGGTACTCGCCACGACGATGTGGTTGGTACCGATGGCCACCCGGGTCGGCACCTCGGTCCGGAGCTGGGAGATGATGCCCAGTTCGCCGATGCCGAAGCCGGCCAGACCCTGGAACGTCCCGCCGACGCTGTAGTTCAGGAACCGTTCGAGGTAGCCCGACCAGGAGTACTGGTAGGTGTCACCCTCGCGGTCGACCCGCGTGACCTGGCCGTCCTCGTCGGCCTCGACCCCGGCGGGACCGAGTTTACCGGCGTCGTCGGGAAGCTCCTCGATACCCCCGTCGGCCACGGCTTCCTGGACGCCTGACTCGGTGGAGGTCTCGTGGCTCATGTCGGCCTTCTTCATGAGGTAGGCCGCCGCGAGCAGCGCGACCCCCAGGGCGGCATGGAAGACCGCCTCCGGAATGAAAAAGGAGAGCACCGCGCCGCCCACGACGAAAGGCACGCTGCCCCCGACCAGCGTCAGGGCCAGTCGGCGGTCGACCAGCCCGTACTGGATGAACGCGAAGGTCGAACTCGACAGGCCGAAGGACTCGCTGATCAGCCCGACCTTGACCAGCGTCTCCGGCTCCAGGGGATGGGCCAGAAGCGGGAAGATGAAGATGAAAAACGGCACGAACAGCGCCGAACCGCTGATCCCGGCGGTGTTCACCGTAGTCGCCCCCAGCAGGAAGAACGGGAACAGCCACCAGTACTCGAGCCAGTAGGAGAAGCCTGCATCCGCCGGGGTCGGCGCAGCGGTGAGCACCACGAGGACGAACAGCGCCGGCGCCAGGAACACGAAGACGTGCTGGTACTTCAGGAACGCCTTCTGGAGTCGGGTAGTTGGCTTCGGACTCATTGGCACTTACAGCGAGAAGTGAGTGGGCTGCTCGGTCGCGGCTGGCGAGCAAACCGACGAATTGTCAGGAGACCGACCTTCGCAATCGATCGAGTAGTGCCGGATGGACATTCAGGAAAACCCCCGGACAGTGTGGGTTCGGTTTGGGCGCGCATCGATCGGCTGGCAGCGAATGCGGGACATGACGTGACCCGCGGCTATCAATTCCCCACCCATAAATGCTGTGAGAGCAGCGAGACGTTTGCCCATCGGGTGCAACACAGGTCACACGGCAGCCAATTCCGACCCTGGCACAGCTAAAGCGCATCGGTTTCGCCACCGTTTACCGAAAACCGCCCGACTGCACCAGGTCCACTCCTGGGTTAACAGCCACCTACCGTCCTACCGCTCCTGATTTCCCTCGATGAATTCGGCAATACCAACGGTAACGATCCTCACACTTCATCTTCGCTGGTCGCCTATGAATAAGCGTCTCACCTACTGGAAGTTGGAATGGGTGAGCAGAGATAACCATGACAGATCCAGGGAAATACGAGGGGGAGGGAATCGACCGCCGAACACTACTCAAGGGGACTGCGACACTCGCCGGGGCGGGACTGATCGGCGTTCCGATGCTGAGCGGGAGCGCCACAGCAAAGCGGCCTGCGAATCGGACACCGTGTCACCAGGAGTTCGCTTGCAGCGAGGACGGCACCGACGTCAAGTTCGAGTTCGTCATCGTGGAAGACGACGAGGGGAACGTTTTGGATTGCTACTTCGAGGAGGAGACGGACACCGGATTGCTCGAGATCACGGATTGGGAACACAAACCCGGCGAGCCCTGTGAGCCCATCGCCGTGGAGTGGAGCTCGGACACACACATCGCAACCAAGGTGCTGGCCTTCGGTGGCAGAGACTGCGAGCTCGTCGAGGATCCGGGCGAATCCTATCGCGCGGACGGGGAGGGTGAAGCCGGTCTGGACACCCCCAGTGGGCAGACGGCCGCGATCAGCAACCTCCAGTTCTGTGTCGAGGAGGCTCCGTTCCCGGCGTGTCCGTTCTACGGGACGACCCGGTCGGACCCCACCGCGATCAACAGCATCCAGTACGATCCCGGGCTCGGACAGATCGTGGAGACGTCGATCGGGGACATCCCCGATGACTTCGCGGACAGTAACTACCCGAACGGCGTGGCCTTCGACGACGCGAACGACGTCTGGTACTTCGCCGAGAAGAACGGCGCCCTCAAGACGATGAACGAGGACGGTATGCTTGGAATCGAGGAGTACGGCGTCATCACGCCGGGCAACGAGTCGATCGCCGGGGCCGCGTTCCGGGACGACCTCGCGGAGTACCTGTTCATCCCGAACGGGACAAACCGACTCATGGCCGCGTCCATCGCGGGCGGCAGCGTGACGACTCGGGACGTCGCCACCCTGAATTGGTCGGTCGGGCTCGGGGACCTCGCGATCAACCGGGCTGAAGACGTCCTGTATGTCAGCACGACCAGCTCGAACACTGTCGGCGCGCTGTTCTTCAGCGTCGATCTGCAGGATCCGACCACCCAGACGCTGATCGCCAGCGAGGCGGACGGCGACCGGACCCAGTTCGCGATCAAGTCCCAGATCGCCTTCGACGCGGACGAGACCCTCTGGGCGCACAACGCGGGCACCGGCGACTGGAGAACGGTGACCGACCTCACCACGGGCGCACTGAGCGACGTGGTCGCGACGACCCGGGAGTACACCGACCTCGCCCGCTGTGGGTTCGCGGAGTACAGCCAGGCCTGATCGAGGCAGTCACTGGAAAAGGGTGATAGTCCCACCAGGATTCGAACCTGGGTCGTTGCCCCCAGAAGGCAACAGGATTGGCCACTACCCCATGGGACTTCGTTTCACTCGCCCCATGTGCATCGCAAACCTGACGGTTTGCTCAACCCCATGGGACTTCACCCGACCCTATTCGACGGTCGCCCTTAACCGTTCCGCGTTCGACTCACGAACCGCCGTTTCGCTACACTTTTGGGACTCATCACAGACTCTCGGGACGATGTACATCGGTCGCTTCATCGTCGTCGGCCCGGAGATCGCCGCCTATCGGGTCTCCTCGCGATCGTTTCCCAACCGTGAGATCGTCGAGCGCGGGGACACCCTGACCGTGCGGCCGACCGCCGAGGCCCCCGAGTCGGACAATCCCTACATCTCCTATAACTGTGTCAAACCGGGCGGGGACTCGATGGTCGTCGGCAACGGCTCGCACGTCGATCCCATCGCCGAGAAACTCGACCTGGGGTACCCGCCCCGGGACGCCCTCGTTTCCGGGCTGTTCGCCCTCGACTACGAGAAAGACGACTACGACACACCTCGTATCGCCGGCGTGGTCGGCGAGGAGGCGTACATCGGGATCGTCCGCCGGGACGCCCTGCTGGTGCGCTCGGTGACAGAGCCGACCCTGGTCGCGACCTACGAGAAAGACGCCCCCGAATCCTACGACTTCGCGGCGACCGACGCCGAGACCGCCGCCGAGGCGGTCTACGAGGCTGACTTCGAGCACGCCGTCGCCGCGGCCGGCGTTTCGCGTTCTGGAGACGAGTTCGAACGGGCCGTCCACAACGGGAACTAACCCCGTTCGGCTGGTAGGGCCGTCCATGAAGGTCGGGCTCATCTCGGACATCCACGCGAACCGGGTGGCGCTCGAAGCCGTGCTGGACGACATGCCCCCAGTCGATCTGATCCTCTGTGCCGGGGATCTGGTCGGGTACAATCCCTGGCCGGCAGCCGTAATCGAGACGATCCGCGAGCAGGAGATCCCCTGCGTGCAGGGCAATCACGATCGGATGGTCGCCTCGGGACGAAATTTTCCCGGGAACGAGATGGCCCGGGCCGGCGTTCGACTGGCCAGAGAGCAGCTTTCGGCCGATCAGATCGCCTTCCTCGACGGCCTGCCGACCGAGCGACACGTTTTCGACGGCCGGGTGAAAGTCGTGCACGGCCACCCGGCGGACCCGGATCACTACACCTACCCGGAGGAGTTCGGGCCGGATCTGCTCGGCGAGGAGTCTGTCCTCGTCCTCGGCCACACCCACGTACAGCACGTCGCGGAGACTTCCGAGGGCGTGATCGTCAACCCCGGGAGCGTGGGCCAACCCCGGGATCGGGACCCCAGAGCGGCCTACGCGGTGCTGGATCTCGATTCTATCTCTGTCGAGGCCCGTCGAGTGTCCTACGACATCCCTCAGGTCGAGCAGGCCACAATCGAAGCCGGGTTGCCACGGTCGACGGCCACCCGCTTGCGTGACGGCCGGTAGCTCAGACGGGTTTCAGTTCCGCGGAGAAGTGCCGGAGTTCCTCGTTTGGCGGTTCGGCGACGATCTCGTAGCCGGGGACCGAATCAGCCGTCTCCAGGACTGCCGCCGCCGTCTCGACGACGTGATCGATGTGTTCGCGGTGATAGGTCCGCCGAGGGAGCGCGAGGCGAACCAGTTCCGGTCGGTCGGTGCCGGGAAACGCAAAGCTCCCGAGTTCCACGGCCCGCACACCGCCCTGGCGGTACAGTTCGACCACCAGGGCCTGGCCCGGGAACTGGGATGCCGGCACCTCGGGCACCATCTTCTCGGCGTCGAGGTAGACGGCGTGGCCGCCGACTGGCTGGTAGATCGGGACCCCGGCCGCATCGAGTGCGTCGCCCAGCGCCTGGGTCTGTCCCACCCGCTGAGTCACGTACTCGTCCTCGACGGCCTCGCGGAGCCCGACTGCCAGGGCCTCAAGATCCCGGCCGGCCATCCCGCCGTAGGTCGTAAAGCCCTCGTAGAGGATCGCCCGCTGTTTGACCTGTTCGAACAGGTCGGGATCCCGGACGGCCACGAACCCGCCGATGTTGGTGATGCCGTCTTTCTTGGCGCTCATGACCACCGCGTCGGCATACGAGAGCTGTTCGCGGGCGATCTCGGCGACACTCGCGTTCGCGAACTCCGCCTCGCGCTGTTTGACGAAGTGTGCGTTCTCGGCGAACCGGCAGGCATCGACGACCAGCGGCACGTCGAGTTCCTCGGCCAGCGCACTCGCCTCGCGGGTGTTTTCGACACTGACGGGCTGACCCGCCGCGGAGTTGTTGGTGATCGTCAACACGATCGCCGGGATCGACTCGGCCCCGTGCTCATCGGCGAGTGCCCGCACGCAGTCGAGATCGAGATTGCCCTTGAAGTCGCCGGGGGCGTCCGGATCCATGGCATCCTCGACCGGACAGTCCACCGGGTTCGCGCCCGCGTTCGCGACGTGTGCACGCGTGGTGTCGAAATGGGTGTTGTTCGGGACCACGTCGCCGTCCTCGAACAGCGTCCCGTAGAGGACGTTCTCCGCGCCTCGGCCCTGGTGAGCGGGAACGACGTGTTCGAAGCCCATGACCGATTCGACGGCGTCCTCGAAGGCGCTGAAACTCGAACTCCCCGCGTAGGCCTCGTCGCCGCGAAAGAGGGCGGCCCACTGCTCGTCGCTCATGGTGCCGGTCCCGCTGTCGGTCAACAGGTCGATGTACACGGCTTCGGCGTCGAGGTTGAACACGTTGTAGCCGGCCGCCTCGATGGCCGTCTCGCGTTCCTCGCGAGGCGGAAGCCGGGTACTGCTCACCATCTTCGAGAGATACGAGCGCATAGGCTGTGTGAGGGATGGCGACCCCTAACTCTTCCTGGGGATTCGTGTGCGTAAGTGCAAATTCGGCGTCGGCGTCGGGCGAATCTGATCAGCAAAGCCCGGATCTGTCGGTGTGCCACTATCGTTATATTGCGGGCTCGAAAAAGCCGGGCCATGGCCCAGCGGAAACCAGCGTGGCTCCGGGCTGAGCTCTCCGGAGTCGATCGACAGCACCACGCCGTTCACGAGACCGTCGCGGATCGGGACCTGAACACCGTCTGTGAGGGAGCCTCCTGCCCCAATCGCGAGGAGTGCTGGTCCCAGGAGCGCACCGCCTCGTTCATGATCCTCGGGGACACCTGCACGCGGGACTGTTCGTTCTGTGACGTGCCAACCGGGTCACCGAGTCCGCCTGACCCGACAGAGCCCGATCGACTGGCCGGGGCGGTCGAGGACCTGGATCTCTCCTATGTGGTCCTCACCTCGGTCGACCGGGACGACCTGCCCGACGGCGGCGCTGAACACTTCGCTGACTGCATTCGTGCCGTCCGCGAGCGAAATCCCGAAACCACCATCGAGGTACTCATTCCCGATTTCATGGGCTCGACCGACGCCCTGCGCACCATCGTCCGGGCCGGCCCCGACGTGATCGGGCACAACCTGGAGACGGTTCGCCGGCTCCAGGGCGAGCTCAGGGATCCACGAGCGGCCTATTATCAGTCCCTGTCGGTACTCGAAGGCGTAAAGAAACTCGATGAGACCATCTTCACGAAAAGCGCCCTCATGGTCGGGTTCGGGGAAACCGAAGCCGAGGTCACCGACGCGATGGACGATCTGCGGGGCGCGGCCGTCGACTTGCTCACCATCGGACAGTACCTGCGGCCCTCCGCCGACCACCCGGAAGTACAGGAGTACGTTCCACCCGAGCAGTTCGAGGCCTACCGCGAGTACGGCGAGGCGCAGGGATTCAAATACGTCGCCGCGGCTCCGACCGTCCGGTCCTCCTATCGAGCCGGTGAGCTCTGGGTCGAGAACGCCCTCGACGACGGGGTCGAACCTGATCGCCTCTAGCGGTCGCGATTCCAGGCGTCGGTCCGGTACTTCTCCTCGGCCAGCGTCTCGGCCCGGTCGAGTTCCGCAGCGCGATAGTCGTCGATTCGATAGTCTCGGCCGGCGGTAAACGCCTCGATCATCGCCGATCGAAGGTCTTCCATCGAGGCGTCGCTCACCGAGCTAACGGTGGCGACCCGATTTCGGGCGGCCTCGACGGCTTTGTCTGCCAGTTTTTCCTCGTCGACGGACAGGGCCGTGAACATCTCTTCGGGGTCGAGATCATAGAGGAGTGTCCCGTGCTGGAGCAACACGCCGTTTCGGCGGGTCTGGGCGTTCCCCGAGAGCTTCCGACCGTCGTACTCGATGTCGTTGATCGGCGCGAAGTCGGCATCGATGCCCAGGCGGTCGAACCCGTCGAGGACCCGCTCGCAGATCTCCCGGTAGCTCGCCTCGATGGCCGCCGAATAGTTCTCTTCGGGGGCGATCACCGAGTAGGTGAGCTCCCCGGTCGGGTCGTGGTAGACCGCCCCGCCCCCAGTTCGGCGACGGACGTAGTCGATGTTGGCCGACTCACAGGCCTCGATATCGACCTCACGTTCGAGGGACTGGAAGTAGCCGATACTTACCGCTGCGGGCTCCCAGCGATAGAACCTGATGACCGGATCCGCGCCCTCGGCGACCCGCTCCTGGATCGCCTGATCGAGTGCCATGTTACTCGCCGCGTCGAACTGCCCCTCCTGAACGAGTCGCCAGGTCACGGGCCACCACATCCCCGGTCCGCCCTGTCACTGCAAGCCATGGACGGGCTCGTGCTGGAAGCCGAAAAAGGATAGCGATCCTCGAGATATCGGGCTCGCACCGAAATGTCGAACTTGCTGGCCGTCACACTCCCGGTCGATGGCGGAGCGAGAAGACGGGCTCAAAGCCGCGATGGCTGGGGCGGTGCGGGGGATGGGAAAGGCCCTTCCGATCATTCTCAGCGTCGTTTTCCTGTTGGGACTGTTCCGGACGTTCGTCTCGCCGGCGCAGCTTCAGGCAGTCTTCACCGGGTCCGGTGGGCTCGATATGCTCCTCGGCACCGTTTCGGGGAGTCTCTCGACGGGGAACGCCGTGACGAGTTACGTCATCGGCGGGGAGCTACTGTCAGACGGTGTTCGACTCGAGGCCGTTACCGCTTTCCTCGTCGCCTGGGTCACCGTCGGCCTCGTTCAGCTCCCCGCGGAGGCGGCGTTGTTGGGTCGCCGCTTCGCACTGGTTCGGAACGCGACGAGCGCCCTGAGCGCGATTCTGGTGGCCATCGTAACCGTTCGACTCGTGGGGGGTTTCGCGTGACCGATTCAGCCAGGAACCCCGGAGCGGCCTCGGCCCGGCCCAGTGGGATCTACGCCCTCATCGCCGTTGGCTTGCTCTATCTTTTCAGTTTCAGCTTCGACCCCGCCGGGACACGGGCGGCACTCGATCAGAGTCTGGCCATCCTCGGCCGGATCGCCCCGGTGCTGGTCGGGGTAACTGTCCTCGTCGGACTGAGCAAGTACGCCCTCGGACCACAGGTCGTCGCTCGGTACGTCGGTGCCGAATCGGGCTGGGTGGGCTATCTACTCGCTGCCCTCGGCGGGTTGCTCAGCCACGGCCCGGTCTACGCCTGGTATGCGCTGCTTCGGGATTTCCAGGACGAGGGTATGCGAAACGGGCTGATCGCCGTGTTCCTCTACAACCGGGCGATCAAACTCCCGCTGCTCCCGCTCTTTCTATATTACTTCGAGGTCGAATTTGCCGTCGTGCTCGGGGCCGTAATGATCGTCGTCTCGGTCGGTCAGGGGTTCGTCGTCGATCGCCTGGCTCCGAATTAATGCCGGTCGGGGCTGATGGGACGCACGTAGAAGGTTTCCGCGTCGTACTCGAGTTCGATCAGTTCGCCCGCATCGAGGAGGTCCTCGACAACCGACCAGTCGGCGTCCTCGCGGTCCAGCAAGGCCGACACCTGGGAGGCCCGCATGGGGTGGACCGCCGTCACGCCCAGCAGGTCGGTCCGGGGATCGCCCGTGCTAGCGAAAGTATCTCCCTCCGCACCGATCAGATACTCCACGTCATCGACGTACTCGGAGAAGGTCCGATAGGCCCGGGTAACTTCGGCTTCGTCGGGTGGCTCCACCCACTCCTCGTCGGGGGGGGGGGGGGGGACAGCCACGAATGCGGTGTCTGGGGCGATTTCCCCGACGAGTTCCGCAGTTGGTTCGACCGCGGCCCCGTCGTTGACTCCGGCGACGAGCATCGTTTCGGTCGTCAACGTGCCCTCGAAGTCACGAGCGAATCGCACTATGCCGTCCCGGACCGCCTCGAAGTCGACCGCCCCGTGCGGGCGGTCGACCTGCGTCCAGACCTCGTGATCGGCGGCATCGACCTTGACCGAGAGCCAGTCGGCCCGGGCGAGATCCGCACGGACCGATTCCAGCCGGAGGAGCGACCCGTTGGTGATAACCGCGACGTCCACGGGAAAGCGTTGTAATCGGTCGATCGTCTCGCCAAGGTTGGCATCCAGGGTCGGCTCCCCGTCGGGGACAAAGGTGACGTAGTCGACTGTCTCCTCGGGCCCGAGCGCCGCGAGTCGGTCCTCGATCGCCGACTCGATTTCCGCGGGGTCGAAAAACGCCTGGCGGTCCGTCTCGGGGTTAGTCGTCGAACCGAGCTGACAGTACACACAGGCGTAGGTGCAGGTCGTGGGCGGGACGTTGTTGATGCCGAGACTCTGTCCGAGTCGACGTGACGGAACGGGGCCGTATGCGAGTTCCATGAGACACTGGACCCGTAGCGGGTCCACGACCGGCCGTAGGGGATCAAAAGCCATTGGTGTGGCGGTCGTTCCCACGACCGTCCCACGAGTTCAAAACGCGTTCTGGACGATCTCCAGGGCCTTCTCGCGGTCCGCCCAGGGGACGAAGGCCGCAACGGATGTGGCACTCGTGATCACGTCGACCAGGTTGATGTGAGCTCCGGCCAGCGGGCCGACGATATCCTGAACGACACCGGGTTGATCCGGGAACTCGGTCCCCAGGACCCGAATGACGGCGATGTCCTCGGTAACGGTGACACTGGAGAGGGTGTTGGTCTTGAGGATCTTGTCGTGGAGGACGTTCTCGGCGGTGTCAGCGACGTCCACCCCGACGTAGAACGTGATGGAGTCCATTCCCGAGGCCACCGCGTCGACGTTGATGTCGGCCTCGTAGAGCGCCCCCGAGAGTTTGTGGAGAATCCCCGGACTGGTTCGAATCGAACGGCCGGCGACGGTGAGACAGGCCAGTGGTTCCTCACGCATGTCGACCATGTGCTCGAACTTGCCCTCGATCGTGGTCCCCCCGGAGAGGATGTCCCGGTGCTGGTAGTGAATAACCCGGACGGTCAGGTCCTCGTCCTTGTAGCTGAGCGCGCTCGGGGCGACGACCTCGGCCCCCCGGAACGAGAGGTTTCGGAGTTCGTCGACGGTGATCTCCCCGACGTTCTGGGCCCCCTCGACGACGTTCGGGTCCCCGGTCATGACCCCTTCGACGTCGGTGACGATGACCACCTGGTCGGCGTCCATGTACTGCCCGAGCATGATGGCCGTCGTGTCGCTCCCACCGCGGCCGAGCGTGGTCATGTTGCCCTCGGGATCCTCCGCGAGGAATCCCGTGATTATCGGGACGACGTCCCCGAGTTTCCTGGAGAGGGCCTGGGCTCGCCGGCGGGTCTCCTCGGGGAGGACCTCGCCCAGTTCGTTCGTGACGACCGGCCAGTCGGGGTGGCCGGGTTCGACAAAGACACTGTCGATCCCTCTGGCGGTGAGCGCGGCCTTGAGGAGCCGAACACTGGTTCGTTCCCCCATCGAGACGATTTCGGCTTCGTCCCGGTCAGTCGCCTCGAACTCGATCGCGTCGAGGAGTTCGTCGGTCGTATCACCCATCGCACTCGCGACGACTGCGATCTCGTGGCCCGCCTCGGCAACCTCCGCAATAGAATCCGCGGCCCGGTCGATACGCTCGCCGCTGCCCAGACTCGTCCCGCCAAACTTGGTGACTACCCGCATACCAGATGCCTCCGTGCCGTGGTAGAGAGGTGCATAGGCTGGGGTAACGGATGGGTAATCATAACTGTGTCCTTCCTGTGCCGCCGGATTGGCCCCCGTTCGCAGGACAAAACGCGGGCTTCAGGCGAACTTCCGCACGGTTACCTCAAGGGTGTCCAGATCCAGAATCGGCGCGGTCCCCACGTCGGGGGAGATGTTGACGCTCCGCTGGAAAGCGGTCTGGCCCTGGAAACAGCCGGAGTTCACCAGTCTGACGTCGTTGTAAGCTCCGACACCGAGTTTGTGAACGTGGCCCGAGTGTACCACGTCCGGGATGTCTTCGATGACGAGATAGTCCTGTTTCTCCGGGGCGATCCGGTTCTTCCCACCGTACTTCGGGGCGACGTGGCGTTTCTTCAGGAGCTGGGCCATGGCCTGATCCGGCTGGTCGTAACTGACCTCCGGCATGGGGAGCTCCGCGACGAGTTCGTCCAGGGAGACGCCGTGATAGAGCAGGATCGAGACTCCCTCCAGGGTGACTGTCGAGGGATTGCTGTAGATATGGGCGTCGTGAGCTGACATGATCTTCCGCAGTTCGGGCTCGAAAGCCGGCTGGGGTTCGGCCAGTCGCACCGCGTCGTGGTTGCCGGGGACCATCACGATCTCCATGTCCCCGGGGACGGCCTTGAGCCGCTCCGAGAAGGCCTCGTACTGCTCGTAGATGTCGATAATATCGAGTTCCTCGTCCTGGTCGGGGTAGACCCCCACGCCCTCGACCATGTCCCCGGCGATCAGCAGGTACTCGACGGCGTCGGCCGCGGGTGAGTGCAGCCAGTCGGCGAAATCCGCCCAGGCCCCGTCGAGGAACTCCTGGCTCCCGACGTGGAGGTCACTCACCAGGGCGGCCTGCACGTGTCTGTCGGCGGTCGAGGGTTCGAACGTCCGGGGAACGTCGGGGAAAAAGAGGTCATCGACGAAGAGAATCCCGCCATCGTCGGAGAGCGTTCCCTGGACGGCGATGACTTCGTCGAGAAGGAGTTCCTCGACGGCCGAGGCGAACTCCCGGTCTTTCATCACCAACGCCGGGAAGGTTCCGTTCGTGTCCTCGAGTTCGACGAGCCAGTGCCCGTTTCGCGTCGAACGGATGTCGGTCACCAGCCCGATGAGCGCGCCCTCAGCGCCCCCGGGCATCGATTCGAGCGCGTCGGTCGGGCGGTGTTTGACCCGCCCGCGAAGCATGGCCGAAAGCCGTTCGTAGCGGTCCCGAAACACGGACACGAAGTCCTCGTACTCGCCGGTTCCAGTGCTCTCGCCGGTCATGTCCCCGTGGACGATGGGTTCAGCCGGGTCGCGGGGCGATCGATTTGACGCTTCCTGATCGGCCTGTTCGACCCCCGTTACTTCAGCTGCGGACGCGGCCGCTTTCGATCGATTTGTGCTTGTTTCCCCTCCACCCGAAACGGTGGTATCGTCGGTTCGGTGGGTGGCCCCGTTCAGGACCGCCCGTACCTCCCCGGCAGTGATAGTCACCGTCTCGGACTCGATCTGGTCGAGAAGGGCCTCGACGGCTCGGTCCGGGTCCGGCGCGCCGGCTAACAGCGTGACGGCTTCGCGATCGGCGTTGTAGCCGGCCGCGGTGAGCTGTTTCACGATCCGGACGGGCGACGCACGCGGCACGCAGCAAAGGAAGGGGACTTGCCCCAAAAGCATAGCGACTGCCCTCGCCGTGGGCATGGGAAGGTTGAAACCACAAACCACTGTACATCGGGCCATGGGTCGTGACGAGGGGACAAAAGAGACCAGGTGGGGCGATCGGCCCGAAGAGGAGGGCCGTTCCGATTCCCGTCACACACGCGGGCCCACGCGTCGTCGGTCCCAGGACACCCGTCCAGATCCACGTTCCAGCCCCCGAGCGGCGCTTACCTGGCTCGGGACGACAGATCACAGCACCGTGCAGTTCCTGCGAGAGATCGTCGTCAGTTTGCTGATCGTGGTTGCGGTCGGATTCGTCCTCTTTGCGATCAGCGGCGTGTGGCCACCGCTGGTCGCCGTCGAGAGCGACAGCATGGAGCCACACCTCCAGAAGGGCGATCTCGTGCTCGTGATGGACGAAAACCGGTTCGAGCCGGCATTCGCCGTCGGAGACACGGGCGTCGTCACGGCGGCGGCCGGGGCCGAAAACGATTACCACCGGTTCGGTGGGCCTGGTGACGTGATCGTCTATCGCCCCTCCGGTTCGGCCGCCGCGACACCGATCATCCATCGTGCGCATCTCTACGTCGAAGCCGACGAGAACTGGTACGATCGGGCCGACCCGGACGTAATCGACGCCAGTTCGTGTGCGGATCTGGCCGCCTGCCCGGCTCCCCACGCCGGGTTCATCACGAAGGGGGACAACCGGGTGACCAACGACTACTACGATCAGACCAGGGGCATCAGTACCGTCGTCGAGCCCGAGTGGGTCAAGGGACGGGCCGTCGTCCGGATTCCCTGGGTGGGCTGGATTCGACTCGTCGCCTCGGACCTGACGTTACCGGGGCTCTCGGCCACCCTCTTCGCTGGCGGCACAATCGGGATCGGCCCGGGTTCTCAATTAGCGTAAAGCGAGTAGAGAATCACGCCAAAGCCGATCACGGCGAGGGCGCTCTCGACCGTGATCGCCCACTCGCGTGTCATGACGAGAAACGTGTCGACGACCCCACCCAGCAGGGCCCCGAGCGTGACGATGCCGAACCCGACCGAGAGGAGCTTGAGGGGGCGGGCCTGGGTCCGGTTGTAGGCCCGGAACGCGTAGAACGTGATGAGCCCGCCCAGCAGCAGCGAGGCGCTTTTCAGGAGGACGATAAATCCCATCGGGTCGATCATGTTTCGCGTCGCACCTCCGCCCAGAGGGTTTCAAGCCGTTCGTCCGTCGACTCGGGCTGGCGCTGGATCGCGACCTCGATGTCGTGGTCCTCGTCGAGGCCGATCTGAACCCGTTCGAAGGCGACCTCGTACTGGGTCGTGTGGTGTCCATCCGACTGGATCACGGTCCGCTCGGAGAGCAACGAGGCCTCGGTGAGAATGTCGAGTTTCCGGTAGGTCGTCGAGAGCGGCAGATCGCAGTTCTCGGAGAGTTCTTTTGCCGTTCGCGGATCGTCCAGATGCTCGATGATCCGGCGGCAATCGCTGTCCTCGAGGGCGGCGAACACGGCCTGGGTATCGGGCGTGTCGACGTCCCTCAGCGGACCAGCTACCATCAATAAAAGGGTGGTGCCGTGAACCTAATAACTCCGTCGGCTGTCCGGTTCACGGAGCAATTCTGGTCGCTCAATTCGGCTCACTGCGGATGCTGGCGGAATTCTCGACCCGGAAAATGGGGGCTGCCGGTCAGTTGTGATCGCCATCGAAACGCGCCTGGAGGAACGGAGACACATCCCCCACGTCACCGATGCGTGAGTCCGCCTGCAGGACCGTCTCGGTCTCGTCGACCGGGACCGAGAGGCTGATCTCCTTGGTCCGGCCGTAACGACCCTTGCTCACCACGACCGCGTTGACGATCCCGAGCATGTCGAGTTCGCTGATGAGATCGGTGACCCGGCGCTGGGTCAACACGTCGGCGTCGATTTCGGTGCAAAGTCGCTTGTAGATGTTGTAGACCTCGCCGGTGTTGATGTTCCGCACCCCGTGTTTCTCGTGGAGGACGATGGCATAGAGGACGAGTTTCGACTGCGTGGGGAGGGTCCGGACGACCTCGACGACCCGATCGAGTTCGATCTTGTCCTGGGCCTTCCGAACGTGTTCCTCGGTGACCTGTTCGGCCTGTTCGCGTTCGGCGAGTTCCCCCGCGGTCCGGAGCAGATCGAGGGCACGTCGGGCGTCACCGTGCTCCTGAGCGGCAAACGCCGCACAGAGGGGAATAACATCCTCGGAGAGGGCATCGTCCTTGAAGGAGACGTCCGCCCGGTGGGTCAAAATGTCCCGGAGTTGGTTGGCGTCGTAGGGCGGGAAGACGATCTCCTCCTCGCCCAGGCTGGACTTGACTCGCGGGTCGAGGAAGTCAGTAAACTTCAGATCGTTCGAGATGCCGATGATCGAGACCCGTGAGTTCTCCAGTTCCGAGTTCATCCGGGAGAGATTATAAAGGACGTCGTCACCGCTTTTCTCGACGAGTTTGTCGATCTCGTCGAGCATGATGACCGCGACCCGCTCGACGTAGTCCACGGCCTCGAAGAACGTCGAGTACACCCGGTCGGTTGGCCACCCGGTCATCGGGACCGGCTCCATCTCGGCCCGATCGGCTTCGAGTCGGTCGATCTCGGCCTGGAGATCCCCGAGTGAATCGTAGTTCGAGTCCGCCAGGATGGCAGAATCCACGCGGGCACGCTCGTGGAGGTCCTCGAGATCGGTCAGTCGGTCCTCGACGTAGGCCTGGTTGCGTTCGATGAACGTGTTCGCGAGCTGAGCCAGGACTCGGTACTGGGTGTCGGTCACCTCACAGTTGATGTACTCGACTCGACAGGGGACGTCGTACTTCTCGGAGGTCGCCTCGAGCTCCTGGCTGACGAACTTCGCGCTCGCGGTCTTCCCGGTCCCGGTCTTCCCGTAGATGAGGATGTTCGAGGGCGTCTCCCCGCGGAGCGCGGCGACGAGGATCGTCGCCATCTTGTTGATCTGGTCGGTCCGATGTGGCAGTTCGTGTGGCGTATAGGAGGGACGGAGGACCTCCTTGTTCTCGAAGATGGGTTTGCCCGAGAGGAGATCGTCGAAGAGTCCCTGATCGGTCTCGGACTCGTCTTCGAGGACCTCGTCGAGATCCACCTCGAAGTCTCGTTCCGCCCCGTGTGTTTCCGATGTGTGGCCTTCCTCTTCCATGTGTCATGTCCCCCGGTTCGAGTGGGACAGCGGAGGATACCGGGTGGAAACGCATTGCAGCGCCCCGCTCCGGGCAATTAGAGGGGCCACACCAGGTACCTCCCCGTCCAGTTGATGCAGATGAAATCACGGATCTGGGACGGACAAAAAGGTATCGGTCCACCGGATCAGAACGGGAGCGAAACCGATCGGGTTTACCGACGACTGAGCGGGCGGTGAAACGGATTGTTCGACAGCAGATTAGTTGCAAAAACAATATTTTCAGGATATGGAGGGCTTAACGACTGGGATCGGGCGCGATTTCTCCCTAGCCCCCCACCCCTTCGTTTCGTGTGGAGCGACGAAACAGGGTGAGTGTCCCCCGCTACTGAACTAGGGAAGATTTATGGTGGTGATGTGAAAACAGTATCCGTAAACCAGTAAAGAAAACAGCCTATACTATTCTCGTTTACTGATAAAC